>JAVBLP010000008.1:0-40038 GCA_031553505.1 Endomicrobiaceae bacterium
GCAAAATACGTTTCCGCTCTGGGAGGCGGCGTCGTTGGAATATATTCGCGCTTGTATTTAGGATCTTTGATATTTGCAATAGAAACTACCTGCGCCGGTTCGGAAGCGATTGTTGGCGTTTTTACAGGCTGCTGCTCTTGCTCTGGTGTTTGGTTTGCTGCGGATATAATTTGTGACTGGTCATCAATAGATTGGTATGTGCCTATGTGCTTTTTATCACACAAGCATCCCGTTAAATAGGCCGGAATCAGAAGAAAAAATAAAAATGTTTTTTTCATTGGTATTTTTTTTATTTTACACGATGTAATTATAATCAATTTTTAGCAAAAAAGCTATCATTTTTCATATGTTTTTAGCAATTGAAGTGTAAAATAAAACACCCCCCTGCATGTTTATGTGCCGGGGGGTTGGTCTGGTAAAAATATAGACTGTTTTATGCTGTTCTTGTTTTCTTTATTTCATTGATTATATTTGGAATTATTTCATACAAATCGCCTTCCAAAGCATAAGTAGCAGTCTGCATCATAGGGCATGTACCGTCTTTGTTAATCGCAATAATTACGTCCGACGAGCTCATACCTACCATATGCTGGATCTGTCCTGATATTCCGCATGCGACGTATATTTTAGGAGCAACCGTTCTTCCGGTCTGGCCCACCTGGTGCGAGTATGGAATCCAGTCTGAATCCACCGCCGCTCTTGAAGAACCTACGGCGCCGCCTATAAGTTCGGCAAGCTGCTGAAGAAGCTTAAAGCCGTCAGGCCCGCCAAGGCCCCTTCCGCCTGAAACTATAATATCCGCATCTGAAATATTTACATGAGCGCTGTCATCTTTAACATATTCCAAAAACTTTGTTCTGTTAATCAATGTTTTTGCGTCAAATTTTGGTTCGACAACTTCGCCTTTTCTTGAACTATCGGCTTTAGCTTCTTTGAAAACTTTATGCCTGACCGTAGCCATTTGCGGACGGTGTCTTGGCGTAAGAATCGTCGCCATAATATTTCCGCCGAAAGCCGGCCTTGTCTGTAAAAGGTTTCTATTTTCCGTATCGACTTCAAGAGAAGTGCAGTCTGCGGTTAAACCGGTGTGTATCCTCGCCGCGACTCTTGACGCAAACGAACGCCCGATATTAGTAGCGCCCATCAATATTATTTCAGGTTTTTCCTGCTGTATAAGCTGCGTTAAAATAGCGCTGTACGGATCATCCTGAAACTCCGTAAAAACAGGGTCGTCGAAAACATAAACTTTGTCCGCGCCTCTTTCAATAAGTTCCTGCGTTTTTGATTTAATGTTCGAACCTATCAAAACCGCGCTCAAGCTGACGCCTAATTTATCCGCAAGCCTTCTGCCTTCGTTCAAAAGTTCAAAAACAACGCTGGAAATTTCTCCGTGTCTCTGCTCCGCGTAAACCCACACGCCTTTATAGTCATCTTTATTAATATCTACTTTAGGAGCGTTTTTTACAAGCTCAATAGCCTTAAATTTGCACGCTTCCACGCAAGAACCGCAGTAAGTGCACTTATTTAAATCTATTACCGCAAGAGGCTGTTTTTTAGGATGTTCCGGCCTTTCGGTCATAGAAATAGCGCCGAAAGGGCAGGCGTCAACGCACATTTTGCAGCCTACGCATTTATTATCCAACACTTTTATCGAATTTGACATTTTGGTATTTCCCCCGTATTTTCTGTGCTTCTTAAATTTATTATCCGCGTGTATTACAATAAACCGTTTTCAGACATTTTTTTGACCAATGCTGCGGCGACCTGCTGCGCGTCGCCGGTAAATTTTTCTCCGCCGGCCCTCTGCGGAGGCGTAAATATTTTCATAACCTGCGTTGGAGAACCGTTAAGGCCCGTTCTTTGAGTGTCTGCGTTTATTGCTGCCGCGTCATAAACAGTTATAACTGCTTTTTTCGCTGCCATTTTACCTTTCAAAGAAGGAACTCTCGGAGTATTTATCTCTTTAACGACTGTCATAAGGATAGGAAGCGGCGATTCTATAACATCATACCCGTCTTCCATCATTCTTTCGACTTTTACTGATTTATCATTAATATCCTCAATTTTTTTAACATATGCAACGTGGGGAATATCAAGCATTTCCGCTACTCCAGGGCCGACCTGCGCCGTATCTCCGTCTGTTGCCTGTTTACCGCAAAATATTACGCCGTAATCGCCGATTTTCTTTATTGCTGACGCCAAAGCATAAGAAGTAGCAAGAGTATCCGCTCCGCCAAATGCCCTGTCGCTTACCAAAACAGCTTCATCCGCGCCTTTTGAAATAGCTTCCCTCAATGCCGATTCTGCCTGGGGAGGCCCCATAGTAACAACTATGACTTTGCCGCCTACTCTTTCTTTAAGCCTTACGCCTTCTTCTATCGCGTATTCATCGAAAGGGTTGATAATAGATTCTACGCCTTCCCTTTTCAGCCTGCCTGTTTCCGCGTCAATTTGTACGTTTGTAGTATTAGGAACCTGCTTAATGCAAACGATAATATTCATTTTTTCCTCACCTGCCATTGTAAAGCCGCTAAACGGCTTAAACAATATGGTTTTGTTATTTTATAAATCGCGGGGTTGTCTTTCGTCAACCCCGCGATTTATTTATTTTATATTTTTTTACTTCGATTTTGCCGCTGATTCTTTTATAAGGTTCAAAGCAATTTCATTTTTCTGAATCTGGCTTGTACCTTCATAAAGAGTCGTAATTTTTGCGTCTCTCATCATCTTTTCGACAGGATATTCCCTGCAGTATCCGTATCCGCCGAAAATCTGCACTGCATTTGTCGTAACTTTCATCGCCACTTCAGAGCAGTAAAGCTTTGCCATCGCGGATTCTTTGCTGGTTCTCTGCCCGGTGCCTTTATCTATGTTTCTTGCAACCGTATATAGAAGGCATCTTGCCGCTTCAACTTCAGTTGCCATATCGGCAAGCATATGCTGTATTCCCTGGAATGAAGCAATTGCCTGTCCAAACTGTACTCTTTTTCTCGCGTAAGCAATCGCTTCGTCCAAAGCTCCCGCTGCTATTCCGAGCGCCTGCGCTGCTACGCCGGGGCGTGAATTATCCAAAGTTGCCTGGGCAATCATCAAACCATGTCCTTCTTTGCCCAAAAGCTGGTCTTTGTGCACTTTGCAATTATTAAATATAAGCTCTCTCGTTGAAGAAGCTTTTATACCCATTTTCTTTTCTTTTTTACCAAATTCAAAACCAGGCATTCCTTTTTCAAGTATAAAGCAGGATATGCCTCTCGCGCCTCTGGAAGGATTGGTTTTAGCAAAAACGGTGTATGTTTCAGCGTCGCCGCCGTTAGTAATGAAACATTTTGTACCGTTTAATATATAATAGTCGCCGTCTTTAACAGCTGTGGTTCTCATTCCTGTTGCGTCTGAACCCGCTTCCGCTTCGGTCAAACCGAAAGCCGCAAGTTTTTTACCTGAAGCTATATCCGGAAGATATTTTTTCTTTTGAGCTTCATTGCCGGCTACAAGGATAGGAAGCGTGCCGAGCGCCGTTGCGGCAAGAGACAAAGCAATTCCGCCATCAACTTTGCAAAGCTCTTCAACGACCAAGACCAAACCCATAATGCCTTTGCCGAATCCGCCGTACTCTTCTGGAATATAAACCCCGCACAGATCCGCCTGCGCGAATTCTTTTACGATTTCCCACGGAAATTCTTCTGTTTCGTCATAATGCTCTCTTACCGGTTTCATTTTTTCAACCGCAATGGTTCTTGCGGTTTCAATCATCATCTGCTCTTCTTCAGACAAAAAATAGTCCATTGCCATCTTAAAGCTCCTTAGATTTGTTTGTTTTTTTTATATTTAACATAGCTTTTTGCGCCGCGGACTGCTGGGCCTCTTTTTTAGAATGCCCGCTGCCTCTGCCCAAAAGCTTTTTTTTCACGTAAACTGCGGCTTCAAATTTTTTGTCGTGATCGGGCCCGAGTTCTTTTAGTATTTCATATTCAGGGAGCTCTTTGTACTCGGATTGAGCAAATTCCTGAAGCCGGCTTTTGTAATCCGTAATAATGATATCTTTCTGCTTTTCTAAAAATTTTAAAACAAACTTTTTTGCGTTTTCAAAACCGCCGTCAAGATAAACGGCGCCTACAACAGCTTCAAAAACGTCGCACAGCAAACTTTCCCTTTCTCTTGCAGTTTTTGTATCCTCACCTTTACCCAAAGAAATAAAACTTCCTAGGCTTATTTCTTTAGCCCAACCGCTTAAATTCTGAGCCGAAACGATTTGAGATTTTAGCTGGGAGAGTTTTCCCTCTGTTTCGCCGGGGTATCTGCCGTAAAGGTTTTCTGCGACAATTGCGGATAAAATACTGTCTCCGAGAAACTCCATCCGCTCATTGTAATCTTTTTGTCCTGCCTCCGCCGCGTACGATTTATGCGTAAGAGCCGTTATTAAAACTTCAAGGTTATTGAATTGGTATTCAATAACCTTTTGAAGTTTTTCGAGACTTTTATTTAACATACTTTTTTATGACTACTGTCGAATTATGTCCGCCAAATCCCAGCGAATTTGAAAGAGCGCAGTTAATCTGCTGGTTTCTTGCGGTATTCGGGACATAGTCTAAATCACATTCAGGATCCGGAGTCTGATAGTTGATAGTCGGATGTATGAAATCCGCCTGCATCGATAAAACCGTTGCGGCAAGTTCCACTCCTGCTGCTGCGCCTAAAAGATGGCCTGTCATTGACTTTGTTGATGAAACAGGGATTTTATACGCTTTATCGCCAAAAACTTTTTTTATCGCAAACGTTTCGATTTTATCGTTAAGGCTTGTCGAAGTTCCGTGGGCGTTTATATAATCTATTTCATCTTTAGAAATGCCGGCGTCTTCTATGGCTTTTTCCATCGCAAGTATCGCAGCCTTGCCTTCAGGGTCGGGCGCTGTCATATGATAAGCATCATCTGAAGCTCCGTATCCGGCAAGTTCCGCGTATATTTTTGCGCCTCTTGCGAGCGCGTGTTCGAGAGTTTCAAGCACGACTATTCCGGCGCCTTCACCCATAACGAAACCGTCACGGTTTGCGTCGAAAGGTTTTGAGGCTTTTGTGGGTTCGTCATTTGCCTGTGAAACAGCCCTCATATTGCAAAATCCTGCAAGTCCTAGCGGCGTAATTACAGCTTCCGCGCCGCCGGAAATCATAACATCTGCATATCCGTTTCTAAGCATATTCAAAGAGTCGCCCATAGCGTGGTTAGCTGATGAACAAGCGCTTGTGACAGCATAATTCGGACCGGTAAAACCGTATTGTATGGCTATTTCTCCGGGAAGCATATTTGTAATAATCATAGGAATAAGAAAAGGGCTTACCCTTTTGGGGCCTTTTTCAAGCAAAGTCTTTTCTTCTTCTTCGATTACGTCTAAACCGCCCATACCGGTGCCTGTTATTACTCCGATTCTAGACATATCCTCTTTCGAGAGGTCAAGTCCGGAGTCTTCAATAGCAAGTTTTGCTGCTGATGTTCCAATCTGCGTAAACCTTGCCATTCTTTTGGCCTTTTTTTTGTCAATAAACTGTTCCGCGTTAAAATCTTTGATATAACCGCTGATTTTAGCAGGAAAATTAGTGACATCAAAATGCTCTATGGCAGAAATACCTGATTTACCATCTTTAAGAGCCTGGGTAAACTCAGCATTTCCAGTACCTATAGGCGTAATTACGCCTATTCCGGTTATTACTATTCTTTTTTTCATTGTAATGCCTTAAGCAATAAATTTATTTTGCTGCGTGAGCTTTAATATATTCAACCGCGTTGCTGACAGTCTGAATTTTTTCCGCTTCTTCATCAGGAATTTCAATGCCGAATTCTTCTTCAAAAGCCATTACAAGTTCCACTGTGTCCAATGAATCTGCACCTAAATCGTTAACGAAAGATGCGCCTGTGACTACTTCAGCCGGATCTACACCTAACTGTTCAACAATAATTTCCTTTACTCTAGCTTCGAAATCTGCCATTTTGTACGTCCCCCTTTAATTTTTCAACTTCTTATTTGTTTTTTATGAGGTTTTATCCGCTTTTTGCTTCTTTATTACATGTACATTCCGCCGTTAACGGAAAGGACATGGCCTGTTATGTATGACGAATCGTCGCTTGCAAAAAACAAAGCCGCGTTTGCTATGTCTGAAGGTTCGCCAAGTCTGGAAAGCGGTATCATATCTGACATTGCTTTTTTAGCTTCATCGCTCAAAACTTCTGTCATCGCGGTGCGGATAAAACCCGGGGCAATAGCGTTTACAAGTATATTTCTTGACGCAAACTCTTTAGCGCAGGTTTTTGTCATTGCAATCACTCCGCCTTTTGAAGCGGAATAATTTATCTGTCCGGCATTTCCCATTTCGCCTACAACGGAAGCGATATTAATTATTCTTCCCTGCCTCTGCTTAAGCATCGGCCTGCTTGCGGCTTTTATGCAGTTGAACACGCCTTTGAGGTTTACGGCTATGACCGCATCCCACTCTGCCTCTGTCATTCTAAGAACAAGATTATCCTTCGTTATTCCGGCATTGTTAATTAGTATATCTATTTTGGAAAATTTGTCAAGCGAGGCTTTGACGAGATTTTCGCAGTCTTCAAGTTTTGCAACGTTTCCGGCGACAGCTATGGTTTCAACGCCGTATTTTGCTTTTATTTCATCAGCCGTTTTTTGCGATAATTCCGCGTTAATATCGGATACTACCAAATTAGCGCCTTCTGCCGCAAATGTCTCGGCAATTGATTTTCCGATTCCCTGGGCTGAACCCGTTATAACCGCTATTTTACCTTTAAGTCTCATTTTTAATATCTCCTTAATTGCTATTTGTTAACTGTTAATTGTTTCTATTGCTTTCAGCAAACTTGATTCATCTTCAATATTCAATGCTTTTTTAGATCTGTCTATTCTTTTCAAAAGGCCCGAAAGCACCTTTCCCGGACCGATTTCGATAAATTTATCAAAACCTGCGGAAATAATGTGCTGTATGCTTTCATCCCATTTAACAGCGCTTTTTATCTGCTTTACAAGTTTTTCTTTTACTATGGAGTTGTCAGTTGTAAATTCGGCATCACAATTAGTATAAACACCGAAAGAAGGGGTTTTAAATGTATATTTTTCAAGTTCTTTAGCCATATTGTCCGCCGCGGGGGACATAAGAGAAGAGTGAAAGGGGCCGGAAACATTTAAAATAACGCATTTCATGGCTCCTGCCGCCGTTGCAAGTTCAACGGCTTTTTTTATAGCTTCAGCTGTTCCGGCTATTACAATCTGTCCGGGAGAATTGAAATTGACCGCTTCGCATACTCCAAAAGAAGAAGCCTGCCTGCAGACATCTTCAACAGCAGCTTTTTCCATACCCATTATCGCCGCCATTGTTCCGGGATTTGCTTCGGAAGCTTCCTGTATATAGCCGCCTCTTGCTTTTACCATCGCCAAACCGTCAGCTATGCTAAAAAAACCTGCGGCGCAAAGAGCGGAATATTCGCCAAGCGAGTGCCCTGCGGCGACAAATTCGTGTTTCGACATATCAAATTTCTCTTTAAACACTTCGGAAGCGGCCATACTTACTATAAAAATAGCCGGCTGTGTGTATTTCGTAAGTTTAAGAGTTTCTTCAGGGCCTTCAAATATAATTTTTTTAAGTTCATCCCCTGCCAAATCTATCACTTCTTTGGCTTTAGGGTATTTGTCATATAAGTCTTTTCCCATTCCTATGGTTTGCGAGCCTTGCCCCGGAAACATCAATGCTATTTTAGCCATTTCATATACCTCTATACATTATATATATGTGTATTTAGATTCTGAGAACTGCCGCGCCCCAAGTAAAACCGCCGCCAAAAGCTACAAGTTCAACTAAATCGCCTGTTTTAAGCGCACCTGTTTTAAGCGCTTCATCAAGGGCTGTTATTGTGGTAGCTGCGGATATATTGCCTGTTTTGTGTATATTTACAAATACCTTTCCCATTGAAACATCAAGCTTTTTTGCTACAGCTTCAATAATTCTCATATTGGCCTGGTGAGGTATAAAAAGAGTAATATCTTCCGGTTTTTTTCCTGCCAGTTCTAAAGCTTTCTCAGCTGCAAGCCCCATCTTTGTTACGGCAACTTTAAAAACTTCTTTACCTGCCATCTTTATTGTATGTTTTTTTTCATTGACGCTTTCAACGGTCGCAGGACATGCCGAGCCGCCTCCGGGCATGAAAAGCAAATCATGATAAGAACCGTCTGCTCCTAAAAACACGGAAAGCATATCATCGTTTTTTTCCGATGCAGACAAAATCATTGCGCCGGCGCCGTCGCCGAATAAAACACATGTATTTCTGTCTGTCCAATCCGTAAATTTTGAGAGCGTTTCCACGCCTACAAGAAGTATATTTTTATACATTCCTGATTCTATATACGCTTTAGCTATTGAAAGTCCGTATATAAAGCCCGTGCAGGCAGCGGATAAATCAAAAGCGGGAGATTCTTTTATGCCGAGTTTGTTTTGGAGTAAACATGCGGTTGAAGGAAAAAACATATCGGGAGTGGCAGTCGCAAGCAGAATCAAATCAATTTCTTCAGGCTTAATGTTTGCTGATTTCAAAGCTTCAAGCGAAGCCTGATACGCAAGGTCTGACGTAGTTTCATTTTTTGCGGCTATATGCCTTTCTTTTATGCCTGTCCTTGTGGTTATCCATTCATCAGACGTATCCACAATACTTTCTAAATCTTTATTTGTAAGAACTTTTTTAGGGAAATATGAACCTGTCCCTAAAATTTTTACGCCAAATTTTTTATTCATTATTATAATACCATTCCTTGCATTAAACAGCGTACTTTGCAATCGCTTCCTTTATTTCATTTGTAACGTCATGCTCAGCCGCTCTCGCACCTGCAAGAATCGCATTTTTTACGGCCTTTCCTTCAGATCTGCCGTGACCGATTACGCATACGCCATCAACCCCAAGCAACGGGGCGCCGCCGGCTTCATTGTAATCAACTTTTTTTCTTAAATCTTTCAGAGCCATCCACAGAAAAGGCAGTGATGCCCACGCAATAGGATGTTTTTTAAGCCCTTGTTTTACAAGTTTCAGCATCATTCCGGCAAGACCTTCGCCGAATTTCAGTATAACATTTCCTACAAAACCGTCGCATATAACTATATCGGCCTTGCCTGCAGGAATGTCCCTTCCTTCTATATTACCTACAAAGTTTAAATCAGTTTTTTTGAGAAGTTCAAAAGCTTCAAGAGTAAGCTCGTTCCCTTTGCTTGACTCTTCGCCAATAGAAACAAGCCCTATTCTGGGCCTTTCCACACCGGCAACTTTCTCGTAGTACAGGCTTGCCATAATCGCAAACTGCAAAAGATGTTCAGGTTTACAGTCCGCATTAGCGCCAGCGTCAGCTATTATGCAGCTTCCGTTTACCGTAGGAAAAACGGTAGAAATAGCAGGTCTTAAAACACCTTCTATTCTTTTAAGATAAAAAAGGGCCGCGGCCATTGCTGCCCCGGAATTTCCCATAGATACAAAAGCATCAGCCTTTCCTTCCGCGACAAGTTTAGCGGAAACGGATAAAGAAGAGTCTTTTTTCTGCCTTACGGCTTTAGCGGGATGCTCATCCATCCCGATAACTTCAGTTGCGTTGATTATTTCAATGTCTAACGACGTAATATTATGCTTTTTTTGGTGTTTCAAAAGCTCTTCTGCAATTATTTTCTCCGGGCCGACAAGCAAGACCTTATGGTCAGACCCTTTGGCAGCGAGAATGGCGCCTTCCACTGTGGAAACAGGCGCATTATCTCCCCCCATTGCATCGAGTGCAATTTTCATTTTATTTGGAAGCCTCTTGTTGTTGGTTTTGTTCAGCTGACTTCTTTACTTTTCTTGGAACGATAAGTTTGCCGTTATAAAATCCGCATTCAGCGCAGACTTTATGCGGCATTTTTGGCGCGCCGCAATTTGAGCATTTGCTCGCATTAGGAGCATCGAGTTTTGAATTCGCAGATCTTCTTGAATCCCTGCGGTGCGGGGTGTGTTTTCTTTTTGGATTTGGCATTTTTACTTCCTCCGGTTATTTGTTGTTTTTCTGGTTAAATAAAACTTTCCATCTTTCTTTATTAAATTCTTCGCTTTGTTTTTCTTCGCAAGAGCACTTATCATGCTCTGTATTGTGTTTGCCGCACTTTGCGCATATGCCCAAACATTCGGTATTGCACAGCGGCTTTACTGGCAAATCCAGCACTATTCTCTGACGTATTTCATCGCTTATATCTATCTCTCCGCCAAGAATATCCATATCGCACTCCATATAAATTTCTATGGGGTGCCGGTAAGCAGAAAGGCAGCGGGCGCATTCCGTATTAACATAACCTTCTATTGCACCGTTTACATGCACTTTGTCATCTGATACTTTTGTTACTTCGAGGTTGACAGATATATTTGAAGGAAAACCTATGTCATCTTCAAACTTATCAACGCGTATTTCAAGCGTTTCATTTTTCAAAAAATCAGTTGAATTAATAATTAATTGCTTCATAAATACAAGTACCAGATTATAAAATGTTGTCTATTCGTTTGTCAATACCCTTTTGGATTCCCTTGCAATCATAAGTTCTTCATTTGTGGGTATTATCATAACTTTGACTTTTGAGTTTGGGGTTGAAATAAATCTTTCGCTGCTTGAAGGCTCATTGTTAATATCTGTGTCTATCTCAATGCCGAGAGCCGATAAATGCTGGCATATTTTTTCCCTGACTGAAGGAGAATTTTCACCGATTCCCGCAGTAAAGACAAGACCGTCAATGCCGTTTAATATGCCAAAATACGCGCTTATATACTTTTTAACGCTGTAACAGAGCATTTCAAACGCAAGTTTTGCTTTTTTATTTCCTGCCGCTACAGCTTTGACTATAGTCCTCATATCTCCGGAAAGACCGGATATGCCCAAAAGTCCGCTTTTTTTGTTCATAAGGACATTAAGCGCTTCAGGATCTTTCATTTCAGGGTTCATATTAATAATATAAGGAATTATTGCCGGATCTATATCGCCGCACCTGGATCCCATTACAACGCCCTGCAAAGGCGTAAAACCCATTGAAGTATCTATAACTTTGCCGAATTCAATTGCAGCAAGGCTGCTGCCGTTGCCTAAATGGCAGGTAATAATTTTTAAGCTGTCTATTGGCTTCTCAAGCATAATCGCGGCTCTTTTGGAAACATAGTTGTGCGAAGTTCCGTGGAAACCGTACTTTCTTATATGGTCTTTTTCATAATATTCATAGGGAAGGGCGTACATATACGCGTAATCCGGTATTGTCTGATGGAAAGCCGTGTCAAACACTAAAACCGAAGGAATGCCGGGAAGCATTTTTTCTACCGCCAAAATACCGGCATAATGGCCCGGAGTATGCAACGGCGCTATTGAAAAACATTCTTTTAAGCCTTTTTTTACGTCTTCATCAACGAGAACCGATTTTGAAAATTTATCGCCGCCGTGCACTATTCTATGCCCTACAACCGCAATTTCATCTATATTTTTTATGCTGCCGGTTTCTTTGTCCATCAAATCTTTAATTATAAGTTCTACCGCGTCCGTATGATTTGTGACTTTTACTGCGTCTTCTTTTTCTTCAGTGCCGACAGTCTGCCTTTTATAGTAAGCCTCCGGCAAGCCTATGCACTCTACTATTCCCCACGCAATTTTTTTTTCGGTATCCATCTTGAAAAGCGTGTATTTTACCGAAGATGATCCGCAGTTTACAACCAATACTTTCATTTTTTATTCCTTCCAGTCATTATAATTATATTTCATAAAATCTTTTTCAGAAAAAAAGACAGCCAGCTCTTTCTGAGCGTTTTCCGGGCTGTCGGAAGCGTGGACAATGTTTTTTCGTCCGTCGGTTCCAAACATATTTCTAAGCGTTCCTTCCGCAGCGTCTTTCGAGTTTGTCGCGCCGATTATTTTCCTTACCTTTGATACGGCGCCCTCGTCTTCCCACGCCATAACTATCAAAGGGGCAGAACACATAAAATTTACAAGCGGTATAAAAAAATCCTTATCTTTATGTACGGCGTAAAAAGCTTCAATAACGGCTCTTTCGGGTTTTACCATTCTCATAGCGGTAAGCTTAAGCCCTTCCGCGTCAAATCTTTTGATTATGTCTCCGGAAACCTTTTTACATACTCCGTCCGGCTTAATTATTACGCAGGTTCTTTCCATTGTTTATTTCAACTTATTAATTATAGCCTGCCCCATTTCTCTTGTTCCCACAACTCCGCCCAAATCGTAAGTTACATGTTTTTTTTCAGCGATAACGTCAGAAACGGCTTTTTCAAGTCTGAACGCCGCGGCACTTTCGCCTATATAATCAAGCATAAGCTTTGCCGAAAGAATCAAAGCGGTAGGGTTTACCTTATTCATTCCTTTGTATTTGGGGGCTGAACCGTGAACCGCCTCAAAAACCGCTATGTCTTTACCAAAATTAGCTCCGGGAGCAACGCCTAAACCGCCCACTAAACCGGCGCAAAGGTCTGACAAAATATCGCCGTAAAGGTTGGGAAGCGCTATAACGTCATAAAGTTCCGGTTTCTGCACAAGCTGCATACACATATTGTCTATCAACCTTTCTTCATACTCTATTTTGCCCTCATATTCTTTTGCGACTTCCCTTGCGACTTTATAAAAAAGTCCGTCGGTACATTTCATTATATTAGCTTTTGTTACAGCAGTTACTTTTCTTCTGTCATGTTTTACGGCATAATCAAAAGCAAATCTGACTATCCTCTCCGTTCCAAAAGCCGAAATAGGCTTAATCGATATCGCGGAGTGCTCTCTTATTTTATTTTTAGATATTTTTATAATTTCTTCTGATTCAGCGCTGTCTTCAGGAAACTCTACTCCGGCATATAAATCTTCGGTATTTTCCCTTACAACAACCAAATCTATATTATCGTACTTTGATTTTACGCCTTTATACGTTTTGCATGGCCTCAAGCATGAATACAAGTCAAGCTCTTTTCTTATGGCTACGTTTACGGAGCGGAAACCTGTGCCGATCGGCGTAGTGATAGGGCCTTTAAGCGCGACTTTATTCTTTGCTATGGAGTCTAAAGTGCTCTGCGGAAGAGGGGTTCCTTCTTTTTCCATTATATCAACGCCCGCATGTGCTATTTCCCAATCAATTTTAACGCCGGTAGCTTCAACAACTTTCGCTGTTACTTCCGTAATTTCTGGGCCCGTGCCGTCTCCAGGTATAAGCGTAATTTTGTGTGCCATAAAACGTCTCCTAAATAGAAAATATGTTTATTTTTCAATAAAAATTAAGTTTAATTTTAGCGTTTTTTGGGTAAATTGTCAAGATAAAATGAAGCTGTAAAAACAAAAACATATTATATTTACAATATTTTTTTAGTTTTGCGCCATAGCATCTTTAATTTTCTGGTATCTTTCCATATACGCCTTTCTTTCGGGCCTTATTTTTTGAAGTTTCTCAGTCAAAGCCAAAGCTTCCTTATATCTGCCTTGAAGAAAATATATTTCACTCAAATTTTCAAGAGATACTTCATTTTCAGGAAAAATAGCCAGCATCTGATGTATTATATGTTCACTTTCATCATACATTCCGTTTACGGCATAAATATATATTAATAATTCAGCGTAGTGCTTGCTGTATTGCCCTGTTTTGTCCGGTTTAACCTGCATCATCACATTAAGGGCATCTTTAAATAAACCGTTTTTTGCGTAATATTTTGAAACAAGCACCTTTACTAATGAAGATTCCGGCTGCTCTTTAAGCGCACTTGATACAAACACATCATTATTTTTAAAACTGTTTACATTAACATACGCAAAAGAGATAAATATACAAATCATGCATATAATAAGAAAAAGTAAAAATTTTTTTACTCCGGGATTTTTTTGCGTCATACCGGCAACAAACTCTATAAACGCTATTATTATTCCTATGGAAGCAAAATACAGTCTGTGCGGATACCAGTAATTATCAGAAAGGACAAGCGTTGGCAAAAGAAATGTAAAAAACCAAATATACCCAAACAATATTATATGTTTCCTTCCTGTCGCAAAAAATAAAGAGGCAATCAGCGGCACGGATAAAAATATTAATGAAACTATTGATAAATAATTTAACGGAATTAATTCAGGTATAACATAAATGCGGGATGGTATCATCAGATATTCAATGTAAATAAAATATGCATTCATGGATTGGAAAATACTTTTAAACCATTTCATTATGGCGAAAGCTTCTTTACCCTGTCCGCCAACAGCATAGTTTCTTAAAATCATATATAAAAACACGATTAAAAGCATAAAAAAGAATATCTTCAGATAATCTGCTTTTTTCGGATTTTTACAGAACACATAAATAAATAACGGAGCCATAGCCAACATAATTATGGAAGTTTCTTTAATGAACATGGCAGCAAAAAAAGAAATCATCGCAAGCAAAAGCTTATATTTATTCTTTTTACCGGATGCAAAGTAATCCAGAGTAAAAATAAACGTTAAGAGCAATGCGACAGTCAGCAAAGTATCATTTCTTCCTGGAATCCATGCCACTGCATGCCCAAACGCCGGATGAACGGCGAATAAAAGCGTGAATAACATGGAAAAATTTTCATCAAAATTGAGTTTTCTAAAAAAAACAAATAGTAAAAACACAGAAATGCAATGCAGCAAAAGACCTGTAAAATGATACATGAACGGGTTTTTTCCTGATATCATAGCATCAATTGAAAATGACAAAGTTAGCAAGGGCCTGTAAAACAACTCTTCTTTTGAGTTAAATACTGACTTTGTGAAAAAAGCAGGAATCTTTTTATAATCAGAAATTAAATCATAATTATCCAAAACAAGCCTGTCGTCATCAAAATAAACATAATCATAATTAAGCGTTTTGCCATATACAAACGCTATTGCGGAAAACAAAACAATAGAAAAAATTATTTTTTTATTTTTTATTCGGAACTTTTTTATAGTCATACTTTTTCCCGTGTAAAACGATTTAAAAACTTTTTTAATTATTTTTATACATATTCGTATCAGTATATTTTTATTAGAGAAAAGCCAAAAAAATGAAATAGAAAAAAAACATAAAATCTGCGCCGGCAGCAGGAATAATCAATACCGCAAAGAACACAATAAAAAAAAAGAGAATGCAGCTACGACAGAAACAATTAAATCCTATCACATATAAAAAAGGGCACGGGATTTAAATCCGATGCCCTTTTTTAACGCATTTATTTACAATGCTACGTATTTTGCTCTTTTTACTCCGGGAACTTTAGAAAGCTTTTCAATAACTTCATTTGAAACTTCGCTGTCAACTTCAATTATTGTTAACGCTTCCCCACCCGCATCTTTTCTTCCAACATTCATTCCTGCTATATTAACGCTATTATCGCCGAGTACTGCGCCGACTTTGCCTACAACGCCAGGCTTGTCATCGTTGACAATCATTATTTTTCCGGCAACCGGCATAACATCCACAACCAAGCCGTTAATATTTACGATTCTAGGATTTTTATCGCTGAACATTGTACCGGACATTGTCACCCTACCTTTGTCGGTTTGAACTTTCGCAAGAATAAGCCCCGCGTAATCATCACAGTTGTGCACAATTGCTTCTTTTATTTTAACGCCTCTTTCTTTCGCGATTACGGTGGCATTAACAAAATTTACTTTTATATCAAGGATGGGCGTAAGAAGGCCCTGCAAATACGCGACAGTCAAAGAATTGGTGTTAAAACTGGCGATGTTACCGCAGTAGCTTATTTCAATTTCCTGAATACCGCCTTCTGCTATTTGCCCCTGGAAAGAACCGATTTTAGAAGCAAGATCGACATAAGGCATCATCTTTTTATATGTTTCCCAATCCACAGTAGGAATATTTACGGCATTTCTTATAAGGCCTTTTGTAAAGAAATCAATTATAACTTCACTCATTTCAACGGCAATTTTAACCTGCGCTTCTTCTGTAGAAGCAGCAAGGTGAGGCGTAGCTATAATATTTTCAGTCTCTATAAGGCTCCAGTCTTCAGGCGGTTCTTTTACAAAAACGTCAAGCGCCGCGCCTGCGACTTTTCCGGATTTTACGGCTTCCGCCAAGTCTTTATCATTAATAATGGCGCCTCTGGCACAGTTAACTATTCTGACGCCTTCTTTCATTTTCGCAATATTGGCTGTATTTATCATTCCCCTTGTTTCATCAGTAAGCGGAGAATGTATAGACAAATAATCTGACTGTTTAAAAACACCGTCAAGAGACGTTAAATCTATTCCGTAGCTTTTTGCGATATCAGCATTTGCAAATGGGTCGTACGCAACAACTTTCATGCCAAAAGAGATAAGCCTTTTGGCAACTTCGGTACCGATTCTGCCAAGGCCTATAAGCCCTAGGGTTTTACCGAATATTTCGTTACCCATAAATTTTTTCTTTTCCCATTTTTTGCCCTTCATGGAAGCGCACGCTTCGGGAAGGCTTCTTGCCATCGAAAGAACAAGGCCTACGGTATGTTCGGCGACGGATATTGTATTTCCGCCGGGGACGTTTGCGACAACAATGCCTTTCTGGGTCGCGGCGGCTTTATCAACATTGTCCACGCCTGTCCCGGCGCGGCCGATAAATTTAAGTTTTTCTGCAGCTTCAATTATTTCAGCTGTCACCTTAACTTCGGAACGTATTAAAAGCCCATCATAATCTTTAATAAGCTTTTTAAAATCTTCAGGTGACGGTTTATTATGAACTTCAATTTTAAACTCTTTATTTGCAAGCAGCGCGTCAAGCCCTTCCATGTTGTCATAAGTCATTAAAATTTTATACATTGTTTCATCCTCTTAAAATGATATAGAGAATAATTGAGTTCTAATTATTCTCTATTCATTGATATCTGTCTTAAATTATCCTTTTATTAAAACTTCTTCCGCCGCAGCAACGGCTTTTCCTTTTTCAATGTTCATGCCAAGTTCCACTAAAACCATTTCAAGGCAGGAAAAACCAACAAGCAAATCAGCTTTACCGATATAGCCCATATGAGCAAATCTTATTATTTTGCCTTTCAAATCGCCTTGTCCGCCTGCGATCGAAACGCCGTATTTTTCCCTTAAAGTTTTCACTATCTTGCCTCCGATAGTTTCTGGCACTAATGCGCTTGTAACTACTTCGCAAGGCACTTCGCCGAAAAGTTCAAGGCCTAAAGCTTTCATTCCAGCTCTTGCCGCTTTCGCGAGAAGTTTATAGTCATTCCACATATTTTCAATGCCTTTCTCTTTAATCATTTTTATAGCTTCCTGCAAAGAAACTATAAGAGTAACCGGGGGCGTAAAAGGCGTTTCATTTGTAGTATATGATTTTTTGTATTTTTTAATATCAAAATAAAATTTAGGGAGTTTTGAAGATTCCGCAAGTTTCCATGCTTTTTCGCTCATTGATATAAAAGCAAGACCGGGGGCAAGCATAAAACCTTTTTGGGAACCGCAGACATTTACGTCAACGTGCCATTCGTCGGTTTTGAATTCCTGTCCAGCAAGCCCAGAAATCGTATCTACAACCAAAACAGCGTTTGTTTTGGCAACAATGTCGCCGATGGCTTTAATATCGTTTGCAACGCCGGTTGATGTTTCGGTAAATGTCGTATAAACAGCTTTAATATTCGGGTTTGCTTTAAGTGCTTTTTCTATTTCAGCGGGAACTACTACTTTCCCCCATTCAACTGAAACCGAAGTTACTTTAACGCCGTAAGTTTCGGCAATTTTTTTCCATCTGTCGCCGAAATTACCGCAACTCGCCACTATAATCTCATCGCCTGCGCTTAAAAGGTTGACAACAGCCATTTCCATGGCACCTGTTCCCGAAGCCGCAAGCATATAAACATCATTTTTTGTCTGGAATACATACTTTAAACCTTCAGCAACATCTTTATAAATTTCCGCAAATTCGCTTGTGCGATGATGCAGGATAGGCAATGCTTCCTTAAGCGCTACATTTGGCGGAATAGGCGTAGGCCCCGGCGTTAAAAGATACTGTTTCTTCATTTTTTGTTTCCTCCATGCTTTTTATTTATTTTTTTTGTTTTTTTGTCATCGCAGGCGCAGTTATTTGCCGGCAGTTTTTCTATAGCAAGAGAAATGACTTCATCCATATGCGAAACAGGTATCATTTCAACTTTTTTCTTTATATTTTCAGGAATATCCGCTAAATCTTTTTTATTGCCTTCCGGGAACAATACGGTTTTAATGCCTTCTCTGTAAGCGCCCAGAACTTTCTCTTTAAGGCCGCCGATTGTAAGAACTCTACCGCGTAAAGTTACTTCGCCGGTCATGGCAAGTTTCTTTTTTACGGATTTATTCATACAGACGGAAGCAAGAGCCGTTGCAAGCGCAATACCGGCGCTCGGGCCGTCTTTAGGCACAGCGCCTTCAGGGACGTGCACGTGGAAATCGGTTTCTCTGAATATGTTTTCATCTATTCCTAATTTTTCCGCTGATGAACGTACGTAAGTTAATGCCGCCTGCGCGGATTCTTTCATAACATCGCCAAGTTTTCCGGTAAGAACAAGCGAACCTTTCCCTTTCATCTTATTAACTTCTATGGTCAGGGTTTCTCCGCCTACTTCAGTCCACGCGAGCCCCGTAACTACCCCGATATCATTTTCGGCTATACGTTCCCTTTCATAAACAGGAACGCCCAAATACTTATTAATATTTTCTGCCGTTACCGTTATAACTTTTATGTCTTTATCAAAAGCAAGGTCTTTCGCGATTTTCCTGCAAAGGTTTGCAATTTCCCTGCTTAAGTTTCTTACGCCGGCTTCATGCGTGTAATTTTTTATTATAACGTCAAGAGCATCGTCTTTCAAAATAAACTCTTCTTTTTTCAATCCGTGCTCTTCAAGCTGTTTCGGAATTATAAAGTCTTTGGCTATATGCTTTTTTTCTTCAGCCGTATAACCTGAAAACCTGATAATTTCAAGCCTGTCCAACAAAGTATTCGGAATATTGTGCAACGTGTTTGCCGTAGTGATAAACATTACCTTGGACAAATCAAAATCAACGTCCAGGTAATGATCTCCGAAAGCGTAATTTTGTTCTGGGTCTAATACTTCAAGAAGCGCCGCTGAAGGGTCGCCTCTCCAGTCCGAACCCATCTTATCTATTTCATCTAAAATAAACACCGGGTTATTGGAACCAGCTTTTTTCATAGACTGTATTATTTTTCCGGGCATCGCGCCTATATATGTACGCCTGTGTCCTCTTATTTCGGCTTCATCTCTCACTCCGCCCATAGAAATTCTGACAAAATTTCTGCCCAAACTTCTGGCTACGGATTTTGCAATAGAGGTTTTACCTACACCGGGAGGTCCTATAAAACACAAAATAGGCCCTTTTATTTTATGTACCCTTGAAAGAACGGCTAAATATTCAAGTATTCTGTCTTTAACTTTCTCCAAGCCGTAATGGTCCTGGTCAAGTATTTCCTTAGCGCGTTTTAAATCAAGATTATCCTGTGTGGATTTTTCCCACGGAAGGTCTATTATCCAGTCTAAATACGTTCTTATAACAGTCGCTTCCGGAGACATCGGCATCATTTTTTCAAGACGCGCAAGTTCTTTTTCCGCTGCGTCTTTCGCAGCCTGGGGTATTTTTGTCTTTTTAAGCTTATCTTTTAATTCGTCTAAATCTTTTTGTGCGTCATCTTTTTGTTTAAGCTCTTTTTGTATAGCTTTCATCTGTTCGGTAAGATAGTATTCTTTTTGCGTTTTTTCAATCTGGTTTCTTACCCTGTTTTGGATGCGTCTTTCAATATTTAGTATTTCGATTTCAGCATTCAAAATCTGCACTATCTTTTCAAGCCTTTCCACGGGGTCTACAAGTTCTAAAATGCTTTGCTTATCGTTATTTTTAATTGCAAGGTGAGAAGCTATCGTATCCGCAAGCCTTGCGGGATCGGTAATATTGCTTACTGAAATAGAAACTTCCATCGGCATTCTCGGGTTAAGTTTAACATATTGTTCAAAAAGTGAAACCGCGCGCCTCATTATGGCTTCAGCTTCAGCAGTTTTTTCTATTTTTTCGTCAAAAACTTTTATACCGACTTCAATATACCCTTTATCATTAAGTTTAAAATCCGTCCATTGCGCCCTATTGATGCCTTCGACAAGCGCCTTAAGCGTACCGTCAGGCATTTTAAGTATCTGCAAAACTTCGCAGACAGTGCCTATGCTGTATATATCGTCAGGCGTAGGGTCTTCAACCTGGATATTTTTTTGAGTAACAACAAAAATAAGCCTGTTTGTTGACATCGCCTCTTCTAAAGCTTTTACGGATTTTTCCCTGCCGACTGCCAAAGGCAAAACCATAGCCGGGTAAAGAATTATATCTCTGACCGGAAGCATAGGCAAAGTTTCCGGAATTTTAGGAGTTTCGTTTTTATCACTGCTGATTCTGTCCAATTCGCTCATGCTGTCTCCTTTGTCCCGCTTCGGAACATAAGTTTGGGCTTTTCTTTTTTCTTAACAGTCCCTGTCGTAACCACGCATTTTTCTACATTTTCATTATCAGGAATTTCAAACATCGTATCCATCAATATGCTTTCTATAATTGATCTTAATCCTCTTGCGCCGGAACCTCTTTTAAGGGCTTCCTTCGCTATCATTTCCAAAGCGGCGTCTTCAAATGAAAGTTCGACGTCTTCAAGCTTAAACATTCTCTTATATTGTTTTATCAAAGCATTTTTAGGTTCGGTAAGAATATGCACCAAATCGGAAACAGATAAATGATTTAAAGTGGATAATACAGGCAATCTTCCGACAAACTCCGGAATAAGCCCGAATTTTATTAAATCTTCGCTTTCAACCTGGGAAAGCGCATAATCTTTATTTTTGAAACTGTCCCTGTTATCGCTGCCATCCTTAACAAAGCCCATCGTTTTCTTTGACAATCTTCTTTCAATGGTCTTATCAAGCCCGTCAAAAGCGCCGCCGCATATAAATAAAATATTTGTCGTGTCAATTTTCAAATATTCCTGCTGGGGGTGTTTTCTTCCGCCCTGCGGAGGAACATTAGCTACCGTGCCTTCAAGGATTTTCAGCAGCGCCTGCTGAACGCCCTCTCCGGAAACGTCTCTTGTGATAGAAGGCGTATCGGATTTTCTCGAGATCTTATCTATCTCATCAATATAAATAATACCTTTTTCCGCTTTTTTTATGTCAAAATTGCTGTTTTGTATCAGTTTTAAAAGTATGTTTTCAACATCTTCGCCCACGTATCCGGCTTCAGTAAGCGTAGTGGCGTCAGATATTGCAAACGGAACGTTTAAAACTTTCGCCAGAGTCTGTGCTAAAAGCGTTTTACCCGTACCGGTCGGCCCTATCAGCATAATATTGGATTTTTGAAGCTCAACGTCGCTTGCGCCCTGCGGCGCGCCGATTCTTCTGTAATGGTTATAAACCGCGACTGACAAAGTTTTTTTCGCGTGTTCCTGACCGATCACATAATCGTCCAAAAACTTTTTTATTTCGCTGGGCTTGGGAAGCTGTATTGAAACTTCTTTAGTATCGTTTTTATTGAGATTGTCGAAAATTTCCTTGGAACTTTTCGCACAATCCTCGCAAATATAGCTGCCATTTCCTCCCACTAATCTGTGAGGGGCACCTTTTTTACAAAACATACATCTTTGTTCGTTAATATTATTTTCCATTTTTTATACTCACTATTACTTCATCTATTATTCCGTAATCTTTTGCTTCTTCAGCAGACATATAGTAATTTCTTTCGGTGTCCTTTAAAACCCTTTCAATGGTTTTTCCTGTGTGCCTTGCCACGATTTCCGAAAGTTTTTGTTTTGTAGCGACGAGTTCTTTTGCTTCAATATTAATATCGGATACGGTTCCGGAAATGCCTCCGCCGTAAATTAAAGGCTGGTGAATCATAATCCTTGAATGGGTTAAAGCGTACCTTTTGCCTTTTTCTCCTGCGGCAAGAAGCACCGCGCCGAAAGACATAGCCATACCCATACAGATTGTAGTAATCGGGCTTTTGATAAACTGCATTGTGTCATAAACAGCAAGCCCGGCAGTAACCATCCCGCCGGGTGAATTTATATACAAACTTATGTCTTTGCCGGGATCTTCCGAGTCCAAGTATAACAATTGGGCAATCAATACGTTGGCGGAATCCGTAGTTACCGCTCCACCCTGCCCTCCGACAAAAATTATCCTGTCTTTAAGAAGCCTTGAGTAAATGTCATACCCTACCGCAGCTCCCTGATTCCATCTTTCTATAATTGTAGGCACCATTGCCGGCATTTTGTCCCCCTTAGGACAGAAATTCCCTAGTCTTTTTTTAGAGGCATGTCCTTAATTTCTTCTTTTATTTTAGCGTTATCCAGCAAAAACTTAAAAAGCTTGCTTTCTTTAAGAGAAAGCATAAGATCTTCTTTCTTTTCGGAAAAATATTTATCAACCGCTTCTTCCCTTCCGGGATTAGAAGATTTCATCTTATTTTTTTCAGCTTCTATATCGGCATCCGTAACTGCCAAATTCTCATTGGTATATATCGCATTCAATATATAAGAAAGTCTTACATTTTTTTCGGCTTCTTCCTGAAACTTCGCATCTCCGAGTTCAGCCTGCTTTTCAACATATTCTTTAGGCGCTCCCTGGTTTTGAAGATAATCCTTCATTCTCTTAATAAGGTTTTCTTTCTGGTAAGCAACCAAAGACTGAGGAACTTCAAACTTATTCTTTTCCACCAGAAACTCAACTACCTGCTTTTCGACATCCGTATCCTGGCGGCGTTTTTCCTCGGATTCGATCGCTTCTTTAACTTTTGATTTCAAATCTTCAAGATTTTCCGTTCCCATATCTTTTGCAAAGTCATCATTAAGCTCCGGAAGCTCTTTTTCTTTTATCTCAACTACCTTAGTTTTAAACGTTATAGTTTTCCCCGCGAGAGTTTTATTCGGATAATCGGCAGGATACTCGACTTTTGCGTCCTTTTCATCGCCGGCTTTCGCGCCTTTCAATGCGGTTTGAAAACCTTTTACTGTATTATCAGAACCTAAATCAAGCATATGGTTTTTAGCTGTAATTTCCGGTAAAGGCTTACCTTCAGGGTCAATAGCGTCATAATCAACGGCAACAAAGCTTTTTTCAGTAACAGTTCCTGATGCGGATGGAACCAATTTCGCGTTTCTTTCCCTTAACGCGTCCAAACTTTGCCCAAGGCTCGCGTCAGTTACCTTAAATATCTCTTTTTTTACGGGAATTCCTTTGTAATCTTTTACTTCTATTTTAGGATGGCATTCCGCGGTAAAGCGGTACTTCAATGCCTGGCCGACTTCATAGTCAAACTCGTCTATCACGGGAAAATCTATCGGCGCAAAGCTTTCTTTTTCCAAAGCGGAAAAAACTGTCCCTTTTACAATATTTTCAAGAGCTTTATCTTTTGCTTCTTTGGAATATTTGTCTTTTATCATATTTATAGGAGCTTTTCCCTGCCTGAAACCGTCAAGCCTTGCCTGGCGCTGAAGCTGGTCAAAAGCCGTGTCTATCTCTTTACCGGCAGTTTCCGGAGAAACTTCGACTTCCATAGTGATAGAACATAATTTTTTATCTACAACTGAAGACTTAAAGTCAATTTTTGCATTCTGCTGAGTCATTTATGGCTCCCCTTATACGGCTTATTCTTTAAATTTGAAGTACTTTTCGATTAAAACTAAATATTTTAAGTTTAGGCAATGCTTGCGGCAGCGAAGTTTGCACTTAAAAGTAAACGAGCTGACGCATAAAGAAGCATAAACTTAAAATTGCGGGCGGAGGGACTTGAACCCCCACACCTTGCGGTATATGGTCCTAAGCCATACGCGTCTGCCAATTCCGCCACGCCCGCAGTCAATATAAAAAAGAACACTAAAACGCGTTCAATTTCCAATTAGAAAATTTACTAAGCTTTTGCGCTGCATAGGAATCGAACCTATAACCTAACGATTAAGAGTCGTTTGCTCTACCAATTGAGCTAGCAGCGCTCTGGAAAGTTTACGGCACTACATCTTGTATTTATGAATAAGGATTTTAACAAAATGAAGATGTAAAGTCAATGTGTTTTATATGCTTTTACAAACTTACTTTATATTCATTTTACAATAATTTATAAAAATAACGCCATATGCCTTTTAACGGCATACGGCGTTACTGTTTTATTGCTTTTAGCAATTATGCCGCTGTCAGTATATGCGCCTGCATTCTTGGGTCTGCCATAAGTTTTTTATCATACACATCAAATTTCACCTTTTTATCCGCATATTTTAGAATAAGCTGATATATAGTTTGCGAATATGCACCCCGGCTTAACAGCATTCTTTCTACTTCTTCCTTTACGGAATCCTCTGCATCCTTAGCGGAAGATTTTGATGCGCCGTATTCTTCAATAATTTCTTTTTCGGCGTGCGTTCCTGACAAAGCGGAACGGATAAGTATCCTTTCCAAATCTTTATCAACAAGCCCAAAGACAGTATCCGAATATATATCTTTCTTAACTTTAGCTTTCTGCGCCACAGTCTTTAAAAACTCATGCATAACTAAATCAAGTTCCTCGGGCTTTGTATTATTTTCTATTCTCTTAATTACAGATTGTATAACGGGGTTGTTTGCTATATTTAACCTTTGTGCCATGTCAACATTCCTGCCGGCCGAAGGATCCAAAACCAACCAGCCGCTGATAGAAAAATCCGCCGCGACATCAGGAATATCTTTCATATCAATTTCCAGTGCCGTATTAACGGCGCGCGTAGCGTTAAACTCTCTTTTTGCGTACCTTATGCCAATCAGACCGAAAAGATTAAACCTGTCCAAAATATCGCGCTCGCCGCCTTCAATAGAGTTTAAAAACTCCGTACAGTCAATTATCTGGACGCATCCCGAATCGGCAGCAAATGCCTCTTTCAAACTTACAGTTTTAGCTTTTAAATCGGTAAATGAAAGGAAATCTTTAAAATATATGCTGTTATCATGACTTACTACTATTACGCCGTCAAAACCGCATTCAACAAAATGCCTAAGATCGGCGTTATTAACGACTTCAACGCCTGTTACAAAAATTCTTGTGCCATCCACAGATAATTCTCTAAGTATTGCCCTGATTTGTTCCGCTTTTTTACCCTCAAAATACTTGTACGGCAAAGCAATTTGCGTATTGCCGGCCTGTTTATAGGCTCTGAAAGCCTTTTCAAGCATATTATCCTCAATTGCGCTGAAATCCATTATAAATGACCTTGCAAATGCCTCATCTTCCGCTTTTTTTGCGTTTACTATAGCTTCAGAAGCGGCAAGCTCGCCGCCTTTTGACATCCCAACAATTTCATTATAAAAAGATTTCTTTACAACGGTGAGGCCAGTATCTGTATAAGTTATATCTTTCAAGGAAGCATCATCGGAAACGGCAACAACATCTATATTAACTTCCTGCCCGTATTTGCCCGCGAAAGACGGCACAAAAGCGGTTGCGGCAAGCGCTATTTCATTATAATCTTCCGCTTTGGAAAACAAAATCATCCTTCCTGTTTTTTTGCTTATCCAGATAATTTCCCCGCCAGCTTTAAACCCGGTGTTTTTAAAACCATATTTTTCAGGATTTGAAGGCATTTCATTAGTTATATGAAACGTTAAATGATTTGGGTCTCTTTGTGCCTGTTCATCGCTTGAAGACGTCATATTTATTTCATTTTCAAGATTTTTAACGTATTTGAAGTTTATAATCACATGCGCCGCAGTATTAAAAAAGAAAACCCCCGTAACCAAGGCGGCAGCCGTTATAATATTGAATGGCAATACAGCCGCAGCGACAATAGCTGCAGGTATTGCGATGCCCGCAGAGACTTTTCCAAAAAAACCGGCTGTTTTAAAGTTTTCCAAAGAATGCATTTTCGCGAAGTAAAACGGCTTAAAAGAAGAAGCAAAAAATTCTCTTGACGCAAGCTTTACTGCCGCAGCAAAAGCGTTGTTGCCGTTTACAAGCCATGCGGCAACTTTGGAGTAGTTTTTCTTCATTATGGCGCCTTGTACTTTTTGCCTTGCGGCGGTTTCCAAACTAAGCGTTTCCGTTATATTGTCTGCTGTAGTTCCTTCAAACTGCATAGGTCCGGGAAATTCATAAGCGTCTTCATATTTCCAAGCCTCTCTTTGTTTTACAAACGCTTTCATTACCGGGCCGTCAACCTCAACGAAATGCTGTTTTATTGAAGGCCTCTCTCCTTTCATATGCATCAACATTGTAATCGGAAGGCCGCCAGGTTCCCAGTATTCCGGCTGCATAGCAAGATTTTTAACATAAGCCATATAACCCGTACATTTATTCAGCGCCAATATAGCGGCAGTAAGCCCTAAAGAGTATCCGTAATTCGCGTCAAAATTTGAAGGGTATGGTGAGCGGCCCTCATATCCCAAAAAGTGAGTCTGCGTCTGAAACTTACCGGCATATTTGCCTTCTTTTTTCAATTTTTCTAATTTCTCTTCTACTTTTTGAATAATTATTTCTTCCGCTTTAATTTTAGAGAATTGAATTTTGCCGTTAGCGTCCCTTTCAGTTAAAATCTGGTGAACAAGCAGTTCGGGAAGCGTTTTTGTATAATCCCGCAGTTTTTGCGGAAATTTTTCCAGCATTCTTTCTTCAAGGGAATCCCCGTTGAATTCATTATTATCATTCATAATTTTATAAACTTCATCCGCTTTCGATATAAATTCCTGCATTTCCGGTATAAAAGGCAAAATGCCTTCAGGTATATAAACAACGCCGTAGTTTTTTCCGTTTTCAGCCCTTACTGTTATAGCGTCGACAATTTCGTCAATTATCATATCAAAAGAGATATTTTTTGTCTGAATCTCCTCACCCACAAGCGCAATATTGGGATGTGTTGTCATTGCCGTTTCAAGCGTTACATGTGAAGCATTTCTGCCCATCAGCCTTATAAAATGCCAATACTTTGCGGCGGACTGGGCGTCTCTCATAACATTTCCGCCCATTGTAGCGTAAGATTTTGTCGCGGTATCAAAACCAAATGTCGCTTCTACATATTCGTTTTGTATGTCGCCATCAATGGTTTTCGGGACGCCGACAACGCTGATACCTGCCTCAAACAAAAGCTCGCCAAGCTCTACCGACATCATATTAGATCCGTCTCCTCCTACGACTATAAGAGACGTAAAGCCTTCATCTATAAGGTTTTTTATCTGCTGCTGCGTAATTTCTTCGCTTGTAGGATATCTGCCCGTAGTAGGCCTGAAGAAACCGCCGGTATTTCTTATTTCGTCTATATCGGCATCATTAAATTCGCTGAAACTGCTCTCATAAAGTCCTTTCGGACCGCTGTTTACGCCAAATACTTTGCTGTTAGGGTTAGCGTCTTTAATCGCATCGTATATCCCAGCCACGACATTATGCCCTCCGGAAGCAGGTCCGCCGGACAACATAATCGCAACCTTTTGCGGCTCGGTTGAAAGATTTTTATTTTTTTCAATCTGCGCGGAAAAGCCTACAACCGGCTTACCGTAAACATGAGGATATCTTTTTTTTATTATTTCCTGCCCGTCTCTGCTTTTGGTTTTTGCTTCAACAATTTCAGGAACAATCATCTTTATAAATCTTTTAAGCACCTGAGGTACTTTCGGAAGGTATTTTGCCCTTTCCTGCGCCAGCGAAACAATTTGCACATATCTATTTTCTTCGTAATTTTTTGAACTGTCAATTATTTCGTTTACCCTGACCGAAATAGCATTTCCTAAATCTCTAGAAGGATAGTAGTATCCGTTTCTTTGAAGATGGTCAATATCAAATTCAATAATACTCCCGCCGCTTTCAAGCACGTCAAGAATTGCAGGCAATTCTTTTTTATAACGACGCATGTTTTCAACAAGCGTTTTACGCCTTTCCATATTTCTTTCTGCAAGCTCTGCCTCATTGACATTTAACTTTCTGCCGCTTACCCCTTCATCCATCATTAAAAACTCAAATCTTTCATAAATGGTTCCGTCTTCAATGTCAAGGCGTATAGTGATAGCTTCTGTACCCTGTCTTTTTAAAAATTTTATTACAGCTATTGCTAACGGAACACTTTCAGTGCAGCCGTCAAGCACATAACCGTATTTGCAGTCATTCTGTGAAAACCTTGCCTCAAGCAGTTCGACAAACACATCAACAGGAATATTTCTTCCACTGCGCAAAATTTCATTTGTCCGTTCTTTCAAACTCAAATATTTCTTTTCTTCATCACTTAATTCTTTCCTGTTTTTTAACTTTAAATTCAGAGCATTATCTTCAATAATGCTGCTTAGTGTTATGTGCGGTAAACCTGTATTATCATGTATTGTTTTACCCAAAGTCCCTTTTCCAGATAATGGAGCACCCATCAAAATTATTCTCGACGAATTAATACTTTTGATACGGCGATCTCCGGCAAGATTTACCGACTTCATACCTTCTATAACCCTAATTCTTTCAATTATGGTTAGCAGTATGGAATCCATTGCATTTGTGCTGCCTTCTTCTACTATAGCAGCCATATCAAACTCGGCAAGTTTATTTACACTTCTATAATGCTCGATAATAAGCTTTTCATTTTCATCAAATTTTTCCTGACGCTCCCGAAAGGCTATCTTTGACTTACTGTAGTCTTCTTTTCCGTTTGCTTTTAAAAATCTGTCCCTTCTGGTATCTTCGTCTGAATCAACGGAAATAAAAGATATATCCACATCTAAAGATTTAAAATGATTTTCAAAAAATATTGCGGAGTTTAAGTCGTCCGGATAATTCTCTAAAATGAAACCATGTTTATATTTCGGTTTTTTCAGCTCTTCAATAATTGTATTCAGTTTATATTCGGATAAAAGATTTCCGGAAAGAGTATTAAAAGCCTGTTCTTCAAAAAACTCTTTCGCGTCAAAGTATGGAATTTCCAATGTATTACTTATTCTTTTTGCAACTGTACTTTTTCCAGATTTAGGAGGCCCCACAATAACTATTCTTGAACTTATAATTTTTTCCGCAGCTTTTTTTGCCGAAGAAGTCGGAAGTACAGCTTCTACGGATCTATCCATTCTTGAAGAATCGCCAAATACAGACGTATCATTGCCGTTTTCGATATTATTCACCTGGTCGATAATAGCAACCGCAATAGATTCGGAAGCGGCGTCACTTTCCGGATCTTTTCCTAAAGCATTAAGGATATCATCTAAATAAAATACAGATAATCTTTTTTTTGCTTTATAATAATCTAAAACGGGATAAACCTGATCCTCAAGAGTTTTAAATCTTTTTTCCAAGGACTCCATATTATCATCAGCTCTCGGTTTTTCACCTCTCTTAACTGCGTCTTCAGCGCGCTTTCTAACCCTTTTCCTTATCGTATCTTTTTTCGCATTAATGAAAATGACAGAAGGAATTATACCTTTTATTTTTGAAAACCCGTCAAATGCTTCCGCGCTCGCAATCTCTCTCGGATAGCCGTCAAGTATAAAGCCGTTTTTACAATCGTCTTCAGATATTCTTTCAAATACTATTTTATCAGCCAGTTGATGAGGGATAAGACGGCCTTCCTTCATAGCAGCCGCAACAACAGTCGCGATGGAGATCTTTTCATGTTCATCCGGGGTTAAAGAATCTCCCGCTTCAAGCTTTTGCTTTAAAATTTCAGCATCTTTACAGTATTGTCTTAAAATATCCCCGAGGGGTATGTGGGGAATATCATATTCTTTAGCAAGACTTTCGGAAACCGTATCTTTGCCGACTCCTGGCGCGCCTGTGATGATAAAAAACTTATTTTTAATATTTGCCGCGCTGTCCTTCGCTGGATCAGAAAATACATCTTCTTTTTTTTCGCCTACATCCAATCCGCAAAGCATTTGGGCAAGCAGCAGAAACCTTTCAAACGGCGCTTTATTAAGCGAGACCTCTTCCCTTAGCTTATGATTCCTAAGAACATATTGTCCAAATTCCGGCATTTTTGCTATAAGCGATGTTTCTATTCCGTCAATAGTATCTTCAGGGTATTCTTCCCCCGCAATTTCAAATATCAAGCCGTCTCCGGCAAAAAGATTATTTTCAGCCGCAAAAACTATGATGTTTTTAAAAACAGGGTATATATTAGGCAGCAATATCTCAGTACCGTTTTTTGATAAACGGGCCTTTAAGATTTTTAAAAAAACCAATAACTGTTTTGATACCGCTCTATCAGATATTTTTTGAATTTTTCCGGGACGGGCTGCCGTGTATCCGTCAATCAGTTCAATAGAAATATTATTATTGCTTTTTGAAAACGCTGCAAAAGGCTTACCGTTTGCAATAATCTGCTTTGTCTCGGCATCATAAGAGAATAAAAGCTCTTTTTTGCCAGCTACAGCTTCATTTAGAAGATTAACCAGTTCCCATATATTTTCATCGTTAAACGGGACTTTTAAAAGTACGTTTTTTATATTCGTTAAAATTTCTGAAGCTATAACAGCGTCGGGAGCCTGTGACAAAAGCCCGAGCCCGAAGGTTTGGGTAAATATTTCCGCCTGCCTGAGCGCGAACTCCTCATAATTCTCCAAAGTTTTTGATATATCGCCGCTGTTAACATTAGGGGTAACCACGCAGTACGAAATCTTATTTTTGTCTAAAATTTCCGTAAAACCTTTGCTGTGGTATCCGCCCGTTACGCAGACAACAATCTTTTTACCGTCAATCATTTTCATCAAATCCGCATTAACCGCGGCCTTATTGCCGCTTTTTAACGCCGTATTCTTTGAAAGCTTTTCAAAAAACACTTCATTTCTGTAATCATTTACAGCGTAATACTCTTTCAGCGTTTCTAAATCGCTTTTTAGCGATTTCATGACATTATAATAAGCGTATTTATCCCAAAGTTTTGCAAACTTGCCATATTTAGCGTTAAAATACGCATAATCGTCAGCAGAAATAGAAGAGTTTAAGTAATCGGAAAAATAAGCGAAAAAGTCGCTTAAAAAAGACACTTCAAGCTCGACAGGGTTTTTAGAAAGGGCGATTCTTATTTTTTCAATTAAGAGCCTTTCCTCGGTAAGCATTGCAACAGGATTTAGTTGCGCCGACATATTTGTAACTTTAACAAACGCTGCAAGATCGCGCGATATATGCTTTTCCTTAAAATCATCAGGCATATTGCCTAATACCAGCGCAAGACGTTCCATGTTTTGAAAATCATCGGTAAAATCAACAGCTTTTTGATAATCGGCAAAACTCATTTTTGCTTTTAAATTTCTAATAGTTTCAAATAGGTCTTTTGAAAGCTTATCGGATTTTAAACTTTTATTGGCTTTATCAATTGCAAGCAGCATATTCATATTGGGGTAATCCGACCGGTCAATGATAATTCCGTGCCCGTTAACATCTCTGTAACCAAACAGCGTTTTATAGTACTTTGCGGTTGAAATTTTATTATTGCCGTACCGTTTAATAAGCTTGGCAAGTTTTCTGTTGCCGCCGTTAAAGTGCTTCATCTGCATGAACGCTAAATCGCCGCGCATCGTATCCAAAGTTTTATTGAATTCCGGCTTATCGCTTATTATTTTTGAAAACCGCTGAAGGTTTGTTATATGCAAATCTTTATCTTCAAGGCCTTTAATAAAGTTCTTCTTTTCATTAACGGCGGAATAATACTCGGCTCCGGTAAGCTTGCCTGACTGAAGCATGGCATCCGCAATACTTAATCTCATTTCTTTATCTGATATATTGGAAAGCCACTCTGTGCTTACATTTCCGTAACCGCCTTCAGTAAATACGCCGCTGAGACTGCATTTTTCTTCCAAAATACCGATAATCTCGCTTATATTTCGCTGAACTTCCGGATGCATATGAAAATCCTGAATGTTTAGCACTACCGTTTCGCTTCCAAAATCCGCGGCGGAAGTTATTTTTGCATAGCTGCCAAGCAGGGCGTTTCTTTCATAGCCTGCGAACGCTGCCTGCTCCTGCGAATTCAAGCCGGAATAGGTATTCGCCGCAGCAAAATCAGAAAACACAAAAGAAAACAGAAAGACTGCGGCCAAAACAGCTGAAAAACTTTTTTTAATATTCATTTATTTTCCCCAAAAATAAAAAAACACGGCGCATTAAAAAACGCCGTGTTTTTTATATATTTATGTATATTATTAACAGAATTTGGAATACTGCCCTTGTGCAGCGCCGATAAAAAGAGCAGTATCTGTGATATAACAAATAACAAGAGCAGAAAGCGCATACCCCCAGACTGCGCATTCACAGGAGCGCCGCCATATGCCGCTATAGCGGTATTATCACGCGATTTATACGTATTAAACAGCATAATGCCTGAATAAATCTTATCGTCAGCAGCTTTTTCAGCATAATTGCTTATAAAACCGTCTGTTTTTGAAGAGTGAAATAAATTGCGCAGATGAAAGCTTTTATATGATTTTACGCATATTTTTATCATGTTTTGGGGAATTTGTATAAACGAAGAGTGTTTTACAACTGTGTCATTAGGCGTTTTAAAGCCTGAAATTTCTAAATTCCGGCAGTTTTGTATAACTGCGGCAAAAGAGTTGCCGCATATACTGAAAAGCAAAAAGAAAACCGTAATAAACAATTGAGTTTTTTTATGTGTAGCCATGTATAAATATTAGTTAAAAATGCGGCTGCCATCAACTCGAAAACACTTGTTTTACAATAATTTCACAATTGGATATTTCAACGGTTTTGGAGGGTACTACATTTACTATCAGGGTTTGGTCTAACCTGGTCTGTTGGTCCTTAAGCTGCCCTTCAGGGTGTATATGCCCGTGAAGCCACAATAAAGGCTTCATATATTGCACAAACCTTTTAAAGCACTTAAAACCTTTATGGCATCTGTCTTCTTTATCATGTATGCCTTCAACGGGCGCATGGGAAATAACAATTATCTGTTTTTTCTTTTTAAACAATATAAAATCGAGCAGCCTGTGGCATTTTATTGCCGCTATAGCTTTTTTTACAAGTTTTTCCATCTCATATTCTTCAAATTGAAAGTTTCCCGGGTTATACCTCATAGAACCGCCGAAACCTACCAGAATATAGTCGCCTACAACTTCAACCCTGCCGTGCATATCTATTCCGCCGTGACGATGGCGCATGCCTTTACCCCGGTATACTTTTCTTCTTACTCTTGTTTTTTTAAAGTTATCGCCGTAAAACTGCGCCGAGAAATGGTTTCCTGACACAAAATAGAGGCTTTTATGGAGCCCGTCCGTAAGGTACTCAAGATATTTTTTCGGCAGATCGCCGCAAGAAAAAATATAATTGATACCTTTCAGCTTATCTGAGCCGGAATCAATAACGCTTTCCAAAGATTTATCTTCAATATCGGCAACGGCAAGAATTTTCATGAGCGGTCTTTTAAATCCTTTAATTGTTCTTTTACGCCCTTTAAAACATCGCGTATCATGGAAGGTATCAGGTATAAACCTTTAACTTTCCTGTATTTTTTAAAAAAATCATGCGCCGTAAAGTCAAAACCGACATCGTAACCGACTTTTTGGCTTAAATAGTATTTATGCTGTTGTATCCATACATAAAGATCGGTATATGTCCTGTGTGGAAAACCTGCCAAAACGTCTTCTTCATTAATTATTGCAACAGCAGGCAAAAAACGGTATTCATACCAGTGGTAAGCGGCGTAAATTATGGGTTTTTTCTGAAATTCACCTTTGTTATAGCTGTTTTTGTAATTTTCTATCTCTTCATAAAGCTTGCCGTAGCTGACAAGCTCAGTAACTTTAAGCGGATACTTTAAAACGGTGTTAGAAAAGCTTGTTTTTGCCAGAAAAGAGTGCTCTTCAAGCTTAATTAAAAACTCTTTGGCTCTATCTGTGCTGTATGTGTAGGTTTTGTTTGGGGAAATATCAAATTCAAACTGTACTTCAATGACTTCCGCGTCTATATATTTGGCGTTAAAAACCTTTTTCGCGACAGTAAGCCTGTGATGGCCGTCTATTACAAAATAGTTGTCTAAAATCTGGTAAACTTTTATTGGAGGGAAGTTTACGCCGCCAAGCATGCCGCGTTTTATGCTTTCATATCTGAGTCCCAGATCGCCCCTGTGGGGCAGGAGGTTTTCCGAAAAATCATTATATCTGCCAAGGCTGCCTACTATTTTATCAGTTTCAATAGCTTGCACGCCTCTGTCTTTAAGCTTATATTTCTGTAAATTTTTTTCTATAGACCCAAAATCGACCAAAACATCTTTAGTTTCGCTCATGTGCCACACCTTTATAAATAAAAAAATGGGCGGAGAGGGAATCGAACCCTCACGGCTCTTGCGAGCCTCAGGATTTTAAGTCCTGTGCGTCTGCCAGTTCCGCCATCCGCCCATCTTAAGGATATCATTACATCTTTTTATCTGTTTTTTCAAAGAAAATTTAACTTTCAGCAAAAAGGATTATACTATATTTGGAAGGCTGTTTCAATTACTCAGAAGTAAGAATTACCCCTTCTAACTCTTTACTGCCTTTTACTTTTACTATAAAGCCATCGCCGTTTTTCTCAACCGCAAACTCTTTAAAATATGAGTTTCCGGACGTATTTATTCCTAAAGCGGCATTAGAATTTGCCCATCCCGTATAAACATATCTGCCGTTTAGCGCATAATAAGTTTTTTCGGCATTAACAAGCGAATTGATAAACATTTTGCCTTCAAGCTCTTTTGATTTTTGAATCTGCCGTTCGCCCGTTTTAGCGGACTGTACAGTATTGCCTCCGTAATTTTTGAAGGCGGCAATGCCGATTACACCTAAAACAACGATAACTATAAGTATCTCAATTACGCCGAATCCTTTATTATTCATGGCATGATTCTACAACATTTTGCTTTGTTTTCGCAATACGAACAAAAAAACCGGCAGAAGATTAAATTTCCCCTGCCGGTTTTAGCGTTGTTTGCTCGGTTTGTTATTTTTAAAATGCTTCTTTCATTGTCTGTTATTTTAACTTTTACCTATTCAACAAATATTTCGGTTCTTCTGTTGACAGCCCTGCCCGCTTTGGTTTTATTGGTAGCAATTGGCATCTCAGAAGCAAAACCTACGTATTCAAGCTTATCGGCAGGAAGTCCGGCTTTTACAAATTCATCATAAACGGCTTTTGCTCTTGCTTTTGAAAGTTTTCTGTTAAGGGCTTTGCCACCCGTACTGTCAGTATGCCCTTCAACCGTTATTCTCTTAAAATCGTATGAAGAAAGGTCTTTCGCAAGATCGGCAATTGATTTCCTTGAACTTTCAGTCAATTCAGAGCTGCCGGATTTAAAAGTAGCAACGCCCATGCTGATTGTTTTAATCATCGGCCTATTTCTTCTTTCCTCAGCTTCCTTTTTCTTCGCCGCAAGCATGGCGTCATTCATTTCCTGTGCCATTCTTGCCTGCCTTTCTTCTTCTATCCTTGCAGCTTCAGCGGCTTCAGCGGCAAGCCTTCCCTGTTCTTCCGCTTCTGCCTGGGCTCTTAACTGTTTTTCAAGTTCAGCTTCTTCTTTAGCTCTCTGCAGGTCTTCCTGGCTTGGCAGGCTCGATTTTTTGGCTTTCTGGCAGAAAGTGTAGCGTATTCCGACATTGGCATATATGTTTTCATACCTGTCTGCCGTAAAGTAATTTGCGTTTGCAAACAATTTCCAGTCTTCAGAGATTCTTACGCTCGCGCCAATCTTGCCGCCTACCGCGTTTTTGCCTTCTTCAGAACCCACTATATTCATTTTTTCGTTAGTATTTTCAAATCTTGCTTCTATTTCCGGCAATGAACCTTCCGCTAGATATTTATATTCGCCGCCGATATACCAGCCTAATATTTCACCTTCGCCTTTAACCCCGAGCCCGGCTCTCGCGGCTATTCTGTTGTATGTATCTTCGTTTACATTAAGGTTAAGGCTTTGCGCGTCTTTTTCTTTAATTTCATCATAACGGCTGCTCTTTATTTCCGCGCCGACATAAGGCCTCAACTGTATATCGCTGCTCAAAGGTATCATGACGGCAGCTTCCAAATCTCCGCCAATTGTCATTCCGTTAAAATCTGCTTTTGCGGTTCTGTCCATGAAAGGTATATATCTTTCGGTATTATACATATCATAGCTGCCGCTTACCAAAGCTTTCAATTCCCAGTATTCTTTCACGTATCCGCCATAGAAACCAAGGCCCGCATTGTTAATGCTTGCGGTATTTTTCGGATCCTGTTTTACGTCATGATAGTTGTATTTTCCGTAAACGCCGAACATCAAATCCGTTCCGGAGAAATACCTGTCATAACCTATCATGGCTCCTACAGACATATCTTTGTAATCGTTTATAGAATTATCATCAGCCTTAAATGTTTCATGGTTGCCTCTTGCCTGTGCCCATAAGCCGTTGCTTGTATGGCCGTAGAGGCAGTGGTTCATTATTTTGTCGTAAATTTCATTGCTTTCACTGTCCATTCCGCCGCTTCTTATAACGTTGGCAAGGAAGTAGCCCGCCGCCTGGCCGAGAGCTTCTTTCGCTTCGTCATCGCTCATTCCGTCTATCTTATTGATTACGTCATCAATATCCGTTCCTGAAACAGTATTAGGCGAAAGAATGTCATATACCCTTGCGGTCTCTTTTTGGTTATGGGTGAGTCCCGGCAATGACGAGAAGTCCGTAGCTTTGCCGTTGCCAAAAACCGTCAATGTTATCCAGTCATTTGTATATAGACCGTAATCAAATATCGCGGTAGAAGTGTCTATTTTTACGTCATAGAATATGTCGCTGAAATTACCTGTCAATGAACCGTACTGCATAAGCTGGAACGTCTTTTGGCCGAATCTAGTGTTCTTCATTACTATTTCCAGTTCGCTGGAAGAACCGAGATTAATTGAGCCGTCAGCCGTTATCTTGTCGCTTGAAGCATCATCTCCTGCATTGACGGCGATTTCCATAGTTATTTTGCCGTCATTGTCCAAATTTTCAACTTTCAAGAGATTTTCCGCGCCGTCTGCCATATTTATATGCGAGCCCGCATTATTGGTAAACGTTCCCGCGGCAAGGCTTGCCCCGTTTTTAAAGTTGAAGCTGCCGCCTGCCAATGCGTTTATTTCAATATCAGCCTGGTTATCTAAACCATTGCCGTAGAAGTTGAAAGCGCCGTTACCGCCGTAATACATCTTGGCGTTTATAGAGCTTCCCGCTATGCCGTCAAACACTTCAACGCTTGTGCCTGCTGCGGTTAAAAAGTAAACTTCGCTGTTATCGCCAATGTAAAGCCCGTTTGCGATGCCGCCGGCAGTATTGCCTCTGAATACTGTCTGCGTGCTTGTTCCCATATCCGTAACGTTAAATGTCACGCTTGAATTTTCAACATATACCGCGCCGCCCGCGTCAAGCGAGGTATTTCCTATAAAGCTTGCGTTTGCAAACTCAACTATGGAATTGCCTGCAATGTGCGCCGCGCCTCCTGAAGATGCCGCATTGTTATAACCGAATGTAGCGGTTCCGCTTGTAAAGGATACGTTCGCTCCGTTAAGCGCGGTTACCGCTCCGCCCGCTACAGCGGTATTGCTTGAAAATACCGGGCTGTTGCTGCTAAATATTACAACTGAGTTATCAACATATAAAGCGCTGTTTTCATTTCCTCTGAAGTTTACGCTTCCGCCTTCAAAGCTTATTTGGCTGCTGTCTGAAGCGTAAACGCCTCCGCCAAGCAAGCCTTTATTGTTCATAAACGTCGTTACCGCGTTTCTGAAAGTTATAACCGTATCTTCGGTAAATATCGCTCCGCCGTTACCCGCAGACGCTTCGTTACCGGTAAAGTTTACTGCAACATCCTGGAATAAGATATCGTCAACCGCGTATATCGCGCCGCCGCTTCCTGTCAAAGCTTTGTTTCCGGTAAAGTTAACCGTCCCGTTTACAAATGCGATGTTTGCAAGGTTAGAGTATATAGCTCCGCCGTTTGCCGCTGTATTGCTTGTAAAGTTTACGATTCCGCTAAAGTTCATAACGGCATTGTCAGCATATACCGCTCCGCCAAACAGATTTGCTTTATTATTGATAAATGAGGTTGAACCTCCGTTAAATGTAACGGAACCTTCAACAACCATCGCGCCGCCGTACATATCGGTTTCATTTCCGCTCATATTAGTTACAGTATTGCTAAACAATGCTTCTGACGTATCCGCCACATATACCGCGCCCGCTCCGGAAGTTGAAACGCCGGAGGAAACATTACCCGTAAATGTTATACTGCTGTTGGTAACGGTTAAAGCCGAAGCGCCTTCAACGGATATCGCGCCGCCTACGCCCGCTGTATTGCTTGTAAACGCTACATTTGAGTCCGCAAAACTTAAATCACTGTCTCCAAGATAAACCGCGCCGCCGTCCGCGCTTGATTTGTTTCTGTTAAATGCCGCGGCTGCGTTTGTAAATGCCGCTGTGGAGTTAACAAGAGCCAATGCGCCGCCTTTTGTTATGTATGACAAAGGTAAGCTTGTATCTGTAAGAGCAGAGTTCCCTGTAAAAGTAGTAACGCTGCTGAAGTTTACCATAGCGTTTTCAACATATACAGCGCCGCCTGCCGTGCTGGAAGCGTTATTTTCAAATACCGTTCTGCCTGCAAATATAGCTGTAGTGCCGGAGGCAAGATAAACGGCTCCTCCGGAGCTTGCGGCAACGTTTCCGCTGAAAGTAACTGAACTTGAATTTGTAAAGTTTATAATGGAACCATCTGCGTATACGGCTCCGCCCGTTGCCGTGCTTGAAATATTATTTTCAAACAAAGCGGTTCCTTTAAACACGGCAGTGCTTGGGTTTTGCAGATATAAAGCCCCACCTGAACCAAAAGCAGTATTATTTTTGAAAGCAACATTGCTTCCATTTTCAAAGTTCAACAAACTATTGTCATATGCTATTACCGCTCCGGCATAACTGTTTGCTATATTGCCTTCAAATAAAACTTCTCCGCTAAAAGCTGCCGTACTGCCGCTTAAAAGCATGGCACCGCCGGAATTATTTGCAAAATTGTTTTTAAATACCGTCATCGTTGAAGTTAAAAACTCCACAGAAGAATTAACCACAGCCAGAGCCGCCCCATTTCCGCCGGAAGCAGTATTATTTTCGAACAATGCCGACTTGGCAAATTTAGCATTAACAGTGTGTAAATAAACTGCTCCGGCAGTGCTTGCAGAATTGCTGCTGAATACAACCGAGTCTGCTCCGCTGAAATCTGCTAAACCTCCGTTAATTGCCGCAAAAGCGCCGCCCGAACTATTTGTGCTGGTATTATTTTCAAATTGTACGCTTCCTGTAAATGTCGTAGTACTGTTGCTTGCATGTAATGCGCCGCCTGTGCTGCCTGTCCGGCTGATTTTGTTATCTTTAAAAACGGTTGTACCGTTAAACTCCGTATTAGAATTTCTCAAATACACAGCTCCGCCGGAATCATTCGCAGTATTATTTTCAAACAACGTAAATTCGTCAAAAGTTGCCGAGCTTTGGCTTAAGTACACAGCTCCGGCGTTTCCTGTAACGGACAAAGCCGCATTACTGCTGAATGTTACGCTGCTGAACGTTAATACCGAACCATTTTCAGCGTATACCGCGCCTCCGCTGCTCCCTGCTGTGTTATTTCTAAATAGTGTATTTTGTATTGTTACATTACCGCTATTTGAGTATATCGCGCCTCCGTTTACAGTTGACATATTGTCATCAAGTATCACGTTATCAAGCAGCGCCGTTGCCGCTGTCGTGCTTATCCTTAATACCGAACCGCTTCCCGTTATTCCCGCGCTTGATACCGTTATATTCTGTAATGTAAACTCTGTCGCATCCACCAAATTGAAGAATGAGCCTCTTCCGCCAAGTACTATGCCTGTTGAGCTTGTCAATACGCCCGATATTATTAAATCTTCCGCATTGCCGCCTGTTCCGTGTACCAAGAATTCACCGTATGCCGTATCGGTCAAGCTCTTATCTATATAATAATACTCCTTGCCTGCTCCGCTCTTGGCAAGTTCAAATGCCCTTGTGCCTTCCGTCTTGTTGGC
>JAVBLP010000009.1:0-57743 GCA_031553505.1 Endomicrobiaceae bacterium
TATGATGGACGGATATTTAGCGTTTACAAAAGGAGCCGGGGCGGTTAAAGGAGTGGTATGGAGAGATACAACAAAGACAACAACTCAGTGTATCTTTGCTACGCCGCAAGCAAGAGAGAATATAAATAAATGGAAAGATGAATATGGTTATTTTACTGTGCCATTTACCAAAAATACGGGTGAGTATTCAATATATAAATCAAATAAAGCAGGAAAAGCTACAGGAGCAAATAGTTTTGAAGAAGTTAGAGATAAAAACGGAAAAATAGTGACGGATAAAGACGGAAATATAATATACAGGATAAACGGAGTAGAAGGATATATAAGAATATATGGAGATGCCAGCATAGAAGCTGACAAAAAAATACAAGCAGATTTATGGGAAGCGCTAAAAAAGAAATATGGAGAAGAAAATGTTAGAAAGGTTACGAATGAAAGCGGCGTAACTCTGTATTTCGAAGTGGATCACATGGGATTCACAAGAAAGGTATATTATAATGATCCGAATTCCGGAGTTGCAAAATTCCCAAGCATTTCAAGTTATGTTGATAATTTTGATCGGCTGTATCAGGTTATGGGTTTTGTGCGCGCAATTAAAGGAACTACCGTAACATATAATACGAAGAGAGCTAAAAATGGCATAACGGTAGAATATCTTGATGTTACCTTGACATACAAAGGCCAGACAATGCATGATGAAGTCTATCCATATGACAAAAACTTTAATTTAGACAGTACTTTAAAAATATTTAATTCATTTAAAGGTTTGATAGATGCCGGATATACAGTTAAGTACAAAAAAGATTCAAAAAATACGCCTTATTTTGAAGTTATCAATAAAGACCGCAGAATGAAATCCATAAACGCGTATCCTTTAGATAAAAACTTCAGTATAGCCAACATAAAGCGCATTTTTAAAGCATACGGCGAACTTCTTGACGCAGGATATAGTGTTGAGCCAAGAACGGACGGGAATAATAATTTCTATTTTGACATTACAAAGAGATATAAAGGCCGCTCAATTCCTTCCATGGCGATATATCCTTTTAATAGTTCGGGAAAATATACTTTTGATATTGTCAAAGTAAACCAGCTGTTTAATTTCTACGCGGAATTGATAGTAAGAGGCTACAGTGTTGACAGAAATAGAATGTCAGATGCGTCAAATAATGCGCACTTTGTAGTTTCAAGAGACGGCGTAACACTCACCGAGCCTATATATCCGTTTGATGAAAACGGCGACTTTATATTCAACGATGATCTTGATGAACCGCGTTTCTTCGCGAACCTTGCGGCGAAATTTGTGGCTCTCAAGAATAAAACAGGAGTTTATCAGCATGTTGAAGTTAACAAAGCAGACAATGCTGACCTTTTAAAGTTGAGCGAAAAGGTACAGGCTGTAGTTAAAAATTATCTAAATAGTGCTGACAAAGCGGAAGATGCCGAAACAAGAGAAAGAGACTTGTTAACGCTTCTTTCAAGGCTTGATGTTCAGGTTGAAAGCGTTAAAGATAAGAAAACCGGTGAAGTTACATATTCCGAAACAAAAATAGTCGGAATAAAAGAGATTACAAAAGAAGAAGCGGCGCAAGGTCTCGGAACAGAAGGCGAATATAAGATTACGTATCAAAAAGAGTTTTTTGACAAGAATTATAAAAATGAAACTTTAAGGCAGTCGCTCGGCAAAGAATATTTTGTCGAGTTTAATGACGGTAAGCCTGAGGCTTGGAAATCTAACTTCTACAATACATGGTATGAGCCTGAACTGCAGGCAAAGATAGACAAGGCGAATGCCGCTGATGTCAGCATTGCTGGTCTTTCTTCTTCTGTAAACGGCAGCCTTTTCAGGACATTGGCAGGCGTTTCGGTTGATGATAAAAATAGTTTGAGCGAAGTTTTACAGGCAAGCAAGGCTTATTCGGAAAATATTGGCAAAATAATGTCGGCATATAACAATAACCGCCAGTACACATTAACTTACTCGGACGGCAAAACCCGCGCCGTATTTGAAAATATAAACGGCGTCCAGACTGTTACAGTTCAGTCTTACAGCGATGGTCAGTGGATTGGCACGGAAACGGGAACATTCTCTTACGATTACAGCGGCAAAGGCTTCTTCTCTTCCGATATGCTTGATGTCAACCTTATGCCTCTTAAAGACCATGAAGGCAATAATGCTTTCATATCAGTCGCGGTAACTTTTGAAGATGCCACTAATACCGATACAAAAGACGCGAACGCCCAAAATAAAAACATAATTTCAAGATATGTTGAGGATAACGGCGTAAAAGAAACCGTGCATTCTTATGATCTCAATGGTTATGAAAATCTCAAAAAGTTTGGCAGCGTGAAAATTAACCAGATATACGGCCAGTATTATGAAATAAAAAATGAAGAGGCGAAGGCTTCAGTCGCAAATCATACAGATACAAGCGAAATTTCTCCTGCCGCAATACTTTGGGGCGGGCGTACAGAAATTGAAGATGATAACGGCAATCAAACGGTTGTTAATACAAATTCAGCATATGCGTCCACAAGAGACAAAGTAACTAAGGTTTTAGAAAAGGCAAGAGTTGCCTATAACGGCGAACGTACCCAATTCTTCGATAATGAGTCTATATCTTTAAGCCACTTTGACGGAATAGTGACAATAAGGGATTCGGAAGAAAGCAACGGTAACATATTTACCGGAGAAAAGCTTGGCGTTAAAAATAGTGAAAATGCTCCTGTATATTCTTTCCAGAAAGAAGTAAGCAATTACAATATGTACACTTTTGATGAAGTTAAGACAAATGCTAAAAAAACAAATTCAGTATTGTTCGGCCTTAACAAGCTTGCCGGCAGTTTCCAGGATACGTTAAGATCTCGTTTCTTTGGTTTTAACACACTGCCTGCAACTGATGAATATCAGGATTTAAATGCCGAATATGTTGAAACGATAGAAGCATTGCACGCGAAAGTTAAGAGTGAAAATGTAGGGTTTAATTATGAGTTAAGCGATTTGAAATGGGCAAGAACCAGCGTTTTGGATGACAGGGGCGATTATTTATATACAACCTGGGCAGCGTATTCTGCTTATAGCAGCGAACCTGTCATACAGATAGACAACAAGGGCTTTATCGACTTCAGTCTGCAGTATAAAGGCGGAGCGTGTGGTTTAAGGTTTGACCTTGATGAAGATGTTGACCAAAACCCGATGACCATAGTTTCCGTCGTAGGCGAAGGGACTTTGGTTTTAGACCTTTATAAGAATAACGCCTATGTTGAAGAAAAAGCTCCTGAAGGCTACTTAGTCGGAAGGCATCATTTAAAAATAATGAACAATGACTTGCTTGAACTTGACCCGGAAACCGGCTGGAAAGACGCATTGGACCTTTTTGCAGACAGCGGCTTGTACACAGGTTCAAAAAATACGCAGGACTTTATTAAGAGAATCACAGGTTTGAAGTTTAATAACAAAGAAATATTCTCATATGTCACAGAAGAAAAATTTGATTATAAAGGAACTGATACCGTAAACGGAGTGACAGGCGTTAAAGATGCCGGAAGCGGTGAAATATATACACAGGGAGAACTTGCTTTTAGGGCTATGCCGGCGCACACGGAGGCTTACAGAAAAAATAAATCCGGCGATATATTCCAAAATGAAAGCTATCTTACGAAAGTTGACTGGTCCGGCAGGCATATTTACTTTAGTATTGCTGAGAAATCCGAGAATAAAGACGGTACAGAAGTAACCATGAGAAGCTATGACAGAGTTATAGATTTTGACGGTATAGCCATCGCCGAAATGGAATATGAGCTTAATAACGGTATAAAAGAATATATTTCAGGCGGCTTTGTTGGCGACCGCGATAAATACGGCATTCCCAAAGAATCCGTTTCTTTTAAAGTTGTAACTGTTAATGATGAAAGCGGCGAACAGAAACAAATGCTTATGCCGTATGAGGTTTCCGAATATTCCGGCAGAGAAATTACAGGAATAATGCCTAACGGCGCGGTAGAAGGAAACTTCCCGTTATTTGGCTACACTGTCAGAAGTATAGAGGGAACACAGTATACGGTTGATTTTGACGCTTCAGATTTCCTTTCCGCGCGCAGTGATTTTTATAATACTAAAATAGACTCCTACGGAAAAGAAACGGCATCTATTAACAGCGGATTCAGAAGTTATATTAAAGGAAATACCACTGCTACGACAAAAGTTTATAACTCCGGTCTTGGCGAAATATTGATAATTTTATCGAGATTACCGGTGGATAAAAATAATGAAATTTCGGGAGACCCGTTCTTTATACAGTTCAGTTTATATAAAGATGAGGATATCTATGCTATCGACAGAATGTTTATACAGAAAACACCTAGCGAAACCGTAACATACGCCTATGACCCTGCGAAAGGCATGGATATAAGAAATTACGTTGATGAAAGTTTGGACGATAAGTACAGCAATGCGCCTATGCGTTCTGGAGATGTAATGATATTTGCTACCGGTACCGATAAAGGCGGTATTATGTACCATCTTACGACCGATGAGTATAATACGCTTAAAACATATAATAAAACACTTACGGAAGGCGTGGAAGAAAAGCAGGGATTGAAATATCTTGCCTACCACGGTAACGGTAATGTAATGTTTGAAGTTTATGATTATATCATCAATAAATTTGCAACCGGATTATTTGGTACTGTGTCTTCCGATAAATACTATGAGATTGTTGTTTACGGAGACGCAAATAAAGCAAAATACGGCTTTTTAATCGAGAAAGAAAAGCTTGATAAGATAAATGAAATTGCTGACCCTGAAGCGAAATCCGCTGCGATGGAATCTTTCGTACAGGAAATTGAGGCAACTACCGAATACCTGAATAACATACCGACAGGTTTGGGTAATGATCCAAATGATTTTATAGCGCAAAACATAGCCGCGATAAAAGAAAAAGGCATTAAGATAAGCAAAGTGTATTCGCATACCAACTATTCTGAGAACGGTAATGTAAACCACTACTACTATGAATATGATCCGTTGAATGCGAATGTTGATATGACAGATGTCGATCTTGCAAGCTGGACGCCTAATGTAGGCACTGACGGCAAGATGTTTATGCATCAGTATGTGTATGATAACACCGGCAAGTACGTAACAAAGACAAGAGCAAGCGTATTTGGCGATATGGGAAGCGAAATTGCCAATAATGTCAAAAACTACTGGCCTGTCATAGTTACATTTGTAACAGTAACGCTTGTAGGCAGCATTATGAAGCTGTTTGAAAAGAAAAAGAAGCCGGAAGTTAAAAAGCGCGGGACAGGTTCCGGAACAGTGCCGCCTGAAATGAAGGAAGGTACAGGCGTTGCTTTTTCAGAAGCGCAGAGAGGAACAGAAGTACAAGAAACCCGCGCACAGGAAATAACATACGACTTGGAAGGTATTTTAGCCAAAAAGACAGTAGCGCAAAAGATAGGTTTTGTATTAAAAATGGCAGCCTTGGGATCGCTTACTGCCGGCATGTATTTCTTCTCGCCTGTTTTTGGCGGAATTTCTACGGTTTTAGTTTTCTTCCCAGTAATAGTAGCGGGATTGATGATAGTTTATGAAGCGGCAGTCGTAATATCCAGAAACAAATATATAAGCAGATTAGATAAAGCCAAAAATCCTATTAACAGGCTTGGACAGATAGTTAAAGAATTAAACGACAAGCTTGTAGAAAGCGAAACCGGCGCTAAACCTGCGGAAAAAGCCGTTGAAGTTGCGGCAGTTGAAGCTGCATCTCCAAGAAATACGGTTAATGAAGTTAACAGCTATCTTGCAGGTCAGAATGTATCTAAAGCGGGACTTGACGCATTACAGGCAAAACTTCACGAAAACTATGCGGCAGTGACCAAATCTGACATGGGTTTTGCTGAAAAATACGCTCTTCACAAAGAATTATTACAGGCCGCTAAAAACGTGATTGAAAGAAGAATGTCTATCGTTTGGGGATTGGGTGAAAACTTGAAGGGCGATAACAGCCTTAAACTCGGCAGCGTTAAGAGAATGCGTGACGCTATGAAACAGGCTGAAGGTTCAATTGTAAATTACCTGGAAACAGGCATAGCGGCTGATAAAAACGGTTTGTTTGGCGAATACGAAAGATATAAAGCTGAAGTTCTTGGCGACAGGTCTTTGGCAACATATTCTATAGATGACTATATATTGTATTTCTATATTTATGAAAGGTTCCAAAATGAAAGAAACCACATGCCATACGCAAGGCACGCATTGCAGGATCTTGCAGAAAAAATGACAAACGGAGAAATCGCAGATAAAACAAGCACTGATGTAGGATTGATGATTGATAACAGGGTGTCTAAAATAATCTGGTATCTTACGAACGGCGTTTCTGTAGGCGAAAGGAAGGCACAACTGCTTGCAATCGCTAATGAAATTGCAAAAAACAATGGAATTGCACTTATAAAAGAAGATAGTGAAATAAAAGGTTTGCTTGCAGCGGTAAAAAAATCAAATAAAGCTTCAAAAGAAGATATATCTGCGCTTGAATTAATAGTCAAAGAATATCCTGAATTGAATAACCTTGCCGTAATGAAAGCCAGCGCAAGCCCGTTGATGCCTATAATGTTTGACGCATTATTCAGGACTAAAAAATGGGTGGAAAAATACCAGAGTAATACTACTGACACCGGAATTACTCCGGAGCTTACCCCGTACCAGACATATGTTACCATGCCGGATAATGATGACCGTTCCAATTTCATGAAAGCGCTTGACCTTTTCAGTATTTTTAAATTCTGGAAAAACAAAAGAATGCTTATGGTTAATATGCGCGCTTCCGTAGCATTTAATATGCTTAATGTGTTTGTACCTCTCGGCGCTTCTGTCGCTTTCTTGTTAAGCCCTGCCCTTGGGGCCGCAGTTGCTGTAACCGGCATAGCGATTGCCACGACGTGGTTTAAAGTGATTGCGCCCAAGATGTTTAGCGGTATACAGAGACAGTCTTATACGCGGTATTTCGGCGAACCTGTTGAAACGAGAGCCGGAAAGACAATTAAGACTTCGCAAAATGTAAGGGAACAGTATGATAAAACTTTAAGGCTTTTGAAAGTAGGTTTAACAAACTCAGTCGTTATGATTTTCTTCATGAACGTTTTTGTGGCGGCTTTGAAATGGGTTGTGGCAAACGCCGGCATGATCTATACGGTACCTTTAGCAGGCCTTACAAATCCTTTGACATTTTTAGCGCTCGGCATTGTGGTTTTTGCGATCGTGAAAAATGTAAGGGCTAATATTGTTGAAAATAAAATGTTTGGAAAAGGAAAGACTGAGCTCGGGAAGAGGATGGATATTTTAAAGAAAAAAGCCAAGGCAGGCAAAGCTTCAGCCCAAGAAAAGGCAGAATTAAGCAAGCTGAGCTGGCAGTCAACTGTCAGATCATTGATTATATCGACGTTTACGGTCGCCGCGGGCGTGTCATTAATCTGGCTTGCTCTTGCCAATTTCGGAACTATAACTGTAACTGTGGCTTTTATAGGCATTGTAATGCCTTTAGTAATTAAACTTCCCAAACTCAGCGCTTTTTCAGTATGGAAAATATATGAGTATTTTGAAGCTAAAAAACAGTTTACAAGAAGCGGTTTGATGCAAACCGGCAAAACCTGGAAAGAGATACGCGCTGCTTTGAAATCAGGAGAATTATATGAAACATATAAAAAATCTTCTATGGCGAAAAAGCTTTTAAACTCTTTTGCAGGAAAAGGAAAAACAAAGGATGAAATTGAAAAAGCTTTGAGTGAAAATTTTGAAAAGGCTTATAATGACGGCACATTCTTTGACTGGTATAACGAAGTCGTTAAAGCCGAAAAGACTGATAATCAGCAGGGCACAGAAAACATTGCAGACCTTAAGTTTGTAGGCATTGATATGGAGCTTTTCAGGCTGTATAAGAAGAATACCGTTCCTAAAGCAGTTACAGATATGCTTGCCAACAGAGGCTATACACCATCGCAGATAAATTCAATCCTTTTATACCGTTTTGCTGAAGGGTATAACGATATAATAAGAGATATGTGGACCGATGCGCACATTAGTGAAGCGGAAAGGGACAACTATCTATTTAAATATCAAGAAAACGGAGTTACAAAATATCCCGGAGGAACTGCTACAAAATCAGGGATTGGCAACCTTTTAGATTTAGACAGAATGGTGAAAATTGCCGAAAGCCCGTCATTTGTATTTCCAAATTTTACTGTTAAGCCTTATACTCAAAAAGCGCAGGAAAGATTCTTTGAAATATTGAAAAAAGCCAGAAGCGTAAGAGAGTACGATGTCGCAAGCTTTGATGAACAACTACCCATGGCTGTAAGAATGCCCGCGTTTAACGAATCCGTATTAAATGACTTAGATAATGAAGTTATGCCTTCAGAAAAGCTTAATAACGATAAACTTTCTCCTGACGGAAGCAGGCTTAATACTACTTTGGCTTCTACGTATGTTGACGAATTGAGAATATTGATAGAAAGGCTGGACCATAAGAAAGATGATTCAACAAGGTTTGGATATACAATATTCGGCGATGAGTTTAAACTCGGCTACGATGACAGAAGGGCTTTGGACGCAATAAAAGCAATTTTTACCAATGGCGATTACAGAAGCGGCGAAATAATACAGGGAAAGATGATTAAACTTCTTGACGGTACTAATCTGCCTGATTCTGCCGTTAAGGATGAAATTCTTTTCTGGTTTGCCAACAGAATGCAGCCCTTGGGCAGGACATTCCTCGGTACGGCAAAACTCGTGCTGCCACAGATGAGAGCTGCCAGAATGCTCCATCCGGAATGGTCTGAAGAAAGAGTAAGAAAAGCGGTTTTGGAAAGATTTTCGATAGTTTCCGGGTATCAGGGCTTCTGGGATTTTTACTCCAAAAATCCTAATGACCCTAGGGTTCAGGGGCTTTTGAAGCTGATCAAAGTCTTTGATAAAGAAGGCTACGGAGATTTCTTCGTGATTCCCGTTATGAGAAATAATATGAAGTTTAATAAAGGTGCTGTTGAACTCCTGAAACTGAAGAAACAAAAAGGCATAGCTACGGCATATGAACTTGCCCTGCTTGAAAAAATCTCATCAGTTAATCTTAGGGGGTTAGAGTATAAAGATTATGTCGCACTTTTAAATAAGAGTAACCGTACGAATTTTGAAGAAGCAGTAATAAAGGATATAAATTCTACGCTTGCAAACGAGAAAAAAGAGTATATAAAACTTACAACAAAAGAAGAATGGGAATTGTCTCCAGATCAAATTAAAACAAAAGAGGCATGGTTAAAAGTTTGGAATAAGGAGGGCAAAGATATTAATCAGGCTGAAGCCGAATTTATTTTTAATAACTTTGTCTATGTTGCCCACAGCGGAACTTCTTTGGCTATGGAAAGCGTTAATGAGAATGAGTACAACAGACTTTTGAGTCAAAAAACATTCAAAATAAATGATAACAGTCTGCCAAAGGAAAAGTATTTGACAGAGCCCGAAGAATTAAGGCTGAAAAATATAAAACTTGAGCTTGAAAGGGAAAAAGCAAAGTATATCAGGCTTGTGACAGCTAAAGAAGGCACGTTAACGGCTAATGAAATTAAATTGAGAGACGAATGGGAAAAGGTATGGGATAAAGACACTGTTCATGTTGAGAAAAAAGAAGAATCAGCGTTTATTTTCAATAATCTGCCAGGTAAAACAATGTCGGTGTTTAAACTTGATGAACTCAATACTAAAATGATGCCGGATGTGGCAGGCGTTTTTGTAGGGCCGTTCGGCAAAGTGGAACATTTAAGTTTCTTAAACGCTTTTATCCCTCAGGAAACGAGTGTTACTACTGAAACCGAAGAAGTTAAGATGGTAAACGGGAAAAGAGTTATAACTAAAAAAGACAAAGTAGTTACGCAGCCTATGCTTGTACTGCCGCAGGACATGAATATGGGCCTTTATATGGAACAGGCCCAGGATATTGGTTACGCGCAAAGCGCGTTTACAAGAGTGCTTGGACTTATGCAGATTTCATTTGGCGAAATAATAGACACAAAGAGTTTCCCTTCCGCTGTTGCAGCGGGTATGGCGCACGCGGACAGGACATTCAATTATGTTACTATGCTTGCGATGTTAGGCAGGGGTTTTTACGGGCACGGAGGCATATTTAAAGCGACTGTTACCCATACCGTTGGCGACCAGGCATTAATGGTTTCCGAAGACCTTATGGGTTTCCTTATGCAGATGATAAGAAATTATTTCGATAACCCGGCTGCATTGGCAAAAGAGATAGAAGCTTTAAGAAAATCAGATGCAAAACTTACCGGTAATACAAAAGAGTTTTTAAAGAACTTCTTCAGCGAGGAAGAGATAAGCCAGACCGGCAAAGTATTTGGAGATGCCTCAACGGAAGCTGTTATGGCGCAGATAGGCACAATGCTTGCGAATATGCTTTCTTCAATAGACCCGGAAATAGACGGCGAAGCGATTATGCGCAAAATGAAAGAAAGTCCTAAAGAACGCGATGAGTTTATTAATGAGTTAGATAAGTTATTCAAAGCTGTTAAAGAACAGGAAACGAGCATTGTTGAATCGGCAACTTCTATGCATGCGGCGAATGTGGATGTCATAAAGTTGAGGGAAGTGGGCTTTACGCAGGCAGTCGCGATGTTTAAAAAATTCTCTTCGGGTGCCGGGCAGGCATTCCTTAGCGCCCAATTTGCTGAAATTGTAAAGAACACAAGCTTTGTCGACCAGGCGGTTCTTTCTCTCTCCGGAATGGGTTTTTATGAAAAAGACATAGATTCTACCAGAATTGTTAAATATACGACTTATGTCATTGTCTTTTTAGGCATAAGCTTGTACGCGGCAGCTCCCGCGATAGGCGTGCTGCTTGGCATATTCGGTTTGGTGATGTCGCAGATGTCATCAATTACCGGTTTCTTAAAGATAAACAGAAGCTATGGGGAAAACGTCTTCACAGGTATAAAATTCCTGTTGGCGCACGCTCCGTATCATATGTCTAATATGTATATTCACGCTTCAGGTTTTGCTGCCGGTATTGCCAAAGCCTCATATTTGGCTTCAGGCAGAACAGCGCAATTTAAATATGTGAATATTTTTGCATCAAAAGGCGATGCCGGTAAAGAAGGGCTCTACGCTAACCTTCAGGATTCGCATATTGAGCCCAATATAAGGACTGCGGCTATCGCTATGGTCGGTTTGTACCTTATACAGAGCGTCACATTGCTTATGTCCGCTGTGTATATGATAATACCTCTTGCGGTTTTAGGCGCGGTATTGCTTTATAATTCAGGCGGCTCGGTTTTCAGCGCAGACACGCGTATGGTATTTAGAAACTATAAACAGGATATGTCAGAATGGCTTAATGTTTTAAAACAAGGCGGCGTAATATATAAAGATGGTGCGAATGATACAGAGCCTGCAAACGTATTGATTTCAGGATTCTTCTTATACACATACGCTTTTATAGCAAATATAATTGGATTCCTCTTTGCAAAGAAAACCAATACCGGGCAGAAAATTTTAGCCGGCGTTGCTGCTACGGCCCTTATAGGAGTAGGCGCGTTTGTTGTTGCCACTACTGCAGGGCTGTCTTTATCATTGCCCGTTATTGCTATTGCCGCGGGAATAGGCATGCTTATAGGCGTAATAAAGATAATAGTTGACAGCAGGTCAGGCGTTAAGTCTGAAAGTTCGGCTGCCAGAAAGATATTCGGGGTATTTGTGTCCGGAATTATATTTGGAACAATAACCGCTTTTGCGACTGGCGTTGTTTTCGGGCTTGTGACGGGCGCGCCTATAGCGATACTGCTTATAGCAGTGGGCGCTTTGGCATTGTTCTTCGGCACAAGAGGCGGAATGACATACCCTTACGGCGAAACACAAGGCAAAATTAACGGTCTGCTGTACCAAATTTACGGAAAACCTGCTGATCTAAACGCGTTTATCAATAAAATACAGAAACTTGATAAAAAAGTATTAAGGAATATAGCATCAGTGGATATAGATACATTCGCGGGTATATTTAATGAAGCTATAGAAGTTGATATGAACGTTGAAGACTTTCCTGTCAAAGTATTTGCTGCCCCGGTTAGCGAAGTTGCTGAAGCCGCATATTATTTAAGACAGCATTCTGCCAGCCCGCAGGCAAAAGTGAAACTTTCCGATGTTATGGTTTGCATTGAAGAACTTGCCGTAATTAAAATATTGGGTGGTTGTGGAATTGGCGTGGATGATGTAAAAGCAGATGAGGTTAAAAACTTAATGTCGCTTACCAGCTCTTCAAAAAAAGATATTGAGGATATTCTTGAAGATTACAAGAATACTCATAAAATAAGCGGTAAGGTAAAATTTGCTGATATAAGAAGCGAATTAGAGAAGTCTGTAACAAGCCAAACTCCAGAAAATGTCAATAAAATAATAAATGACACTATTAAAAATGAAAATGATGTAAGCAAGAATTTCAGAAAAGCCGTATTTTTCGGCTTCGGCAGCGTTATAGTTTCTATCGCGGGCGGCTTTGCCGCGGCGGCATTGTTTGGCACTTCCGCATGGCTTGTTGCTCCGGCGCTTCTTGTTACATTGCTTGCGGCGTTTGTCGCAAATGTGCGTACCGGTTCAATGGCAAGCACTTTCAGCACATTCCTAAAAGTCGGCATACCGGCCGCGGCAATCGTTGCCGCCATATTAATAGGCGGTATAAATGTAATTGTGCTTGCGGGCGTCGCGGCAGGCATTGCGGCGTTCTCCGGTATTGTTTGGGTTATTTCCAAGATTGCCGCGTCAGGAAAAACGGAAGATAAAGCGTTTAGAACATTAAAGGTATCCAAAAAAGCTTTGTCGCGCGCGCAACTGGATAAAGTGATTGCCAAGTTTGCCGAAGCAAAAGTCGAAGAGAATAAGAAAGGCGATTTTATAGTGACCTTTAAGAAAGTTGACAATAAAGAGTTGAGAAAAGCCGTTAAATCCGCAAGTAAAAATAAAGACACCAAACTTCCTGTGGATACTCAGCTTTTTGCAGGGGTCAATACCGAGTTTGATATCAGCATCCCTTCGAATAAAATGGCTTTTGTGCAGGCAGAAATCAGAGAATTGCAGGCTGCATACCCAAGAACTAAAGTAAGAATGAACGGCAATAATATACATATCGCGCTTAACGAAACTGATGCTTCTGCGGAAAACGCACAAAATATGGTTAAGGGCATAGAAGCTAAATCGGAATTGCTTAGCAACGGCATTGATGCCGGAGACATTTCGCAGCAGCTTGTAAACCTCGGAAAAGGCGTAATCGCGCATAGAATTGCGGCCTTGAAAGCTTATAACCGCGATATTAACGCCGATACAATATTCAATTTCAGAAGCAATGTTCTGTGGTATTCGTTCAAAAAATCAATTGACGCTTTGAAAGCCGCAATAATTCCTTTCGCCTCGCTTACAAGAAGGGCGTGCGGAGTATTTGACTTAAGAGCTGAAAATGATTTTACTGAAACAAAAGAATCAGGCAGGCAGGCTGTTGAAATAGTAATAAATAACATGTCAGAAATCTCAAGAGCGCAGGAGCTCGCGGAAATGTACGCAAATAAAGGCTTCCTGCCGGTTATCGTGAGACAGTCTCCTAACAAAATGTCATACGACGGCAATGAGTTCCGCTTAAATGTAAATACAAAAGTTGCGTATAAAGAGAATGCTGTTGTTTTCCATGAAAACTATGTGCGTGAATTATCGTTTACGGGCAAATACGGAAACATGTATACGGTGCCTCTTGTTTCCATGCGCGCAAAACACTCCGACAAGATTAATCCTGATGACGCGGCAGGCGTATTCGGCGCCGCGGCGGTTAATTTTGCGGATGAAATAAATGAAAATAACATACAGCGCAGAAGGCTCGGGCTTGCCGGCGTTTCCATGGTTGTCATGGTAGGCGATATGAAAGATAAAAAATACGCAAACTTCATAGACAAGGAAGATTTAAGAGGCAAGGTGTATATAACCGATGACTCTTCAATTAAAGACGCGTCTTCATTGGATGCTTCAATATACGCAATGGAAGAAGAGATGCTTTATAAAGATGAAAAACTTGCAAAAGTGTATGTCGGCGCCAATGTGTCTGGAATGGAAAATTCTGACAAGATAATGAAACACATACTTTCCAAAAAATCGGCAGATTCTAAAGAAGACACAACCGTGCTTCTCAGGGCAGGCAAAAACATTAAGTTTGTAAACGGCGAAGTTGTGGTAGCGCAGCCGCTTATGGACAGCCTGATGTCAGCGCATATAGAAGATATGAAAGTGTCGGTTGTAGTAAGCGCGGATGACAAAAACTTCGCGGAAATAGCGAAGGGGCTTTTCACAAAAGGCTTTGACGGCATAAGCATAGATACCGACGCAAATATGAGCGATGCGGCTATAAACTCAGCAATGAAAGCCCTTAGCGATATATCTAATGACAGCAGCAGACAGTGTAATGCCGCTGATAACACGGTGCAGTACGCGAATCGGGATATAGAACTTATAGTAAGCGCAAAAGCCGCGGAGTATAAGATGCTTGCCGTACCGCAGACTAAAAACGGCGATAAGTTTACCATAGACGCTTCTAAATCTGAAGGTTTGGCAACCCAGAAAGGCTATGAAAGGGCAATAAGGGCAGCAGGCAAAGACATAGATTTGGGATACAGAAATAAAAATGACATTGCCAAACTTAAAACTGTTGCGGCTGGAAACGTTTCCAGAGAAACATTTGTCAATATGGTTAACAGTTTGGAAACCCCGGTTCTTAAGATACATTTACAGAAAATTCTTGCCAATACAAGCGATCAATTTGCTATAGATGAGGCTAAAGCGTTTGCTGTAGGCGTGTACGAACTCAGCGTTTTGGCGTTCTACGCGGACAATACCGGGCTGTCTCTGGAATTGTACAGAAGCCAGCCTCTTACGGATCAGGCGGCTCTGCGCAAAATGCTTTCAGTATTAAGTTTGACTCCTGCCGTAAGCGCGGCTTTTGAAAACCGCCAGTCATTAGAGAAATTTTTAGATGAAAGCAATAAGCTTGTAACGGACAGAAATAACGGGCTCACGTTTGAACAGATAAGGGCCAAACTCAATCCGTATATTAATACGGTGTTTGAAAATAACGGATATGTATTGAGTGCCGTAAATGAAAAAGACCTGGAAAACGCCATGATGGCAGCCGCGATACTCAATTCTTCAATGAAGAGCAGTGAAAAGGCGATGAAAAAACTTGTTGAGACATTGAGCAAAGGGTTTAAGATATCAAGCGAATATACGAACAGTATATTGTCAGCAGCGTAAAAACGGCAGTATTTCTAATAAACAAAACCGGGCTGGAGCAGTCGCAGCCCGGTTTTGCTATTGCTTTATAAAAAGCTATAATTACCTAAAATACAATTAAAAGGGAATAAAAATGCGCAAATTTAAGATGTTTTTGAAAAATAATAAAGTTTGGGTGATAATTATTACTGTTGTTGCCGTGTTAGTAATCCTTTCCGTTTACGGCATGAGCAAACTGGAATCTTTTTACAGGACAATGACGCTTGCAAGCATGCCTATGCAGATTATTGTCGCTTTTGCCAGCGCCGCCGCGTTTGTTTTTATGTATATGACTTTTTTAAGGGGCGGTTTCGGCCAGTTTAAAAAAGGCAAAGTGAATGTGGACGACGTAAAAGTAAAATTCAGCGATGTTATAGGGCTTGAAGGCGCAAAAAAAGAAGCGCTTGAAGTCGTACAGCTTATAAAAGACAGAAAACAGCTTCAAAAAGTCGGCGGAAAGATTATTAAAGGCATACTTCTTATGGGGCCTCCCGGCTGCGGCAAAACTTTGCTCGCAAAAGCTATCGCCACCGAATGCGGAATACCGTTTATTTCAATAGCCGGCAGCGAGTTTGTCGAAGTGTTCGTAGGCGTTGGCGCCAGCAGGGTAAGAAACCTGTTTAAAAAAGCCAGGGAGTACGCCTATACGGATGGCGCCTGCATAGTTTTTATAGATGAAATCGAAGTTATAGGAAGAGGAAGGACTTTTTCGTATATGGGCGGCGGGGAAGAAACAAACAGCACCCAAAACCAGCTTCTTGTGGAAATGGACGGTCTGGACAGCAAAAAGAGCAATGTCATAGTTATTGCCGCCACCAATGCCGATGAAGGCGTTTTGGATAAAGCGCTCACAAGGCCCGGGCGTTTTGACAGAAAAATATCTATCACGCTTCCCAATCTTAAAGAAAGGGAACAGCTTTTCGCTTACTATATGAAAAAAGTCAGAATCTCGGAAGACGTAAAGATAGGCAGGCTTGCGAAAAAAGCAGTTTATAAATCGCCCGCGGATATCGAAAACATAGTTAAAGAGTCCGCGCTGATAGCCGCGAGAAACAAAAAAGAAGTTATAGATATGCGCGATATTTCCGAAGCTATGGACAGGATAGATTTGGGCATGGAAACGCATATCGAAATGACGCCAAAAGAGCTTGAGCAAACCGCTTACCACGAAGCGGGCCATGCCGTGGCTTTGTATATGTTCCATCCCACGGATGACGTTTTTAAGGTTACTGTAAAGTCGCATCAGGGTTCTTTGGGGCTTGTAATGCCTAATCCCAGGGAAGAATTACACAGCGAAGACAGGCAGGAACTTCTTGCGGACATAATGGTTTCTTTCGCCGGTTATGCGGCAGAAAAAATTAAATATAATACGACAACAACTGGCGTCGCGGCGGATTTTAGAAACGCGATGCAGAAAGCCACTTTTATGGTTTGGCGCGTCGGAATGGGTTTTAGCGGGTATGTCGGCGATTTTTCAGCTATGCCGCCGGAACTTATGTCGCAAAGCCTTAAAGAAAAACTTAATAATGAAACGATAGCTCTTGTAAATTCGTGTCATGCCAAAGTCGAAGAGTTTTTAAGAACAAATTGGGACGCGGTTGACGCGGTCGCGCAGAAACTCATAAAAGACAAAGAGATGGATTTTGACGATTTAGAAGCGACTATGGATCTTCTCGGGAAGAAAAAACCTTCATCGGTGCAGGATGCTTTGGAAAAGTTTACCGGAGAATCAAAAGAAGCCCCTTTGATAGAAAAGAAAGATGAAAAATAAAACTCTTATTTTCCTGTTTCTTGCCGTTATCGCTTTAAGCTCTTGCGGCGGCGCTTCATACCCGAAAGAAAATATTACGCAACTTTTGGAAGAACTTGTTATGAAGGAAAGCGGCGAAGCGTCAAAAGCTTCTATAGTAGGCAAAACATTGTACCTTGACGTTGAGCTTGCCGGCCTTGCGTCGCAAGAACAGTCGGAAGCGATGGAAGCCGTGAGAAAAATGCAGTCTGCGGCTTTTGCTGTAACGCGCGTAATTTTAAGCAGCGATTCGGATATTAAATATATGGTTTTAAATGTTTATGACCCCGGTAAAAACATCGCGTTCAGGCTTTTTCAAAGCATTGACGACATTAAAAGTTATATGTACATGCGCATATCCAGAAGCGATTACGAATCAAGAAACGTTTTTGAAATAGAAGGGCCGGGTTCTGCGCAGCAGGCGGTCGATAATAAATATGATTTATCGCTTGAAGAGTATGTCGCCAGGATGATTAGCGCGAATGTCAGTATGGCTTCAAGATCAAACCCTTTTATGGGTGCTTTAATGTCCGCTTTGAACCTTAAGTATAAAGCCGTTGAAGACGGTACGCTTATTTTTTCATCCGCAATGCCGCTTGATGATAAAACCGCGGAACTTCTTAAAAATATTCTTGCTGAAGAAACAAAAAAATATTCCGGAAAATACGGAATCAGTTTTAAGTCCGTAAAGATCGTAAACCGGCAGGATAACGGCACTTTTGAATTTCCGGTGGCGGATAACAGCTAATAGTGAGATGGCGTAAAGACAAAGGGTTTTACTGTCTTTGCGAGGAACAGAGTGGCGAAGCAATCTGTCTTTTATTTATCATTCTGCTGAACTTTGTTTCTCGCGGAATCCATAGTTAGCAAGAAGATAAAAACATAAAAATTGCGTAAACGGGCGGTTATGAATAAAAAAATCTTGGTTATCCTCGCGTTTTTTGCCGCATTATCTTTAGGCGGCTGCCATAGCATATATAAAAAACAACAGTCCACAGGCGAACTTAACGGCATAGATACTTCTTCTTTTGATCCGGATGAGATTTTTGTTTACCAGGATACTCTTTACCTTGTATATCAGGATCCGCGCAATAATGACAGTTTTTACCTTACCGTAACTTTCCATAAGCAGGAAAGCAGAAAAAATAAACAAAATTCAAACCTTATAGCCTCAATAGCAAAAGAGAACCTTAATATACCGCGAGACAAGCGCGAAGAGATTCTGCTTGTAAAGGATATTTTGCCGCAAGCCATTGAAAAAGTTGTCTATGATACCGTGCCGGAACAAAATAATACGGGCGTTATGCTTTTGACGGCTTTGAGGGATATGGTTTTATACAGGGACGCGGAAGGCAAAATACGCCTCAGCGAGCCTGCCCAAATGCCGGATGATGTTAGCGTTATAGGAAGAAAAGGCAAAAAATACCTGCGCAGAAACGTGTATGACAATATCAGGTCGCTTCTGAAGGAAAAATACCCCGATAAAGAGAAGTTTGTTCTTGACGTTAAGGGCATTTCCCTTATACCTTATATATATGTGGATACCGGGAAAAATATAGCAGCCGCGATAGAACTCCCGGATTTTTATGAAGTCCGGAAAGATATTTCCACTATAGGTTTTTCTACTGATATCCTTTACTCTTTTTTTATCAAAAGCCACATATTTGCGATTATCAAAGCGCCTTTTACTTCGCTTCACAGGCTGTTTTCAACAGCCACGTATTCGGTTTTTGCAGGGCTTTCCCCGCGCATAGAAGACCTTAAAGAGATACCGCCATTAAATAAAAGCGGTGAAATGATGGATATCAAAGCCTTTGAAAAAGTGCTTGATTTTAATATTTCCGATGAAAAGTACAAAGGAAGGGCAAAGATACTTATAGACGGCGACGCGTTTTTTCCGGATTTTATAGAAAAGGCGAAAATAGCTGATAAGTCGATTGACGTAAGGGTATATATATTTAAAACGGACCCTTACAGCCTTACGCTTGCCGACCTTTTGAGATCAAAATCCAATGAAGGAGTAAAAGTCAGGGTGCTTACTGACGAAATAAATACGGTTTTAAACTGGACGAAAGACCCTGAACAAATATATTCGCGCGACTATGTCATGCCCAGCATAAAAAAATACTTAAAAGACTCTTCCGAAGTTAAATTCCGCACTATTTTAAACACGTGGGCGAATGTTGACCACAGAAAAGCCATAATAATCGACAGCAATCTTGCGTATATGGGCGGCATGAACTTTGGCGAAGAGTACAGATATTTTTGGCATGATATGATGCTTCTCCTTGAAGGGCCGGTGGTTGCAAAGCTTGAGGAAGATTTTAACCAGACTTGGACTTTTGCCGGAGCGGGCGGAGATTTTGCCGCCGCGGGCAGAGCGGTTTTTGAAAGGAGCCCGGATTACACAAAAGGCGTTGAGCCGGATATGTTTGATATGCGCCCTTTATACACAAAACCCACATCGGCGGAAATTTTTAACGCGCAGATAGAGGCAATCAAGCGCGCAAAATCGAGAGTTTACATAGAAAACCCCTATTTTTCCGATGTCAGGATTATACAGGAGCTTATTAATGCCAGGGGAAGGGGCGTTGACGTCAGAATAATTCTTCCGATGGATAATGACGTAGGCATGATGAGCGGCAACAATATGGTAAAGGCAAACATACTGTTTAAAAACGGAATAACGGTCTATTTTTACCCGAGAATGTCGCACATAAAAGCCGGCATTTTTGACAACTGGGCGTGCGTCGGCTCGGCAAATTTTGATAAGCTGAGTTTGTACATAAGCAATGAAATGAATTTCGGCATATCTGACCCCGGCTTTGTGGAAGCTTTACACACGCAGCTTTTTCAGAAAGATTTTGAAGAGTCCGAGATTATGGATAAAGAGCTTGAGCTTAAACCGGGAGATTATATAATGTCAACCCTTGCGGCACAGGGCTAAAATTTGGTACTCTTACGCCTGTCGCATAACACATCAAAGGAGAAAGAAATGAAGAAAAGCGCAGCAGCAGTATTTTGTTTTTGTTTATTAATGTCAGCGGCGGCATGCACCACTCCGGGAAAAAATACGGCAATCGGAGCAGGCGCGGGCGCGGCGGTAGGAGCGGCAGCCGGAGCGATTATTGCCAATAATACCGGCGGCAATTCTTGGGAAGGCGCTGCATACGGCGCGGGAGCAGGTTTGATAGTAGGCGGAGTAGTAGGAAATTATTTTGACAAACAGGCAAAAGAACTTGCGGCAATCGCGGACGTAAAAAAGACCAATGACGGGCTTATCATCACCCTTAAAAACGAAATTTTGTTTTCCGTAAACAGCTCTGAACTTTCATCAGCGGCAATGACAACCTTGAGCGATTTAAACAGAGTTTTGAAAAAATACCCTGAAAACATAATAGTTGTTGAAGGACATACCGACAATACAGGAACGGCGGCTTTGAACCAGACCCTTTCAGAAAGAAGGGCAAAAGCGGTTTACGATTATCTTTTAGGGACCGGCCTTAAAACATACAGAATATCTTACATCGGTTACGGCTTAACGCAGCCGATAGCGGATAACTCAACTGAAGAAGGAAGAAGCAAAAACAGAAGAGTTAATTTGAACATCACAGCCAACACCGAACTTATAAAACAGAACTATAAATAAGCTTTAAAAAGTAAAAAAGCATCCTGAGGGTTTAGCCCTCAGGATGCTTTTTTTTATTGGCGTCTTGTGCCAGCTGTTTATTTATTTTTAAAATCGTTTTGCATTCAGCTTAGTTATTATAAAAGGGTGCTACCTCTAGCACTCCTGTACTTTTACCAAGCGAAGCGCAAAGCCGGCGGCTGGACTTTTTGCTTACTTTTTAGGCTTGTGCAAAAAGTAACCGCCTTTAGCTTGGACAAGCGGTATGGCATTCAATGCTTTTGCGGTAATTGACATTTTACAATTAAATGAGTATACTCTTCAAACATGCCGCACATATTATATTGTTATAAATAATATGCGCGGTTTATAATTTTAAAAGAAAACAAAGATGCCAAACGAAATTATTTTAGTTTTAATCGTATTAGTTCCTATACTTTTTGCATGCCTGCTGCTTTTGATAGGTAATATTTCCGCAAAAGCGAGAAATATTACGGCTTTGGCTTTAGCGCTTATAACCTTTATATTAGGCCTTTGTTTAGTCCCTTCGGTTTTCTCCGGAAAAATCATAAACTTTTATTACGAGCTTCCGCTCGGTTTAAACTTCATACTAAAAGCAGACGCTTTTGCGTTGTTTTGCGCTTTGGCTTCTTCTTTCGTAAGCGCTATAATAGTTTTCTATTCGTTTGAATATTTAAAACCCTACAAAAACCAAAATGAATACTACTTTATAGTAATACTCTTCTTGGGCTCAATGATGGGCATAATCTTCAGCGCTAACCTCATTTTCCTTTATACTTTCTGGGAAATGACAGCTCTTGCTTCCTGGAGATTAATAGGTTTCTTCAGAAAGGACGATTACGTAAGGCGCGCCAATAAGGCTTTTATGATGACAGCCGCCGGCGCTTTTCTTATGCTTATAGGTTTTATAATGCTTGGCGAGCAGGCTGGCACATTTGATTTTGACGGAATACGTTCTACCATACCTGCCGGAACCGTAAGAGATGTTACGGTAATACTTATATTGTGCGGCATTTTTGCCAAATCGGCGACTTTTCCTTTCCATACATGGCTTGCGGACGCGGGCGTAGCGCCTTCGCCTGTTACTGCTCTTCTTCATGCGGCGGTGCTTGTAAAGATAGGCATATATGTGTACGCAAGGCTTTTCAACAGCGTAATAATTCCTTCCGATGAGATGAGAATAGCAGTACTTATGATAATAACGATCAGCGCTTTTGTTTCCGGCGGTGCCGCTTTGATAGAAAAAGACATAAAGAGGATTATAGCTTTCTCAACGGTCAGCCAGCTTGCTTTTATGTTTTTGGGCTTTGCGGTAGGTTCGCCTCTTGCGTTTGCCGCTTCTACACTATTTATATTGATGCATTCAACGGCAAAAGCCGGGTTATTCTTGAGCGCCGGCATTATTGAACACGAAACGCATACGAAAGACATAACAAAAATGGGCGGCCTTTTTAAAGTTATACCTATAACCGCTGTCGCTTTCCTTTTGTGCATGGCTTCAATAATAGGCGTGCCCCCGATGGGCGGTTTTTTCAGCAAAATGTTTTTGATTACGGGCACCGCGGCGGGTTTCCCTGTTGTTGCGGTTATTTTTATAGTTGCCGCGACACTTACGCTTCTATACATGCTAAGGCTGTATTATAAAGTTTTCCTTGCGAAGCCACAGGGTGATTTTCATGCTGTAAAATCAAGCATTTTTGCTCCGATGAATTTCAGCATAACGCTTTTGGCTGCAGTATCGCTTATATGCGGTTTGATGTTTAGCTCTCTTACTTATATTGCGGAGCTTGCCGCTAAACAGATTTTTGGGATAATGTAATGAGTATGATTTCTTTGCTTCTTATCATCGCTCCGATTGTATTTGCCGTTGCGCTTTTCTGCGCTCCTGAAAAGTACAAACAGGCAAAAAGCTATATTTTTATAGTTGCGGCCATATTTAATTTATGGGCCGTATGCGCCTATTTTTCGGAAAATGTATTTGCTTACGCACAGTGGGCGGCTTTTGATTTTTCTTTTTCAATAGTTACTTCACAATTCAATATGTTTTTGCTTGTTATTGCAGCCTTTTTTGCTGCTTTAACGGCTATATTTGCTCTTAATAATATGAAGAATAACCCAAAAGCATCTATGTTTGGCGCGTCTATGATGCTTGCGGTATCGTTTGTCAACGGCGTGCTGATAACGGACAGCCTTTTATTTGTTCTTATTTTTATTGAAGCGCTTGCCGTTCCTTTTGTTCTTATGATTCTTTCTTCTGAAAACAATAATAAAAAACTTGCTTTAAAAGCTTTTACGATTACGGCTATCGCGGACCTCTTTTTTATGGCAGGCATAGCTTTAGCGTACTGCGTTGCAAAAACGATGAATATATCTGAAATTTCAATTACTTTAAACAGCGGGCTTGAAATAGCCGCTTTCATATTTATCATGGTTGGCGCGGCAGGCAAACTCGGCGTTATGCCTTTTCACAGCTGGATGCCGGAAGCTTCGGAAAAAACTTCCGTTCCTTTCATGGTGTTTATGGCGACCGCCGCGGAAAAGATTTTGGGAATATACATAATTTTTATAGCTTTAAAGATGTTTAATGTTGCCCCGGGTTCAACGGTTACTTGTGTTATAGCGGCTGTTGTGGCGGTTGGTGCAATAATTGCCGCGCTTCTTTCAAACAAACAGGGAACATTTAAAAAAATGCTTGTATATACAAGCATAAGCCAGGGAAGTTTTATGATGATTGCGATGCTTACGGCAATCCCTGTCGCGATTGCCGGAGCGGTATTGCATCTGTTGGCTCATACAGTTTATAAATCTTCACTCTTTTATGTTGCCGGAGTAATGGACGACAGCAAAGAATCTGTAATTTCATTTAAAAATAACCCTTATATTTTCACGTGTTTTATACTTGCGGCGGCTTCTTTTATAGGCGTTCCGTTTTTTGCCGCGTTTTTCTCAAAAGAAATGATGTACGAAGGCGCGATGAACGCCGGAATCATCTGGCTTGCCGTAATGATGCTCATAACGTTTTTCTGCTCAAGCGCTATTTTAGACTGGATGGGCAAAATATTTTTTGGCAATGAAGGCAAACACGCCGAATATCCGGTTTCTTCCATGATAGCCGTAGTAACGGCAGCGTTTTTGTGCCTGCTTCTTGGCATCTTTAAAAAAGTGCCGCTTACCGTAATAGAAGAAAAGATACACTTTGCGGAACACTCTTCAACACTCCTTTTAGCCATCTCTTTAGCAATGCTTTTTATAGTCCTTATAAACTTTATAGTAGGTTACGTTAAATATAAAAACGGTTTGGGCTTCGTAAAAGGCATAATTTCATTTTTGAAGATAGATAAACTTAACGAAAACTCTGCTTTAGACCCTTACAATTTAGTTGGAAGGGTTTATAAGAGTTTCGGAAAAGCTTCATTTGATTTTGATAAATTTTTAAACTGGGTTTACGATTCACTTTTCGTAAATTCTGTTTTAATATGTTCAAGCGCGATAAAAAGGGTTCACAACGGCAGCTTATCACGCTATATTGTCTGGGTTTTGCTGGGCATAGCCGTAATAGTGCTGTTTTTCGTATAAATTTTAAAGGGGGCCGCGTTCAGCGGCATAACAGATGACGGTATCACTAATTTTAATTCCTATCCTTCTTGTTATTTTGCTTAATGTTCCGCGCGTTTCCGGAAAAACGGCGTATTACACGGCTTTGGCTTTTTTTGTTTACCAGCTTGTGTCCGTTTTCTTCCCGATGCTCGGCTCGGATCAGCTTTCAGTCCTTATCAATAAAGTATTCGTGCTTAACGTTTACGCGGACGGCATATCTAAAATAATGATAGTTTCCGCTTCAATAGTTGCTTTCGCGGCGCTTATAACGTCAAAAGCTTTCATTAAATATGACAGCAGGCTGTTTTCTCTTTCAAACTTAATGCTTTTGTCTGTCGCCGGCATAAACGGCTTGGTATTCGCCCGCGACATGTTTACGATGTACGTTTTTATAGAAGTAATAGCTGTTTCTTCTTACATAATGATTTCGCTTGATAAAAAAGAAGGCGCTCTTGAAGGCGGCTTCAAATACCTTATGATATCTTCCGTGGCTACCGTAATGATGCTTTTCTCGGTCGCGCTTTTCTTTATTGTCGCGGGCGGAACTAGCTTTGAAACTGTTTCTGCCGCCGTAAAAGATTTTGGCGGGAGTTACTTAATGTCTGCCGCGATAATGCTTTTTGTCTGTGGAATGCTTATAAAAGGCGGGTTGATGCCTTTTCACGCGTGGCTTCCTGGAGCATACAGCCAGGCTCCCGCGGGAGTTTCGGTGTTTCTCGGCGGCATAATTACAAAAACTACCGGAATCTTTACGCTTATTAGGGTTTTATATTCCGTTACAGGATATAATGACAATATAAGAAACGTCCTTTTAATTGTCGGCGCAATATCAATAGTATTTGGCGCGCTTGCCGCCATAACGCAGAAAGATTTTAAAAAAGTGCTTGCGTATTCGAGTATAAGCCAGGTCGGCTATATTGTGCTTGCTTTGGGAGCCGGCACCGCGTTTGGTATTGCCGCGGCGCTTTTTCATGTATTTAACCACGCTATTTTTAAATCATTGTTGTTCGTTAACTCGGCAGCCGTTGAAAAACAGACCGGCCGCGTTGACGTAGATACTTTCGGAGGGCTCGGGTATAAAATGCCTTTCACTTCCGGCACCACAGCGATAGCGTTTTTATCGGCTTCTGGTATTCCTCCGTTTTCAGGTTTCTGGAGCAAACTTTTAATAATTCTCGCTTTGTGGTCATCAAACTGCAAAGGTTACGCGGTTCTTGCGGTTTTGGCAAGCATACTGACTATGGCGTATTTCTTAAACCTGCAGAAAAAAGTATTTTTTGGCGAGCTTTCGCCGAATGTTGAAAATGTTAAAGAAGCGCCAGCGTCATTTTTCGTTCCCGCGTTTATTTTGTGCGCTTTGACTATAGGCGTTGGGCTGTTTTTTCCGTACGTGCTAAAAACTTTTATTTTCCCGGCTGTCGGGTTGATTTAGTAAGGAGATATTTTGGATATTACTTTGCATATCATTCTTTTGTCGCTAACCGTAATCTGCGCGATATTCGCGGTTGTCCGCACAAGGGTTATCCGAGCGGCAATAATGCTTGCCTCTGTCAGCGTTTTGGTGACATTAATATTATTTTTGCTTGACGCACCTCTTGCCGCGGTTTTTGAACTTTCGGTTTGCGCGGGCCTTATAACCGTTATTTTTATCAGCGTTATCGGCCTCACAAACCCTTTAACAAGCGAAGAACGCTGTGAGGAGAGGGAAAGCATGTTTAAAAAATTCCTTCTTCTTCCGGTTGTGGTTATAGTCTGCGGAATATTTTTCTGGCTTTTGACAAAAGGCATTAATATGGTTCCTGCGGTTCCTGTCGAAGGCGCGGGGGATATTATTACGGATAAGATGATTATGTGGCATTTAAGGCAGATAGATTTAATAGGCCAGGTCATAATAATACTTGCCGGGGTTTTCGGAGTAGTGGTGCTTTTTAAAGACAATAAAGACGATAAGGAAGGTGGCAATAAATGAGTTATGAAGCGCTGCTTCTCTTCAAACTGTACCTTATAGCCGCCCCTGTTTTGTTTGTTATAGGGATTTACGCTATTATGGCTACGAAAAACATTATAGCCATGATAATCGGGCTTGAAATTATTACAAAAGGCGTTACGATTTTGCTTGCTGCGGCAGGTTATTTCAGCGGAAGGGCAAATCTCGTGGAACCTTTGATTATAACAATGATTGTAGTTGAAGTGGTTGTTTTGGTTGTTTCAGCCGGATATATAATAAATATCGCTAAAAAACATAATTCTTTGGACGTTTCAAACATAAAAAATATTAAAGGTTAAAAAATGAGCGCAGCAATGTTAATCATCATGCCTCCGGCAGTATTTATACTGTTAATAGTTTTCTTTTTGGTGCTTTCGTATTTTACCGAAAAGTTGTCTTATAAAAATCCTGATAATCCGGAAGGCAAAACAAAAGCTTACGCCTGCGGCGAAGACGTTAAAAACCACAGGATAAGGCCTAATTACGCGGAATTTTTTCCGCTGGCATTCTTTTTTACGATTATGCACGTTATAGCGCTGATGATTGCGACATCCCCCGAAAAAATAGCTTCATCTCTGGCTATTGCTATTCTGTTTATTATCACGGCGTTTTTGAGCATCCTTATAATTTTCCGGAGAGAAAGAAATGATTAAACCTATAAAAAAACTTGTAAACTGGGCGCGTTTAAAGTCACCGTGGGTTATACATTTTAATACCGGCGCCTGCAATGCCTGCGACATAGAAATTGTTGCGGCTCTTACGCCTACATACGATTTGGAAAGATTCGGCATACAGCTTAAAGGCACGCCGAGGCACGCAGACGTTCTTTTGTGCTCCGGTCCGGTAACGAGGCAGATAAGAGACAGGCTTATAAGGATTTACGAACAGCTTCCGGAACCTAAATTTGTTGTCGCGGTCGGCACTTGCGCCTGCTCGGGCGGAGTTTTTGACGGCTGTTATAATATGCTTTCCGGTATAGACGAAGCGATACCGGTCGCGGCTTATATCCCGGGATGCCCGGCAAGCCCTGACGCCATTATTGACGGCGTTTCAAAACTTTTGAACCAATTTGAAAAACAGGAAGCGGCGGCGCTTAAAGAAAAGAAAAAGGGGGAAGTAAATGGAAAATAACCACCCCATAGCAGAAAAACTTACGGCGAAATATCCGGCATTAAAAGAAAATATCAGAGTTCAAAGAGAAAGGCGCATATGGGTAAAAGTACCGTATTCACAGTTTAGGGAATTTTTAAATTATGCCGCAAATGATTTAAAAGTTAATATATTCTGTATGCTTACGGGCCTTGACGATAAAGAAAATTACTCTTTTATCTACCATATGGCGGACGCAAACGGACTTATGTTAAATATTGAAACCTCGGTCCCTAAAACAAACGCGGTTATAGAAACTATTACGGATGAATATCCGGCGGCAGATCTTCAGGAAAGGGAAGTTGTGGATTTGCTCGGCGTAAAAGTTAGCGGCTTAAAAAGCGGCAAGAGATACCCTCTCCCGGATGACTGGCCGGAAGGCGAATATCCGCTCAGGAAAGACTGGACGGTTGACAGATTAGACAAGAAAAATCCTCTTTACCAGGATAAAAAGGGGGAGACAAATGCCTAAAAAATTAGTTATTCCGATAGGCCCGCAACATCCCGCGCTTAAAGAGCCGGCAAGCTTTGACGTAACGCTGCAGGGCGAAAAAGTTGAAAATATATTAGTAAAACTCGGTTACAATCACAGGGGAATTGAAAAAGCCTGCGAGCAGAAACCGTATCTTCACGATTTATATTTGATTGAAAGGGTGTGCGGTATATGTTCCCATTCCCACTCAACGTGCTTTTTGCAGGCAGTTGAGGAGATAGCCGGTCTTGAAGTGCCTATGAGGGCGAAGTATATCCGCTCTATAATCGGTGAAATGGAAAGAATACACAGCCATCTTTTGTGGCTCGGCGTTGCCGCCCACGAAATAGGCTTTGACACGCTTTTGATGTACACCTGGAGAGACAGAGAAATAATAATGGACCTTCTTGCCACATTAACCGGCAACAGGGTAAATTACGCGGTAAATATTTTAGGCGGAGTCAGAAAAGACATCGAACCTGAAGAAAAAGACATGATTTTAAAAGCCATGGATACTCTTGAAGAAAGAACAAAGTATTATATCGGAGTTGTAAAAGAAGAGATAACAATAATTAAAAGGCTATCCAAAGTCGGATATTTATCCCATGAAGACGCTGTAAGAATGGGTGCTGTAGGGCCGACAGGCAGAGCATCCGGCATAACGAGAGACGCAAGGGCGGAAGACCCTTACGCCGCTTACGGCGAAGTTGATTTTAAAGTGGTTTCAGATGACCATTGCGACGTTTACGGCAGAGCATTAGTGCGCGTAGGCGAATTGATGGAAGCTTATTCAATAATAAGGCAGCTTATAAAAAAATTGCCGGCAACGCCTTTAAAAGTTCCCGCGCCTTTAAGAATTCCCGCAGGCGAAGCTATAAGCAGGTATGAAGCGCCAAGAGGCGAGGACGTCCATTATGTGCGCGCAAACGGTACCGATAAACCTGAAAGGGTAAAACTCAGAGCGCCGACGCTTGCGAACGTTCAGGCGGTTTCAACGATGCTTGAAAAAGGCTATCTTGCGGACGTTACGATAGTTATCGCGGCAATAGACCCGTGCTTTTCCTGCACGGACAGAATGATAGTCGCGGTAAATGACTCTGCATCAAATTTCAACTCGGAAATGACGTGGAAGCAGTTAAGGCAGCAAAGCATAGACTGGTACAAAAAGAACAGAGGCGTAGATTTTACGAAAGTAAAGTTAGACATTAAAAAATAATTAAAGCGCCGTAAGGCGTTAAAAAGGTTAAATATACAAATGATTTCAGCTTTATTTTACATTCTGATTTTTCCGGGATTTTTATTTCTTTTTATTTTGGCGCTCGCGTCAGAATACGTTGACAGAAAGCTCTATGCGAGAATGCAGACAAGGGTCGGGCCTCCGTGGTTCCAGCCTTTTGCGGATTTAATAAAGCTTTTCGCGAAAGAGCTTATAATTCCCGAGCACGCCGACAGATGGATATTTAAAACGCTTCCGCTTGTGGCTTGCGCCGCCGCGGCAACGGCTTATTTGTTTATGCCAATCTGGAAGCCTGAAAGCTTGTTTTCTTTCAGGGGCGATATAGTTGCCGTTATTTACGTTATGACTATTCCCACGCTTACTTATTTTTTGGGCGGCTGGTATTCAAGGTCGCTTTATTCGCTTATAGGTTCCGTCAGGGTGCTTACGCAGCTTTTCTCATATGAAGTTCCGCTTTTGATGGCGGTTTTGGCTCCCGGAATACTCGCAAGTTCGTGGACTTTTTCAAAAGTGATAAATTTCTATTCCGTTAACGGATGGCTGTTTTTAATAAATATTATAGGTTTTGGCGTAGCGCTTGTAGCGGTACAGGGAAAGCTTGAGAAAGTTCCTTTCGATATTCCTGAAGCGGAAACCGAAATTGTCGCGGGCACTTTTACCGAATACACGGGCCCTTTGTACGCTTACTTTAAACTTGCGATGAATATGCAGACAATAGCTGTCGCTACTCTTCTTTCGGCAGTGTTTTTGCCGTTTGGGTATCACTGCGGCTTTATATGGGGCTTGATAATTTATCTCGTTAAAATATTTGCCATAGTGGCGCTGCTTGCTGTTATAAGGACTATTTTTGCAAGAATCAGGATGGATCAGATGGTAAGATTGTGCTGGAAATACCTTACTCCCGTAGCTTTGCTTCAGATTTTGATTAACATAATTTTAAAAGCGGTGGTGGTTCAATAATGAAAAAGAATATAGGCGCCGTACTTTCTGAAGCATTAGGATCGCTTTTTAAGAAACCCGCTACTTCCGAATACCCTAAAAAGAAACGCGAAATACATAAAAGTTATGCCGGCATGATATCTTTTGAACAAGATAAATGCATAGGCTGCCAGATTTGCGTTAGAAACTGTCCCGCAAACGCGATTAAAATAACTAAAGTTGCCGATAAAGTTTTCAGCTGTGAGCTTTCTTTGGCAAACTGCATATTCTGTTCCCAGTGCGTTTTGTCGTGCCCCAAAAAAGCTTTGCATACCACTGACAGCTTTGAATTAGCGCAGACTGACAAATCAAAACTTACCGTAAAACGTGAAGATTTGGCCCCGAAAAAAGAAAAACAGGCTGAACCTGCCGCGCAGCAGCCAGTTATACAAGAAAATGCTCCTGTAAAAGAAGCAGTTGCTGAAGAAAAAAACGTACCGCAGGCGCCTCAACAAGCCGCGTCGGCTCCTGTTTCTGCAAAAGCAGAACCAAACAAGCCGCAGCAGCAGACTCTAAATATAGATTCTGACCCTGCACAGACAAAAAAATAATGGAAAAAATAACTGAAGTCTTAGAACAGTTCCTTAAAGGCGCGCAAAGGACTGTTTTTCTTGCTATAGGCTCTATTTTACGCAGTGATGACGCTGCGGGCATTATAGCCGCCGAAGCGCTTTTGGAATATGATTTGCCGGAAAGTTTTAAAGTGTTGTTAGGGCATACCGCCCCGGAAAACCTTACCGGCGAAATAAAAAAATTTGCCCCGACGCACTTAATAATATGCGACGCGGCTGAAAGCGGCATAAAAACCGGAGAAATCAGCATTATTGCTTCCGATTTGGTTGACGGCGCGGCTTTTTCCACGCATATGATGCCGATGAACGTTTTTATAAATTACATATCTGTCGATAATCCCTGCAAATCTCTTATTTTGGGCATACAGCCCGCAAACCTTGAATTTGGGGAAGACGTTACCCCTGAAGTAAAAGCCGCCGCTGAAAAATTGGCGCAAATAATTATTAAAATTATAAATTGAAAAATGAAATTACCGTGTTTTTGCGGAGCAAAAACTGCTAATTCGATTTCGGCGAAGCCGAAATGCACTATATCAACTCTTCGCTCTTTTTCTGCTTTTAAATTCCTCTGGCAAAAAGATTAAAAACTATATAAAATATCAATAACAATTTAAAAATGAGGATATATGAAATTTTCAAAAATCTTTTCTGCTCTTCTCTTAATAGCTTTGTTTGCTTGCTGCGCGCAGGCTGTCAATATAAACTCACAATCCGCTTTTAATAGTTTAAACTGGACGCTTATCACATCCACAAATCCCGCCGTGCTTTCCGGAAGTTACTACTTAAATGCCGCAAAAACGATAGGCAACGGCGCTTCCATAAGGTCAAACGACACAAGCTGGCGCACGATTACTTCGTCAGGCACCCACAGAATGTTTACTATTACAAGCGGGACTATAACATTTTCAAATATAATACTTTCCGGCGGCCAGTATGCCGGCAACAGCGATACGCAGGGCGGCGGCGCGATATATGTTTCCGGCAGCACTTTAGCGGTAAGCGGCAGCGTAACTTTCCAGTCAAACACTTCGTCCGCATCGGGCGGAGCGGTATATGTAAATTCCGGCAGCACTACGTTTAACGGCGGTACGGTAAACTTTACCGGAAATAAGACCCAAAATACCGGAAGCGGCGGAGCTATTTACACGGGAGGTTCGCTGGCTTTCGGCACTACAAGTTACTTGACTATGACAAATAATGAAGCTGCTCTTCACGGTGGCGCAGTTTATACTAATGGCGCAATTACTGTGTCTGCGGCTTCCGTAACCATCAACGGCAATACCGCAACTACAGGCAATGGCGGGGGTATATTTGCTTCAGGAAATGTGAATTTTAATAATACAAGGGCGACCGTTGTGATAGATTCAAACTCTGCGGATGTTTTGGGAGGCGGTATATTTTCAAGCGGAACTGTTACTTTTACCGGAGGCGCGTCAATTACAGCCAACCATAATACCAGAGGGCAGTCAGCTACCCCATTGCGCAAGGGCGGCGGAATTTATGCCAACGGCAATGTAAGTTTTACCTCAGCTACAGCAACCATTGTTTTGCAAAATAATAGTTCTAACGATTATGGCGGCGCGATATTTACAAACGCTGCTGTAACATTCAGCGGTTCGGCAAATATATCAGGAAACAGTTCGGTCGTGCATGACGGCGGTGCGGTTTACGCGGTCGGAAACGTAAATTTTAACAATAATAACGGTTCAGTTACTTTAGCCTCAAACTCGGCATCAAGTTCAGGCAGCGGCTCAGGCGGCGCGATATTTTCAAGCGGAACCGTTACCGTAAATTCATATATAAACGCATCATGGAACAGCGCGTCTGCGAGCGGCGGTGTTATAGCTGCAAAAAATATTTCTGTCAGGGACGGCGGCGTTTTTGAAAATAACTCATCAAAAGCGCATGGCGGCGCGATATTTTTGTACAGCGGAACATCTTCAATATCCGCGCTTGCAAGGGATGTCGTTTTTACAAACAATGTTTCAAGCGTCGGAAGAAATGACATTCACCTTAACAGCACAGGCTCTGCCATTGTTTTAAATCTTACCGCAAACGCCGGAAGGAGCATAATATTTAACGGCGGCATAACGAATACAAGCGGCGGCACATTTTCATCAACGGTTAATAAGCTTGGCGCGGGTTATTTAGTGTTAAACGGCAGTTTTACATTGCAAAATTTTAATGTTCAGGCGGGTACCGTAACGCTTGGCGCGAATTCTTACTTTTACGCGCTCACTTCTACCTTTGCAGTTAATACATTTATAGATATGCGCAATAACAATAGCAGCGATGTTTATTATGGAAATTACATGCGTTCAAGCGCATTATTATATTTTGACATGGATTCGGATTCTAGCGCTTCTGACCTCATTAACGTGAATACGGCTAATATGGCAGGAAGCACTGTGAAGGTCGGAATACACGGGGTTGATTCAAGCACTAAAACTTATACTTTGATCAAAACCGCGAACAACAGCAGCGGAGCCATAGGCATTAATAAAATGAATGTTGAAGGCAGCACAATGACAAGAGTAAACGCCAATATAATTTACGATACAGGTAACAGCTCAAGCTGGAGGCAAGTAGACCTTGTCATGAAAATAGATCAGCTTAACGCTTTGGGCGGCCTTAGCGATAACCAGATGCAGACGGCGCTTGCCCTTGACAGCGTTTACGGAAACGCCATCGGGGATTTGTTTTATATTATTGATTACGCCGATCAGCAGCCGGCGGCTGTAAGAAAGCAGGCTTTGACAGAGTTATCGGGGCATATTTATGCTAATGCCATAACTATCCCGGCATTTAACGCCGCAAAAAACAGCGTTCTTTCCAGGCTTAAAAAGAGTTACTTTTTGGCCGATGACAGCGTTACTAAAAGAAATATATGGGTACAAGGCTACGGCGCGAGCAATAAGTATAAAGGCGATGATAACTCGCCGGGGGATTTCTCGGCATCAAACAGCGGCGTACAGGCTGGCTTTGATACAATGCAGGATGAAAAGCAGATATTCGGCATAAGCTTTGGTTTTGTAAATACTGCTTCAGAGCAAAATGACGATAAAGTAGACATCAACGGATACAGTGTTGGCGGTTACGGCTCATATTTTTTTGATAATAACCTTGAGTTGAAAATGATGGTTATGGGCGCGAAACAGGATTACAGTTCAACCAGAAACATAAAATACTTGCCTGTGACCAGGATTGCGCGCGCTGATTTTGAAGGTTACAGCATTAATACTTCCGCAGAGCTCGGTTACGATTACTTCTATAAAGAAAACTTATATTTCAGGCCTTTTGCCGGGCTAGATTATTCTTATGTTTCAACAAGAGAGTTTAGTGAAAACGGCGCCGACAGCGCTGATTTGACGCTTTACGGCGGCTCGTATAACAGGGCAAACGGAAGCATGGGCATGCAGATTAACAACGGTACCGATATGAGATGGAAATGGTACGGCGAAATGCGTTTTGATATGTTGTTTGCCGGCAGGGCAGGCAAATTTGAAGGCGAATTTAAAAATACTAACCAGCAGATTGAAATTTTAGGTATTGAAAACGACGTTTTTAATATTGTTATAGGAGGCGGAGTGCTGTTTGACATATCTTCGAGTTTCAGCGCTTACGCGAACGTCAACGGAATGTTTTCCGGCACGCAGACAGGCTATTACGGAAACCTCGGAATAAACTATAAATTTTCCACCCAGGGGTTTGATTTCTACGAAAAATAGAAACGACAAGTAATAAGTAACGGTTAATAACTAATAGTTAAACAAAAAAGCAGGCGGTGAACACTCACCGCCTGCTTTTTTTGGTTTATTATTTATTCTTTGTTGCGCAGATCCGTAAATGATTTCACTACAAACACTAATGCTCCCGCAAAGAATACAGCGGCCAGTATTGTGTTTAAATGCCCTTTAGGCGCGAGCACCAAAGCAAGCTCAAGCGCCAAGAGCCCGAAAAGCGTTGTGAACTTTATTATAGGGTTCATCGCGACTGAAGAAGTGTCTTTAAAAGGATCGCCTACCGTGTCGCCGACTACCGTTGCTTTGTGGAGTTCGGTTCCTTTTTCTTTAAGGTCGACTTCAACGTATTTCTTCGCATTGTCCCACGCTCCGCCCGCGTTTGCCATAAATATTGCCTGGAAAAGCCCGAACAGCGCTATTGAAATAAGATACCCGATAAAGAAGTACGGCTCTACGAAAGCGAAAGCGAGCGTTGAAAGAAAAACTACAAGAAACAGGTTTATCATTCCTTTCTGCGCGTATTTCGTACATATTTCAACTACTTTTTTGGAGTCTTCCGTTGAGGCTTTTTCCGCCGTGCCGTCAAGATTTATATTGTTTTCAATGAACTCTACCGCTTTATAAGCGCCGCTTGTTACCGCGTGGTTAGAAGCGCCAGTAAACCAGTAAATTACCGCGCCGCCGGCTATTAAACCGAGAAGGAACGGCGCGTGAAGTATTGAAAGTTTTGCGACCAAATCAGGAATAAGCCCTTCGGTCAAAATAACTATGATCGAGAATATCATAGTTGTTGCCCCTACAACCGCCGTGCCGATAAGAACGGGCTTCGCGGTTGCTTTAAAGGTATTTCCCGCTCCGTCATTTTCTTCAAGGAGCGTTTTTGATTTGTCAAAAGAAGGTTTAAAGCCAAAATCTTTTTCAACTTCGGAATCTATTCCGGGGATGCTTTCAATAAGCGAAAGCTCGTAAACTGACTGCGCGTTGTCAGTGACAGGCCCGTAAGAGTCTACGGCGATTGTAACCGGGCCCATTCCGAGAAAGCCGAAAGCCACAAGCCCGAAAGCAAAAACTGCCGGGGCTATCATAATCGTGCCTATGCCGAGCGTGCTGATTCCGTACGCTATAGACATAAGTATGATTATCGCAAGGCCCATCCAGTAAGCGCTGTAATTTCCTGCGGTTAAACCCGCAAGCACGTTAAGAGACGCGCCGCCGTGTTTTGATGAAGTAACGACATTCTGCACAAAAGCGCTCTTTACCGAAGTGAATACTTTTACGATTTCAGGTATAACGGCGCCTGCGATTGTTCCGCAGCTTATAATTGTTGAAAGCTTCCACCATAAAGAGCCGTCTCCTAAATCGCCGATTACCAGTTTTGAAACGATAAACGTGAAGGCTATGGAAACTATTGAAGTAATCCAGACAAGCGACGTTAAAGGCGCTTCAAAGTTCATTTTATCGGAATTGGCGTATCTTGCCTTTGCCATAAATGAGTTGATCGCGTATGAAAGCGCGCTTGCTATAAGCATTATAAGGCGCATTACAAATATCCAGACTAACAGTTTAACCTGCATTGAAGGGTCTTTTACGGCAAGCACTATAAATGTTACAAGCGCTACTCCCGTAACGCCGTAAGTTTCAAAACCGTCCGCCGTAGGGCCTACGGAGTCGCCGGCATTGTCTCCGGTACAGTCCGCGATAACGCCGGGGTTTCTTGCGTCATCTTCTTTTATATTGAATACGATTTTCATTAAATCGGAGCCGATATCGGCTATTTTTGTAAATATTCCGCCTGCAATTCTGAGCACCGAAGCGCCGAGCGATTCGCCTATCGCGAAACCGATAAAACAAGCGCCCGCGAAATCAGCGGGGATAAACAGAAGGATTATAAGCATTATCGTAAGCTCTATGCTTATTAGAAGCATTCCGATGCTCATGCCGGCGCGCAAAGGAATCGCGTAAAGCGGGAAAGGTTTTCCGGTAAGGCTTGCGAAAGAGGTCCTTGAGTTCGCGTATGTGTTAATCCTCATGCCAAACCAGGCAACCGCGTAGCTGCCCAATATGCCGACAATGCTGCAAAGGATTATAGTTATAACTTTTATTGCCGCAAAACCCTGCAAAACGCCAAAATAAACTACTATGATTGCCGCGAGGAGCACTTCAAGCACTATAATAAATTTTCCCTGCGTTATAAGGTAAGTTTTACACGTTTCGTAAATGAGTTCCGAAATGTTTTTCATCGATTTGTGCACGGGAAGGTTTTTAATCCCGAGGAAGTGGTAAATGCCGAAGCAAAAACCGAAAGCGCATATAATAAAACCGATTGTTAAAAGCGTGTGGCCGTTAATCGCGTTGCCCAAAAAACTGACGGATGATAAATCCGGAAGGGTTAAATCCGCTTCGCTTCCGAAAGACTGGTTGACAGCAGTAAGAACCAATGCGAAAATCGCCGCAAACTTCTTTAAAGAAAAAATCTTGCCTAGCTGCATAGATGCTCCTTTATGTTTATTACCCGAAAGGGTTGTTGAGGAAGTGTCCAACGATTATACGATTTTATGGACTAAAGTGTCAATTTTGGGCTTTAAATACTTTTACTAATTATATACAATCCATTTATTCATAATTATCATACTTTTAAAGGCGGATTTTAGTGAGATTTATAAGAAATACAGCCGCGTTTTTCGCTCTTCCGGGCGTTTTGGCGTGCGCTTACGGCTTATGTAAAGTTTTTTTGTCATTTACTGGTTCAAGCGGCACACAGTATATACCGTTTTGGCTCGGTATTTTTTGTTACTGCGTGTTTCAGGTAATTTTTTACAAACCGATGCGTACTTACGTTTTCGGGCACGAGCTTACGCACGCGGTTGCGGGAGTGCTGAGCGGCGCTAAAATAAAAAAATTTAAAGTCGGCAAAGAATCCGGCAGCGTTACTTTAAGCAAAGACAATGTATGGATAACTTTAGCGCCTTATTTCTTCCCGATTTACACGTTTGCTATAATACTTGTTTATATATTTCTCGGCTGGTTTGCGGACATAAGGCAGTTTTATCCGTATTTTTTGTTTTTGATTGGGATTTCAATAGCTTTTCATATTGCTTTAACGGTTTATATCGTAAGCATAGACCAACCCGATTTGAAAGTTTACGGCGTATTTTTTTCATACGTGCTTATTCTTTTTATAAATGTGATAGTTTTTGCTTTGCTTGCCGCTTTGGCTTTTCCGAATGAAATAAGCGTTTCTGAGGTTTTTGGCGAGATGTATGAAAGCGTTGTGGCCGTATATGTGTTTTTGCTTTCGGGGATAAAAGAGATTTTTACCGCGTTTACAAGCGCGTCATAGGAGGAAAAAATGCCTAAAAAAGAGCTTTCTCCGCAGGCTACCAGAAAAATAATAGGGATCGGAATGCCGATTTTTTTTATTTTCGGATTGATAATATTAATTCTTAACTCTTATTGGCTTATAGGGGATTATGCGCGCTCGATAAATTATTTGCAGACTGAAGGGCGTATAAGTAAGCATATTGCTGCCGTTAAAACAAAGCCTGGGGAAAGAAGCAAAACATTTTATACGCCTGTTGTTGAGTATAACGCCGGAGGTAAAACTTACTCCGTTGCTCTCAGCATTTCAAGCGAGCTTAACCCGGTTTCAGGACAAGCAGTTAAATTGAGGTATAACCCCGGAAATCCTGAAGAGTTTATAGTACTTTCATCTTTAAGCAACGCTAATGTGTTTCTTATATTTTTCGGGTTTATGTGGTGTGCGATATCCGCGCTTATTTTTTTATCGGAGTTTGGCACTTCAAAAACAGCTTTTTTGCAGTATTATCTGGTTTTAGTAATTTTTGGCGGTTTTGGGGCGGGAGCATACGCGTATATCGGAAATGCCGCCGGAACTTTTAACCCTTTTAAAATGCTGTCATATAGCATATGGTCGTTTTTGCCTATGCTTTTTATAGCGATATTCTGCCTTGCTGTAGGTTCAAATATTGTATCAGCCGTAAAAAAAGTGTTTATCAATAAAGAAAAATATTAATACCGGAGAGAAAAATGCGGGCTATTCCTAAAGACGAACTTAAAAGAAAAGGGTTTCACTTATTGTCGCTTATTTATGTTGCAGGCTATTGGTATTTGCCGAAAAACGCAGTTGTCTGGGGACTTTCCATAGCTATTTTCATCGTCGCGCTTTGCGAGGTGCTGCGTTTTAACGTGCCTGCTTTCAATATCTTTTTTGTGAGAAACTTTAAAGGTTTTTACAGAAAAGAGGAAGCAAGGAAAGTGAGCGGCCTTATTGGGACATTGTCTGGCGCGCTGATAACGATTCTTGTTTTCCAAAACAGGTATATGGTACTGGCTAGCTTTTTATATCTTGTATTCGGGGATTCTGTCGCGGCTTTAGTAGGCAAAACGTTCGGTAAACGTAAAACCTTCGGCGGCAAAAGCCTTGAGGGCAGCATAGCATGTTTTTTTGCATGCCTTGCCTGCGGATTGTTTTTGTTTAACTGGCCGTTTGCGCTGCTTGGAGCTTTTGCCGCGACGCTTGTGGAGGCGGTTCCGTGGAAGATAAACGATAACTTCTGGATGCAGATAATCAACGCGGCGCTATTAACTCTTTTTTCGGGGGTTTTCTTATGGGCGAAATAATATCCGTATCCGTTGATAAACTTGTAAAAAAGTACGGCGATTTTACGGCAGTAAGCAATATAAGTTTTGACGTAAAAAAAGGCGAAATTTTTGCTTTTTTAGGGCCTAACGGCGCGGGAAAAACCACGACTGTAAAGCTTTTAACCGGGCTTTTAAAGCCGACTTCCGGTTATGCCGAAGTTTTAGGCATGGATGTGGCAAGAGAAATAGATAAAATTAAAAGCAAGATAGGTTTCGTGCCGGACCAGCCTTATGTTTATCCGTATTTAACGGCTTTTGAGTACATGAGAATGGTTGGCGATATTTACAAAGTGCCTATTGTTGAACAGAAAAAACGCATACCGGAACTGTTTGATATGTTTGAGCTTGAAGACCGCTCCGGAGAAATAATAGATTCTTTTTCGCACGGTATGAAACAGAAGCTTGTAATATCGGGCGTTTTGCTGCATAAGCCAGAAATAATGTTTCTTGACGAGCCGCTTGTAGGGCTTGACCCTAAAAGCGCAAGGCTTGTAAAAGATATATTTGCCGCGCTTGCCAAACAGGGCACTACAATATTTATGTGCACGCACGTTTTGGAAATCGCGCAGAAGCTTTCTGACAGAATCTGCATAATAAATGACGGCAAAATTTTAGCTTTGGATACATTTGAAAATTTAAGCAAAAATACTCCGGAAGGCACGGATTTAGAGGCCGTATATTTGCAGCTTACGGGGGCTCTTGAGCATAAAGAGCTAATAGCGGGTATATAATGAAATATTTGTTAAGAATATCACTGCTTTCTTTGAGAAACAGAATAGCCGCTTTTAAATTTTCCGATAATTTAAAGGCCGCTTTTTTTGTTTTTATAGGCATAAACCTTGTTGCGGCAATTTACGGCGCGTCATACTGGCTTTTTAAATACATAAACAACATTGCTTTCGCTGGCCCGCTGATAATCAACAAGCTGCTTGCATTGGTGTTTTTGATGGCTTTTGTGATGACGGTGTTATCTTCAATTATTGTTTCATTTTCTTCAATTTATTTTTCAAAAGATATTAAATGGCTGCTTTCGACTCCTATAAAAACGGTAAGCGTTTTTTCGTTTAAAGCTTCGAACGCCTGCTTTTACGCGGCTTGGATGGTGGCTTTGGCGATTGTGCCTTTTGTAGCGGCTTTGGGCACGGTAAAAGGCGCCGGACCGGCGTATTATTTGCTGTCGCTGGTTTTTATTGCGCCGTTTCTTGCGTCGGCGGGTTTTATAGGCACGGGATTTTCGGTAATAATTATGAGATTTTTCCCGAAAGCCAAAATAAGAAATATAATTTTTATCGCGGGGGCGGTGTTTTTTACCGCGCTTTTGATTGTTTTAAGGCTGATACAGCCTGAAAAGTTTATCAGTTCACAGGGATTTGAACTTTTATCCCAGTATTTAGGGTATTTAAACGCGCCGACGGCTAAGTTTTTGCCGTCTTGGTGGTACACTTCTGTTGTTTCCGCTTTGCTCGCAGGCGATATCCAAAAAATTTTAGCTGCCGGCGCTTTGCTTTTTGGCGGTTTTGCGGCATTGTGGTTTATTTTAAACATTCTTGCCAAAATGTTTTTTGCCGAAGGGCTTGATAAAGGTCAGGCGTTTGCCGCGTCAAAAATCAAAAAAGAATCTTACAAAAGAAGAACTCCTTTGGATGCTATTTTTCAGAAAGATTTAAAGGTTTTTTTCAGGGATTCCAGCCAGTGGTCGCAGGTTCTTATCCTTGCTTCAATAATACTTGTGTACCTTTTTAGCATGTACAAGCTTTCGTTTGAAACGATGATGATGCATAATACTATGTCGCTGGTAAACTGCGCGCTTGTATGGTTTGTTGCTACGGCGGTAGCCTTAAGGCTTTCTTTTCCGCTTATCAGTATTGAGGGCGACAGTTTTTGGTTTTTGCTTACAAGCCCTGTCAGCCGGATGAAGTTTTTTATGGAAAAGCTTATTTTTGGGATTTTTCCGGTATTTGTTTCTGCGTTAATACTTATTTGCGCCACTAATTATATGATGGGCATATCGTTGCCTGTTTTTGTAATGGCTGCGACAGCCACTATTTCAATGTCGCTTTTGATAAGTTGCGCCGCGGTTTCCATAGGCGCTTTGCTCCCTAAATTCAACTATTCAAATATTCCGCAGGTTGAATCGTCGCTTGGCGGAATAGTTTTTATGCTTTTTTCATTTTTTATGATAATAGTAAACCTGCTTATTTTAATGCAGCCGGTGCGTTTGTTTTATTCAAACAACTATTCCCAGGGCGCGTTTGCCGCGTACGGAGCGGCACTTGTGTTGTTAAATTTGTTTTTTTTAGTTATCATTACGGCTGCAGGGTATAGAGCAGTAAAAAGGATTGAAAAATGAAGAAGTTTTTTATTTGTACAATGTTTATGTTTTTTACAGTTTCAGGCTTTTGCGATGCTCCGAAAGTATTTTTCAGCGATGGCCCGGCAGATAAAAAAAGAGTTGCTTTTACCTTTGATGACGGTCCCGGAAAAGCTACGGAAGACATACTGGAAATTTTAAAAGAAAAAAACGCAAAAGCCACTTTTTTTATGCTCGGCACGCAGGTTAAAAAATATCCCGAACTTGCAGAAAAAGTAAAGCTTGAAGGGCACGAGGTAGCAAACCATACGTACGGACACGTTAATTTTTTTGCCTATAATGAAGAAGATAAAGAGTCAAAAATAGAAGAAGAACTGCTTAAAGGCGGCAGCATCATTGAAAAAACAACGGGAGTAAAACCTTATTTAGTACGATTTCCGCACGGTTATTTCAAAAAAGACGCGAAAGAAATATCCCGAAAAAATAATTATTATGTTATAAATTGGACTTTTGGCTGCGACTGGGACAAAAAAATGATTGTTGAAGAAATGCATGCCAAATATCTCCATGCGGCAAAAAGCGGTTGCATATACCTTATGCATGACGGCTGGAGCAATGAGAAATTAATTTTCTTTTTAGGCAGTTTAATAGATGAAATAAGGGCAAAAGGATATGAGATAGTAACTGTCGGAGAGTTGCTGGGAGTTGAAGCAAAAATAAGTAAAAACAATAACGGAGGGAAATAATGGCAAACATACTTCTTTTTTCCGTACAAGACAGAAAAAAATCTGCTATGCGCATACAGGAAATTCTGACGAATTCCGGCTGCCGCATCAAAACAAGATTGGGGCTTCATCCGGGTGATGACGGCGTTTGTTCCGATTCAGCGGTAATAATACTTGATATTGCGGCAAAAGAAAGCGAATTGTCAGCTTTAGTGGCGGCTCTTGGAAGCGTTGAAGGCGTAAAAGTTGAGCTTGTGAAGTTTTAATACTTCTTTTTATTTGGAAGAGATTTCCACAGTTTAAAAGGCGAGTTTTTATCCTTGAAATCAATTTGTATCTGCTGTACGCTTATTTTACCGGTCGTATTTGTCAGCTCTTTGAAAATGCTTTTATCCCTGAAGCCGTATTTTGCGGCAGTTTCCGAATCCGCGCAATAATAGACTTTTTTTATTTTTGCCCAGTATATTGCGGAAATGCACATAGGGCAAGGCTTGCACGATGTGAATATTTCACAGCCTGAAAGGTCAAACGTTTTAAGTTTTTTTGAAGCTTTTCTTATCGCTTCTATTTCGGCGTGCGCGGTAGGGTCATTTTTAGCTATTACGCGGTTTCCGGAAGAAGATATTATAATGTTATCCTTTACTATTATTGCGGCAAAAGGGCCGTTTTTATAATTACTGACATTTTTTTCGGCAAGTTTTATTGTTTTATGTGAAAGTTTTGTGATATTTTTTTTCATTGAAAAAGTATAACATAAAACAAACGCTAAAAAAAGGCATTGCAAATAAAAAACATATTTGTTATACTGCCTATTGTTCAGAAAGACTAGCAAAAGGGGGTGAATCCTTTAGTTAGCTTTAAATAAAAAAAAGGAGACAAAAATGAAAAACACAAAAGGTTTTACACTTGTAGAGTTGGTCATCGTAATCGTTATTGTTGGTATTTTATCAGTAGTAGCAGTTCCTATTTACAGAGGCTATACCAGAAAAGCAATGGCATCAGAAGGTAAGTCATTGTTAGGTTCAATCCAGACTTCACAGAAAATTTATTATGCGGAACACTCTGCGTTTCTTACTGGTTTGACCAATGTCGGCTACAATTCAGTTCTCGACGTCGACACAAGAGGAAATAAATACTTTAAAACTTACTCTGTAACAGCAAATGCTACTGGATTTACCGCAACTACTAGCGGAACCGGAACAGCATCAGGTATAACGCTTACCTTAGCTGGAGCAGTAACCGGAGAAGTTACGACATCAGAAGTAGGGTTGTAAGAAACATATAAAAAAGCCGCCCTTTTTAGGGCGGCTTTTTTTTTGACTTAAGGGAGTAAAGTATGAGGAAATCCAGAGGGCATAATCTTTTTGAGCTTTTTACGGTTGTAGCAGTTGTAGGCATCATTTCAATAGTTGCAATGTCGGCTTATCACGCTAATAAAAATAATGCAAGATTTGCAGAAGGAACTGTATTGCTTGAGGAGTTGAAAGATCAGGTTGAAATATATGTTGCTCGAGCTAACGCAGGTACTGCGGCAATTGCCCAACAGACGGGCATTAGCAGTTATACTTTTGGCAGACCTTCTGAATCAATTTCATTTATCGGAATTGATAACTATACTGTAAACACTTCAAATAATAAATATTTTAAAAAGTTTGATTTGAGTGTTGCTGCTACAGGAGCTGTAAGCATAATAACTTACACGGGCGCATCAAAATCTGCTGGTGGAAATAATTATGTTCTGACATTATCCGGTAACTATAACACAGGTGCTTATACTTTAACCACCAAGAAGATTTAATTTTTTATAAGCGATTTTGCGTGTTCTAATGCGGATTTTGTGATTTGCTCGCCGGATATCATTCTAGCGATTTCCTGTATGTGTTTTTCTTCCGATAATACTTCCGCTTTCGTAAAAGTCCTTGCATTTTCCGTAGTTTTGTAAATTTTTATGTGATTTTTTGCATAAGCGGCAACCTGTGCAAGGTGGGTTATTGAAAAAACCTGTTTTTCTATTGATAACTCAGCAAGTTTTGCCCCTATTTTTTCCCCGGTTTTTCCGCCTGTTCCTGTGTCAATTTCATCAAAAATAACAGTTTGGTCATTTTTTACTTTTGAGGTAAGTTCAACCGCGAGCAGTACTCTCGATAATTCTCCGCCGGAAGCGGCGCTTCTTAAAGGCAGAATTTTCTCTCCCTTATTCGCGCAAAACATAAAATCAATTAAATCGCAGCCGTTGGCGGACGGTTCTTTTTGCTCAAACTTTACGTCAAAAACGGCGTCTTTTATTTCAAGCCCGGTGAGTTTTTCTTTTACTGATTGCGAGAATTTTTGGGCGGCTTTTTTTCTTTTTCTGCTTATTTTTTCGCATAAATCCATTAACTGCGATTTCTTTTCATTCAGCTCTTTCTGGAATTTTTCAGTATTGCTTTGCCTGTCATAAAGCGATTTCAATTCATCCTCAACTTTTGTTTTATAAGCGAGTATTTCATCTATTGTCGTGCCGTATTTTTTTTTTAGTTTTTTTATCAGTTCAAGCCTTTCAATGGTTTCATTTAGTTTATCCGGGTTTAAATCGGTTTTAGCCAGAATGTCTTCAATATTCCTGTAGGCTTCTTCTGCCTGGTAATAGGACTGCTCTATAAGAGATAGCGTTTCAGAAGCTTCAGCGCCAAGATTATTTATGCTTTCAATGTTCTTTTTAGCTTTAATAATCTTATTCAAAGCCGCATTGTCATCCGAATACAAAAGAGATATCACTTCTTCGGCTAATGCCGCTATTTTTTCCGCGTTTTTTAGTTTCGGGAGCTCGCTTTCGATGCTTTCGTCTTCCCCCGGTTTTAATCCGGATTCCTCAATTTCCTGCGTCTGGAAAACATATAAATCAATTTTTCTTTCTTTTTCCGCGTCAGACATATTTATCGCGTCAAGTTTCATTTGTATATCTTTTATTTGTTTGTATAAAGCCGCAGATTTTTCGGTTAACGCGGATATGTCTCCAGCTTCATTGTCTAATATGGCAAGCTGCGTGTCGGGATTTAAAAGGGAATGTTTTTCATCCTGATTATGGAAATCAATCAACAGGTCTCCTAAAGCGGAAAGCGTTGAAATGTTAACGGGGGAATCGTTTATAAAAGCTTTACTTTTTCCGGAACTTTCAATAGTCCTGCGCACTACAACGGTATTGTCATTAAGAGGAATTGATAAATTATCAAAAAAAACATGTATTTCGGGATTTTTAAATTCAAAAACTGCGGAAATTGAACAAATGGAAGATCCTGACCTTATAGCGGAAGAATCTGCCCTTGTGCCCGTAAGAAGTTCGATTGATTTTACGAGAATGGATTTCCCTGCGCCTGTTTCACCCGTGATAACGGTTAAACCGTCATTAAAATCAAGGTTTAAATCTTCTATAAGCGCATAGTTTTTTATGGAAAGGGATAGAAGCATTAAACGCCCCAGTGCAGTTTTTTCTTTAAAGTTTCAAAGTAAGATTTGCTGCAGTTTTTAATGAGTTTCAAAGGCCTTTTGTAAAGCGATATTTTTACCTTGCTCCCGTTAGGCAGCGCGAAATTTTCCTGCCCGTCAATCGATATTAGAATTTTTCCGCTGTTATCTTTGTTCTTTGCTGAAATAATTATATCGTCTTTATCGGATACTACCATAGGGCGCTGCGTTAAAGTGTGGGGGGAAATAGGCGTCAAAATAAAAACAGGGAGGCTCGGATAAACAATAGGGCCCGCCGCCGCAAGGGAATAAGCCGTTGAACCGGTAGGTGTTGCCGTGATCATGCCGTCGCATTTGTATTCCGCGGTGAATTTTTTGTCAACGCTGGCGTTTACGGTTATTAATTTTCCGCCGGATAAAGACCTGACAACGCAGTCATTTGCAGCCAAAGTTTTAATTTTTTTGCCGTTATGCTGGAATTCAACCGAAAGTAAAACCCTTTTTTCGATTTTTATGCCATCTTTTAATATATTTTTCAAAAAAGCGTAAACCTCATTTATGTCCGTATCTGTTAAAAAACCGAGAGAACCGAGATTTATGCCTTTTACGGGAACGGAAAGAGGCGAAAAAGTCCTTATGACTTTAAGCATAGTGCCGTCACCGCCGATAGACAAAACAAAATCCGTTTTTTTTGCCTTTACGGAATGGGAATCGCTCACAAAAACGCGGCATTTATTGCTTTTAAGCCATTCGGCAATTTCAAAAGCAAGTTTTTTTGCGTTCGCTTTTGACCTGTTGTAAACTACGCCGGCGCTGTATTTCATAGTTATTTCCTAATTTGCTATAATCCTAATATTAATTTTAAAATATTATATATAAAAAATTGTTTTTATAAAAGGCGGAAAAATGTTTTGGCAAAAAGAAATTGAAACAGCCGCGCGCGCTGAAATAGAAAAAATACAGCTTAAAATGCTCAATGATACTGTCACAAGGGCAAAAAAATCAAAGTTTTATTCACAGCATTTGAAAAACGTGCAGGATTTAAAAAATATAAAAGATTTGGCAACACTTCCTTTTACCACAAAACAAGATTTGAGAGACGGCTTTCCATACGGATTGTTAACCGTGGATTTAAGCGAAGTCGTAAGGCTGCACTCCTCATCAGGCACCACCGGAAACCCCACAGTCGTTTACCATACCGCAGGAGATTTAAACAATTGGGCAAATATATCCGCCAGATGTATGTACACGGCCGGCGCGAGAAAAAATGACGTTTTTCAAAATACTATGGGATACGGCCTTTTTACGGGCGGACTCGGTTTTCATTACGGCGCGGAAAAACTTGGAATGATGACAATTCCTATCGGCCCCGGCAACAGCAAAAGGCAGATTTGGTTCATGCAGAGTTTCGGTACAACGGCTGTGCATATACTGCCAAGTTACGCAGTCAGGCTTTACCACACAATGAAGGAAACGGGCGTTGATCCGAAAAAAGACCTTAAACTTCGCATATTTTTCATCGGAGCGGAACCCCATACGGAAGAACTCCGCAGGGAAATACAGGATTTATACGGTTTAAAAGCTTTCAATTCATACGGCCTTTCCGAAATAAGCGGCCCGGGCGTCGCTTTTGAATGCGAATATCAAAACGGAATGCATATCTGGGAAGATTTTGTAATACCGGAAATTATAGACCCTGATACTCTTGAAGTTCTTCCGGACGGACAGGAGGGAGAGCTTGTTTTGACTGCTATTAACAGGGAGGCAATGCCCGTAATCCGCTACAGGACAAGGGATTTAACTATGGTTATTCCGGGCGGGTGTAAATGCGGCAGGACGCACAGAAGGATAGCGCGCATAAAAGGCCGTACGGACGATATGATGATTATTAACGGTGTAAACATATTCCCTATACAAATAGAAAAAACGATAATGAATATACCGGAAGCCAGCAAAAATTACATTATTGAAATCGTTAAGCATAATTATATGGACAAACTGAACGTTAAAATTGAAGTTAACGAAGATACTTTCAGCGGTACGCTGCAGGACTTGGAAAAGCTTAAAGATAAAATAGAAGCGAAGTTAAGGGAAGAAACCGGCGTATCGCCGACAGTCAGCTTTGTGGATCAGGGCACGCTTCCCGTTTCGGAAGGCAAGGCTAAAAGAGTCTATGATTTGAGGAATAAATAGAGAGGAAAATATGGCATTTCATCTGTCGGTTTTTTTAGAAAATAAGCCGGGAAAGCTTGAAAAGATTACAAAAGTCCTTGCGGACAATAGAATTAACTTAAGGGCGATGTCGCTTGCAAGCGCCGGAAACTTCGGAGTTGTTAAACTTTTAGTTGATAACCCGCAGACAGCGTTTGACGAGCTCAAAAAACAGAAAATTACTGTTACAAAGCGCAAAATTACGGCTGCTGTTGTTGAAAACGTGCCGGGCGCCTTCCATGACCTGCTTAAAAGGCTGGCGGTAAACGGCATTAATATTGAAGACTGTTACGGTTTCCTCTTAAATGACGGTAAAACCGCCGCGATAGTGCTTGAAGTTGAAAATATGCCCGATGCCGAAAATGTAATGAAAAAAATCGGAATGGACGTGCTTGATGAAGGCAAAATATATAATTATTAAAGGATAAAACATGTTTTCTATTATTTTGGTTTCTCTGTTTGTCTTGGTTTTGATTTGCGCCGGCATTTGGGGAATGAAAAAAACCTCAACGCTTAATGATTTTTTTATAGGTTCAAGGTCAATCGGCCCGTGGGTTTCGGCATTTTCTTACGGTACATCTTACTTTTCAGCGGTAATTTTTATTGGTTTTGCTGGAAAATTCGGCTGGGCTTACGGTTTAAACGCAATGTGGATAGGCATCGGCAACGCGTTCCTTGGCGCTTTTCTCGCGTGGATTGTTTTGGGCAGGCGCACAAGAAGAATGACGCAAAATTTAGATGTCGTGACCATGCCGGAATTTTTACAGGAAAGATATGGCGGCAAGTACTTTAAAATGATAGCCGCTGTTGTAATATTTTTGTTTTTGCTCCCATACGCCGCATCAGTATTTAAGGGTTTGGGGTATTTGTTTGAGGTAAATTTTAATATTTCTTTTGAAACCGCTCTTTTAATAATGGTTGCCATAGTTGCGGTTTATCTTATCCTTGGCGGCTACTTTGCCATGACTCTTACGGATTTCATTCAGGGCTTTGTAATGCTTTCCGGAGCGGTTATAATGGTTGTGATTTTGACGGGCAAAGCAGGCGGGCTTACGTCTGCTGTGCAGCAAATATCGTTAAATTTTTATAAAGATGTTTATGCTAAGGCGCCGCCGGATTATTTTCTGCTTGGCGCTATTGTTTTTATGACGTCTTTTGGCGCGTGGGGCTTGCCGCAGATGATACAGAAGTTTTATTCCATAAGAGACGAAAAGGTTATTAAAATTGCCGCTTTTGCAACTTTGGGTTTTGCCCTTATTATATCGGTTTGCGCGTATTTTACAGGGGCGTTAACGCACGTATTTTTTGACAAGCCTGTAATAGGCGCTGACGGACTCGCTAATTTTGACGCCATGATCCCGGACCTTTTAACAACGCATCTGCCGGAAGGCGTTATGGCTGTTATACTGCTTCTCATTTTATCTGCTTCCATGTCAACGCTTGCGGCTCTTGTCTTGGTTTCCGCTTCAAGCATTGCAATAGATTTATACAAAGGGCACGTTAATCCTAATATATCAAAAAAGAATTCCGTGTTTATGATGCGTTTTTTAAGCGGTTTATTCATTTTAATTTCATATTTAATAGCGCGCTATGAATTTTCATTTATAGTAACTCTTATGTCTCTTTCATGGGGCGTTGTAGCAGGCGGCTTTTTGGCGCCGTATATTTACGGGCTGTACTGGAAAAGGACGACAAAAATAGGAGCGGGCGCCGGCATGGCAACGGGTATAATACTTGCGATTTCTCTTTTCTATTATTTTGGCCCCGCCAAAGCGCCTATCGCTTCAAGCATAGCCATGATAGTGCCTTTTATAGTTGTGCCTTTGGTAAGCCTTATGACAAAAAAAACCGCTCCAAGAAGAATAGTCAAAGCATTCAAGGGGATATAATGAAAAGAATTATTTTAGCCTTCTGTTTTACGCTTATTTCGGGCATTGCTTTTGCTGATGCCGTAAGCGACTGGGCAGATTATGAAAATGATTTAAGGAAAGGCAAGCTTGCAGCCGCTGAAGCGGATTATATGGCAAAAAAGATTGCTCCCGCGCTGCAAAAAGAATTTGCGGACAAAAATATTGAAGAACAGGAAGAATGGGTGTTTCCCGTTAAAGGTTTTACTGTTGCCGATATAGGGAATTTAAAGAAGGTTATGACTTCCATGGCGACATCTATCAGGGAACCCAAATTTCTTGACGGCATGGAATTTTTAGTACAGCAGTACCTCCGGCTTGAAATTAACGTAAAAGAAGATGAACAGGATAAAAAAGACAAGAAAAAAAAGAAAAAGAAAAATGAAGAACCTACCGAAGAAGAAATCGCAAAGGCGAAAGAAGCTTCTAAAGCCGATGTGTTAGCGGCAAATAACGGCGTCGTTATTTACGTTAAAAGAGGCGCGTTGAACTCTCCCGGAGGCAATACCGTCTGGCTGTATAACCCGGCGCAGAACTTTTTTATTTATTACGGCACGCTCAGGGATATAAATGTTAATCCGGGAGATATCGTAGCAGCCGGGGACAAAATCGGCACTATATCGCGCGGCAAAAAGGGATTTAATATTAATTTTACAGTTTTGATGTTTGGCGATGAAGAGTTTACGATTTACAATTACTTTGACAACATGAAATAGCTGTTTTTGAATTTGAGTGCGCTTTTCTTTTTGTTATAGCTGAACCCGGGGTTGTTTTTGAAGTATGCGGAGAAGATTGAATTTACCGTTATGGCATTTGCTGACATTTCAACTGTTACGTTTGACGAGGCGAATTTCATTTTTTGTTTTTTAGCGTAAGAAGCCGTTTCAAAAGGCATCCGCAAGTCATTTTCTAAAATATTTTTATCGAAGCCGGCAGCCGTTATGCCGGCTTCTTTTATTTTTGCAAAAGACATATACTGTTTAAAAGCGTTTATGTAATACTTATCATAGTAATTTCCTTTTTGGCAAAGCACAAAAGAGCTTTTGCCTCCTTCTTTTACCTGCAAAGTAACTGTGTTTTTGCTGTTATATATATTAAATCTGACAATTTCTTTTTCATAAAGTTTTGCGCCTGTCGCGCAGAAAACAGTTATAGCTAATATGGCTGCCGGAAGAATAAAGCGTTTTTTACCTTTTAAATATGTAAGCGCAAAGACAAAAAAGAAAAATCCTATGACCTGTAAAACAGGCGGTTTTCCTGTTTGTGCGGCGGCAAAGGGCAGATTTCCCAAAAACACGGTTGTGGAAATTACCGCTTGAAGTATTAATGACAGCACGCTTGAGAAAAATACCGCCGGATAAGCGGATATGAAAGTTGATATATAAAACACTATTCCTAAGGCAAGTATCACTCCTACGGCAGGCACTATAATAATGTTTGCCGCAAAAGATATAAGTGAAGCTTTGCCAAAATAGTACATACAAACGGGTATTAACGGAATTTGCGCTGAAAGCGTAACGGAAAACACTCCGCACAAGAATTTTAAAACGGGATTTTTTACAAAGCTGAAAATTTCGTAAATTTTCTCATAAAAATAAACGATTCCAAGCGTAGCCGCGTATGACATCTGGAAAGAAGCAGTAAACAGTTGCTGCGGCTGGAAAAATAAAATCAGCAAAGCGGACAATGCGAGAGAATTATATATAAGCGGTTCTCTGTCCAATGCCAAAGCTGTAAGCATGCTTGCAAACATTATCCCTGCCCTTAAAGCAGGCGGATTAGCGCCCGCGGCGATTACATATAAAAACACAAAAGGAATGCTTAAAAGCGAAGCCTTCCGGAGCGAAAGGCCGGATGCTTTAAAAAGCGCAAGAAATATTGCGCCTATAAAGCCGACATGCAGCCCGCTGACAACAAGAATATGCGTTAAACCGGCATCGGAAAAACTTTCTTTAACCTTGCTTTCAAGCGATGATTTATCGCCAATTACTATGGGTTTTAATATGCCGGCATAAGGTTTTTTGAAGTAATAATCTATTTTGTTTACTATATCCTGCTGTATTTGAAGGGCAAATTTCTTTACGGGATTCGGCTTGGATGCGATATATTCAAAATAAGAGGTATTAAAAACGGTGTAAATGCCGTTTCTTGCAAGATAGCTGCGGTAATCAAAAACCAGCGGGAATGCGGCTTTTACAGGTTTGTTGATTCTTCCTTCAAGAGCGATAATGTCGCCATAATTGACTTCATATGCCGGAGGCGTATTTACAAGCACTTTTTCATCCGTGCTGAACGCGCCCGCTCTGCAGACTTTTAAAATAAACCTTTTTCCGCTGCGCGTTATTTCAGGGTTGGAAATAATTTTACCTTCAATTTGCAATGGTTTTTGATAATTCGTGAAATAGTATAAAAAGCTTTGTTTTGCGGGCTGAAAGAAGCCCGAGAAATTTAAAATTATAATAGAAAGGCAGTATACGCAAAAAACCGTTATTACGGGGCGCTTGTATAGAATAGAAATTTTCATTGTTTGGCTGAGGTGTCAAAAAGATTAGTTATGCTTTCCAAAGCTTTTTTTGCTTTTTCGGCATGTCCTGAGGTTATGAGCGGTTCGTTTTCCGCAAAATCGCCGGTAAGCGGCACAATGTGGTATACATAACGGCTGCCATCATGGTACTTGTCTGTCCAGGTGGGTATATAATCCGCTGAAATATCAGCTATCTTTCTTGTATCTTTATCAAAAACAATTTTTACCGCCGCAATCATGCCGTATTCTGTGCCAGGCATCTTCAAAATTTCGGCGCGCTGGTTTGAAATAAAATTCCCCAAAGAATAAAACACAGGGGTCTTTTTTCCGGTTTCGGTATCAATAAGAATTTCATATGTTTGCAGTACGTGAGGATGGGAGCCGAATATTATGTCGGCGCCAAGCAAAGCGGTTTTTTCCGCGATTTCTTTTTGTACGGCGTTTGGCGTTGTTTCATATTCATTTCCCCAGTGAAGAAAAAATATAACTATTTCGGCACCGTCTTTTTTTGCTTCGTTTGCATAATCTTTAAAGTTTTTAAGGTCTTCATCGAGCGTTTTATAGTTAAAAGTGTTTATCAGCAGCTCGCTTTTTTTATCTAAAACCCTTCCGTTGATTGTTTGTTTGCCGTTTATCTCCGGGCTTTCATACGTTGCGGCAATCACCGCGATTTTAACACCGTTTGCTTCTACAACCGCATATTTTTTATCATTTTTATTTTTTACGGTTCCTGTTACAATAAGCCCTGCCTTATAAAGCGTTTCAATCGTCCGTTTTATGCCTTTAAGCCCTTTATCATATGAATGGTTGTTTGCTGTTGCGGCAATATCAAAGCCTGCGTCTTTTACTGCTTCGGCTATTTGGCCTGGCGCGGAAAATGACGGGTAACCTGAATACGGCTTGCCTGCGAAAGTAAACTCTATGTTGCAAATTGCCAGATCTGAATTTTGTAATATTGGTTTTACGTATGCGTAGTTTTCGGTAAAATCGTAGCCGCCTTGTTCTGTTTGCGCGCTGTTAATCTGCGGCATATGCGCCATTATGTCTCCGGCGCACAAAATGTTTAGTTCAACCGTGTCGGGAGATATTTCAACGGCAGGGATATGTTCAAGCCGGCTGCCTTTGTTTATCGTATGTACGCTTGAGCAGCCTGAAACCGCTAATCCAAGCAGAAATACGGCAGGCAATAATAAATTTTTTATTTTAAATTTCAGCATTTTCACCGATTTCAATTTCAAATATTCCTGGAGTTTTTTGCGCTGTTATAACAGTAATATAGTTATCCGTGAGCGCCTTATTGCTGCCTGTGCTTACGGCTTTTCTTATTTTTCCAGAGTTTTTCTTTAAAAACTCTTTCCTTTTGGCAGAGTCAATATCAAAAAGCTCTTTTGAACGTGTTTTTAAATCGGCAGGGGAAACTTTATTGTCAAAATTATAGGCTTTTGTGCCTTCCCTGTCCGAATATCTGAATATGTGAAATCTTGCGAAAGGCATCTTATTTACAAATTTGCAGCTTTCTTTATGGTGCGCTTCGCTTTCACCAGGAAAACCCGTGATAATATCCGTAGTCAGCGCCAAATCCGGCAAAGCGCTTAGTATTTTATCCGTTTTATCTTTGAAAGCGGCAGTATCATAATGCCTGTTCATACGTTTTAATATCTCATCGCTTCCGGACTGCAACGGTATGTGCAGGTGCCTGCATATTTTGTCAGGATTAGCTGCCATTAATTCAATAAGGCGGACGTCAATTTCATTAATCTCAATTGAAGATATGCGGATTCTGAAATCATGCTGAATTTTCAATAAATTTTCGATTAAACTCGATATGCCGCCGTCATACTTCCCAACGTGAATGCCTGTTAAAACTACTTCGCTGTAGCCGTTGCCAACAAGCGTTTTTATCTCTTCGATAACCGTTTGCTGCGGCTTGCTCCAAAGGGTACTCCTTATATAAGGTACTATGCAGTAGCTGCAAAAGCTGTTGCAGCCTTCTTGTATTTTTACGAAAGCTCTTGAGCGCTTGTCAAAATTTTTTATGGTTTGTTTTTCAGGTTCTAAAAAAAGCGTTGTTTTATCAGCCAAAATTTCAATTTGGGGGAATTTGTCTTTAATATAGGCGGCTTTGTTTTTTGCAAAACATCCGGTCAGGATTATTTTGGGTTTATGCGGAAGTTTTTCCGTTTTTCTTAAAAAGTATTCGCATTCTTTATCGGCTTCAGCGGTTACGCTGCAGGAATTAAAAACTATTATATCCGCTTCTTCAGGTTTTTTTGCGGTGTCAAAGCCTTCCTGTTTAAATTTATCGGAAATCAGCTGAGTTTCGTATTGGTTTACCTTGCAGCCGAACGTATGTATATAATATTTTTTCATTTGCTCTGCCCTAAAACGCCAAAAGCGTTTAAAATAAGTATGCCGGCTGTAATTGCCGCTGTTTCAATCCTTAAAATGTTTGAACCGAGCGTTATCGTTTGCGCTCCGAGAGATTTCGCGAAATCGACTTCTTCATTTTCAAATCCGCCTTCAGGGCCTATAAATATATTAGCCCTGCCGCATTTAAGAACTGTATCTTGCAGAGAGTCTTCTTTTTCGGCGCTTTCCCACGGGAGTATGTTTACGCTGTTTTTTTCCGCCGCCGCTTTTTTGACGCCATCGGCAAAGTTAAACGGTTCATGGATTTTCATTATGTCATTCCTTCCGCATTGGGAGCTTGCCGCGAGCGATATCTTTTCAAATCTTTCCATCTTGTTTTTTGAAAAAGACGTGTTTACGCTTCTTTTTGTGTTTATCGGGATAATTGCCGAAATGCCGAGTTCTCCGGCTTTTTCTATAAGCCATTCAAACCTGTCGCCTTTGGGTATCGCGGTATAAAGGGTTATTGTATGTTGCGGCATTTTATAGGAAGAAGAAAGGATATTTCCTTCAATATGCCCTTTTGACAAAGCGGTAATTTTGCCTGTGTAAGAGTTTCCCAGTCCGTCAAAAATCATTATTTGGTCATTAATATTGAATCTCCTGACAGTTGCAATATAATGCGCCTGCTCTTCGTTAATTACAAATATATTATTGCTGATGTTTTCAGGTTTTACGTAAAAATGCGGCATTTAACGCTCTCTAAAGGGTATTTTTCGTTATTATACATAATTTGACAACAAACGGAGCATATATTAGAATAATCGGAATATGAAAAAAATAATAAACTATCCATTTAAAACAATGCGCAAAATGTATGACTGGACTGTCAGCTGGGCGCATAAAAAAAGTTCAAGTTACGCTTTGTTTGGAATTGCATTCATTGAAAGCTCGTTTTTTCCCATTCCTCCGGATGTGCTGTTGATTCCGCTTGTTGTGGCTCACCCGAAAGACTGGTGGAAGAAAGCTTTAATATGTACAGTCGGTTCGGTAACAGGCGCGTTTTTGGGTTACTCGATAGGCTATTTGTTTTTTGAGGCGGTCGGAAATGCGATATTAAACTTTTATAGCCTTCAGGAAGGTTTTGCCAAAGTTGGCGAAATGTACAACAATAATGCTTTTTTGGCGATATTTGGCGCTGGCTTTACCCCTGTGCCGTATAAGGTCTTTACGATAGCTTCAGGCGTTTTTAAGGTTTCGCTGTTAACCCTCTTTAGTGCTTCCGTTTTGGGCAGGGGAGGCAGGTTTTTTATAGTTGCGGGCGCGATAAGGTTATTTGGCAGGCAAATTCAATATGTTATTGAAAAATATTTCAATATTTTATCTATGGCGTTTTTGATTCTTCTGGTAATTGGCTTTGTGGCGATTAAATATCTTTTTTAATAGCATTGACATTTCAAAGTCTTTGTTGTATAATCAGCAAGTTAGTCCTTAAAAACAAGGTAAGCAAAAGTTCTTTTTTCCTTTGATGAAACGGTAGAATGGGGGTGTGGCAGAGTGGTCTAATGCACCAGACTGTAAATCTGGCGGGCTTGCCCTTCGGTGGTTCAAATCCATCCGCCCCCACTCTTTTTGTGTAATGCTGCGGGAGTAGCACAATGGTAGTGCTCCAGCCTTCCAAGCTGGCCACGCGGGTTCGATTCCCGTCTCCCGCTTATATAGCTAGGAAGAGGGTAAATCCGCCGTAGCAGTACGGCTTAAATGCCGAGGTGGCTCAGTGGTAGAGCACCTCCTTGGTAAGGAGGTGGTCGTGGGTTCAATTCCCATCCTCGGCTTATATAGTAAACAAGAAAAACAATAAAATTTGGGGGAACTCAAAATGGCAAAAGAAAAGTTTGACAGAAGTAAACCGCACGTAAACATAGGGACGATAGGGCACGTGGACCACGGCAAAACGACATTGACGGCAGCGATAACGAAAGTATTGGGAGACAAGGGTTTAGCGGAGTACATATCATACGATCAGGTAGCGAAAGCGTCGGAATCACAGGGAAGAAGGGATGATACGAAGATCGTGACGATAGCGGTATCGCACGTAGAATATTCGACAGAAAAAAGACATTACGCACATATAGACTGCCCGGGACATGCTGACTACGTAAAGAACATGATAACGGGAGCTGCGCAGATGGACGGAGCGATATTGGTAGTATCAGCGCTTGACGGTCCGATGCCGCAGACGAGAGAACATATATTATTGGCAAGGCAGGTAAACGTGCCTTCAATAGTAGTATTTTTGAACAAATGCGACGCGGTAGATGATAAAGACTTGTTGGACTTGGTGGAAATGGAAGTAAGGGACTTGTTGACGAAGTATAACTTCCCCGGAGACAAGACGCCAGTAATAAGAGGGTCAGCGCTTCAGGCATTGCAGGGAGTAAAAGAAGGAGTAGATTCAATAATGGCATTGATGGACGCGGTAGACACAACGATACCGTTGCCAGCGAGAGATATAGATAAGCCGTTCTTGATGAGCGTAGAAGACGTGTTTTCGATAACGGGAAGAGGGACGGTAGCGACAGGAAGAGTAGAAAAAGGAAAAGTAAAAGTTGGAGATAACGTAGAAATAATAGGGATCCAGGAAACGAGAAAGTCAGTAGTGACGGGGATAGAAATGTTCAGAAAGCTGCTTGACGAAGCGCAGGCAGGGGACAATATAGGTATGTTGTTGAGAGGTGTAGAAAAGAACCAGATAGAAAGAGGTCAGGTAATAGCGGCTCCAGGTTCTATTAAACCGCACAAGAAATTCAAAGGGCAGGTATATATATTGACGAAAGAAGAAGGCGGAAGACATACGCCGTTCTTTACGGGATACAGGCCGCAGTTCTATTTCAGGACGACGGACGTAACGGGGATAGCGCATTTGCCTGCGGGAGTAGAGATGGTGATGCCAGGCGACAATATAACGATGGATATAGAATTGATAATGCCTGTAGCGATGGAAACGCAGTTGAGATTTGCGATAAGAGAAGGCGGAAGAACGGTCGGATCCGGTGTTGTTACGGAAATTTTGGACTAA
>JAVBLP010000026.1:0-21212 GCA_031553505.1 Endomicrobiaceae bacterium
AAATGCGGAATTGGCGATAGATGTAAGGTTTTGGGTAAGTTTGTACGACTTCCTTGCAGGAAACACGGAAGTTGAAGGGTACGATGAAAACGGCAATGAAGTAAGAAAAAGAAAGCAAATATCGGTTGTTGATGACGCTAATGCGCTAATTGATGGAGTAAATGACATAAGCGATAGTTTGAAGGAAGCATATAAAAAGATATTAGGAAGCGCCAAAACCCATGCCGAAGCAATAGCGGCAATAAAAGGTGCGGAAAATATTGAAAATATAATTAAAAATCGTAAATTTTCAGATGATCCGCAAGAAGATGCGAAAATAAAACAAAGAATTTTGGAAGACCCCGACGCATATGCCTATGCTTTAGCTGCGGGTAATCTTTCCCTGGTGGAAGATTATATAAAAACCAATAAAAATATAGGTAAAAAAGAAGCTGAAAAATTAAGAACCCTTGCCGTGGAAGATAATACATTTTTATATTTTGGACATGACGGAAAATTATACGTTTCCGGAATGGGAAGCGGTAATCAGGAAATATTTTTAAGTCTTGGGAGCGAAGTATCGAAAGATTTATTAAACAACTATATACCTGCGGGGAAAGCTGAAGATTTATTAGGGTTAAAAGCGAAAGCGGCAAACGAATCAATGATAAACATACTGATGGAAACAAGTCCGTTGCTTGCGAAATTAGGAAGAGACAGCGATAAAGTAAAAGAAGATACATATAATTTAATAGTATCATTGGGACAAGGTTTACAAGACAAAAACACATATGCTAACGCTTTTAATGCAATAAAAGGTTTGCCGGAAACAGCACAAAGCGGAGCAAACATAACATTGGCATTAAGCAATCCGTATGTAATGGGCGCAATATTGGAAGGCGCAGGCGGATTGGCATATGACGCAAAAAATGACCCGTTTGGCACAGGAATAAGCATAGCCAAAGAAGTGACAAATTATCATATGTATGCGGCAGGAATAAACAGCGGAAATATTTATTACGCAAGTGGATTAATAATGCTGGGGCTTGCAACGGAAATAGGGTCCCCGTTAAAAGCGTTGAGGGTGTTGGATAAAGGAGCGGATGTAGCAAAATCTGCTAAAGGAATGGGTGCGTATAGATATATGACAGATGCTGAATTAAAAGCAATTAATGAGACTGGAGGGTTTTTAAGAGGAGGGAATCCGGGAGAAGTTTTTTTTACAAAAGATTTATATAAAAGTGGGATAAAAGCCCAGAACAGGCTTTCTCTTATAAACGAGCCTACTATAAGAGTGGAATTTGAGATAATAAATGATCCGGTTTTGAAAAAAAGAGGGAGTAAAGTATTACCTGATAATGGACAACAAGGAAAAGGTTCTGAGTTTATGACTACTGATAAAACAAAGGTTAGAATCATTAATGCTCAACCATTGATTGGAGGGAATTAAAGCATGAATGTAAATAAGTATAAGCTTTCAGTAGGTGAGCCTTGGGATTTTCAAGGTGTTGATGGTAAAAACACTATATTAGGAAGAGTGATAAAGGAAATCAATGAAACAACTCTAATATTTGAGGCTTACAAAGAACAATCTTTTGAAGAAGGAAAAGGCAAGTTTTTTCTTTTGAAAGCAAGATACTCCAAAGAAAAACTAGTAAATGATAATGAGTATGGTGGTATAGTAAATGGCTTTTTAATTTTGGAAGATTTTTCTGATAAATCAATTAAAGAAATAGAAAAAATAAGTAGATATGTAATTATTGGTGGGTTACATAGATGCTAATGCTTTAGGTTTGCAGATGAAATAAACTCTCCACCGTTAAAAGCGTTTTTGAAAGAAAAGAAACAAAATAATTAATAGGAAATAAAAAAACTCTTAACAATCTTATTTTCCATAACATTTCTTCAAAGCCAAGCCTAGAAAACTTGGCTTTTTCTTGGGCGAGTTCCTTGAAAACTAAATAATAATCTGCTGTTGCCGTGCTTGGGCAACAGCAGGTTTTTGTATTTTTATATGTAAATTCAATCAATTATTGCATTTATAGATAAAAATACAACCGGCAACGACAAACTTAGCGGCAAGCACAAGCGCGGCGGCAGCGTCAACTCCTGTGGGCGGTTTTAGCACAAGCATAATGGTTGACGCAAGCGGCGGGCAGTCATCGCACAGCGAACAATCGCTGACAAACACGGGAAGCGTAATAACGGCAAAAAAAGATATAACGCTAAAAGCAAACATAAAAGCGGATATATCGTTTGGAAGGTTTAGCGAAGGGGTGTGGGAAGATTCTTGCGGCAGCAGCGGCAGTTGCGTAGCTATGCGGATTTAAATTTAAGAATTCATTACGCGCGTAACGAATCAAATATGGCAATGGAAACATCCGCAGATGAGATTTTACTCGTCAAACCATAAAAAAGCCTCCGGTTTATAGCCGGAGGTTTTTTTATATCAATGGAGTATTTCCAGGGTGTAGTATTTTAGTTGTTTTTATTTCTTAACGTGGGAGATATCTTCTACTATATCTTCCAAATCCTGTTCGTGTTCAAGCTCGTCTTTTAAAATTTCAAGCGCCATGTGATAAGTTATAACGTCTTTGCCTTTTGTGTAATCGGCAAGGTCTTTATAGACTTCAATCGCGCATCTTTCGCCGGCAATGTTTTGTTTTAACAAAGCGCGCGTATCCGGATTTGAAGGCGCGTCATAGCCGCAGTTAGTAAGTTTGTACCATTCTTTCGGCTCAATTATAGGCGTTCCGCCTAATTCAATAATTCTGTCGGCAAGTTTCTGGGCGTGCCCAAGCTCTTCGCCTGCGTGCTCAAGAAGTTCGCCCTGCACGTCTTCCCTAAAAATCCCTACGCAAACCTGCGCGCCTATCCAATACTGGTAATAAGCAAGCCATTCATCCGCAAAAGCTTTGTTAAGTTTTTCCAGCAGCTGTGGAATTTTAATTCCCGATTTTTTTACCAACTCAATGCCTTTCTGTCCCATAACACTACCCCCTTTGGTTGATTTGCAACTGTCATACGCACCTATAATACAACTATTTTTGAATTTTTGCAAAAATTTCACATTTAACTAAAAACAAGTTTGGTAATTTAACGTTTTACCGACGTGAAAATTTTGTACAATATGCGCTATGAAATGGAACGCGGATTTATATCAAAACAGCCATTCTTTTGTTGTTGAATACGGCAAAGCCTTATTAGCGTATGTAAATACCGCTAAAGGGCAAAAAATATCTTCCGCGGACGCTTACGGCGGCATAACGGAAATTACAACGGACAAAAATATAAATCTTTATTTTCAGGACGGCGTAAACGCCAGATATTTAAAACCCGGTGAAAAAACTCCGCCAAAACACCAGCTCCTTATCGATTTTGACTACGGCTCGGCATTGGTTTGCTCCGTACAGATGTACGGCGGGATATACGCATTCAAAAAAGGCGCGCAGGACGAAAATAAATACTACAGAGCGGCAAAAGACTGCGTGCCAATATTGTCAAAAGATTTTACAAAAGCTTATTTTGACAAAGCCGATAAAAAACTCTCCGCGAAAGCGTTTCTTGCCACGCAGCAGAGGTTTCCCGGTTTAGGCAACGGCGTTTTGCAGGATATACTTTTTAATGCTAAAATCCACCCAAAAACAAAGATTCAAGAGCTTTCCGCCAAAGAAATTGACGCTATGTTTAAATCGGTCAAAAGCACAATTAAAGATATGACGGCAAAAGGCGGAAGAAATACCGAAAAAGACTTATTCGCCAATGCCGGCGGTTATGAATGTATTTTAAGCAAAAACACATCCGGCAAACCGTGCAAAACATGTAAAACAGAGATAAAAAAAGAAACTTATCTTGGCGGAAGCATATACTACTGCCCTGGCTGCCAGAAGCATAAAAAAGAAAGAGGATGAAATGAAATTTTTGAAAATTGTTCTTGCTATTTTAATGCTAGTTGCCGCCGGATGCGCTTTCTTTTATTTTTCTCCATGGCCGGAAATAGCCTATTTAAAGCACAAATATAAGAATATGAATTATACGCTCCCTAAAGATTATGATGCCGATAAAGCAAATGTAATTTTTATAAGGGACATCGCTTACGGTTCGGAGTACCCTGACGGCTTTCTTGATATCATAAAACCCAAAAACGCCACAGGCAAAGAAAAAGTGATAATCTGGGCGCACGGCGGCTCTTATATAGGCGGCGATAAAAAAGATGTTGAGCATTATATGCTTTTAATCGCAAATAAAGGATATGTTGTAGCCAACATAAATTACGCGGTCGCTCCGGAACACCGCTACCCCGTACCATTAAAGCAGATTGAAGAAGCGTACGTTTTCTTAAAAGCAAACGCGCGGGAGTACGGGCTTGATATGGATAAAGCCTATTTTGGCGGGGATTCCGCAGGCGCGCAGATAGCCGCGCAGTTTGTAAACATACAGACAAATCCCGAATACGCGCAGGAAGTTAACGAAGCCGCAAAAACAATCCTTCTTGATGAAGTTGCCGGAAAAAACAATATAGCGGGAGCAATACTTTTCTGCGGGCCCTATAACCTTAAAACGCTTGTCAACCCCGCAGAAGGCACAATGAGCCTGCCTTTTAAGAAAATAGCGTGGGCGTACTTTAACACAAAAGACATACATAATAAAAACATAGCCCTTGCAAGCATCACTGATAAAATTTCCGAAGATTATCCGCCTGTTTTTATCACGGACGGCAATGTCTTTACGTTTGAAGGCCACGCTTTGGAATTTGAAGCCGCGCTAAAAAATAAAAATGTTCCCGTAACAAGCGTTTTTTACGGCAAAGATGAAGCCAATCTAAAGCATGAGTACCAGTTTTACATGGACAGCGATTACGCATGGAACACTTTTGACAAGCTTATAGCGTTTCTTAAAGAAACCTCAAAATAAGAAATTTCCGCTTAAAAAAACCATTCAAAATTGATATAATTTGCCTAAATATTATAAATACGGGTATAACTGCTAAATGAACTATTTAATGGAAACAATAGGCTGCCAGATGAATGTTTGCGATTCTGACGCGCTTTCTTCGGCCCTTTCTTCTTACGGAGCTTCTAAAGTAAACACCCTTGCCGATGCGGACATTGTGATACTAAATACATGTTCGGTGCGCGCGCAGGCTGAGCAAAAGGCTTTTTCGTTTCTGGGCAGGGCTGAAGACTTTAAAAAGAAAAATCCTGACGTAAAAATCGTTGTGATAGGCTGTATGGCGCAAAGGCTCGGTTCCAAGATAAAAAAACGCTTTAACACAGTGGATTTAATCGTAGGCGCGAAAGATATAGACAACGCGGCTTTAAAGATACTTGATTTATGCGCGATTGATAAACAAGCAAAAAAAGAGCCGAAAGAGGAACAGTCTGACATAATCCGCTATGTGACTATTATGCGCGGCTGCGACAACTACTGCTCTTACTGCGTTGTGCCTTTTGTGCGCGGACATGAAATAAGCCTTAACAGCAAAGATATAGTTAGCGAATGCCGTTCAATGGCCGCAAACGGCGCCAAAGAGATAATGCTTTTGGGGCAAAATGTTAATTCTTATACGCATGAGGGCACAAACTTTGCCGCTTTGATACGCGAAATCGCGCAAATTCCGAACCTTGAAAGAATAAGGTTTATGACAAACCACCCGAAAGATTTAAACGATGATTTAATAAACATAATGGCGCAGGAAAAGAAAATATGCGCGCATATACATCTGCCAATGCAGTCCGCGTCAGACAAAATACTTGAAAGCATGAACAGAAAATACACATATGGGCATTACTTGTCGCTTGTGGAAAAACTCAGAAACAAAATTCCGGACATAAACATAACGACCGACATAATCGTAGGTTTTCCGGGAGAAACGCAAGAAGATTTTGAAGAAACTTTAAAAGCCGTAAAAGATATACGGTTTGGCGGATTATACGTTTTCAGGTATTCTCCGCGGCCTGATACAAAAGCGGCAGGGATGAAAGATGACGTTTCGCTTGAAGAAAAGAAACGGCGCCACGCGCTTATTCTTGAAGAATCAAATAAAATATCGGTTGAAATAGTATCGCAAATGACCGGCACAACACAGCAGGTGCTTACCGAAAAACTTGAAAACGGCGTTTTGGAAGCAAGGACAAGAAGCGGCAGGAAAGTATTTGTTAAAGGCGGCAAAGAACACCTTGGCAAACACGTTAACGTGCTGATAAAAGAAGCCAAAATTAATTCACTGTTCGGCGACATCATATGAAAATGAAAAAGAAAACCAAAATTATAATAGTTTTTGCCGTTTTAGTGGCAGTATCGGCGTATTTTATCGCTTATATAGATAAACGCACAGGGGTTTTTAAAACATCTGTTTATAAAAGTTCGGTAATGTTTTATTCCGATGAGTTTGGAGTGGACCCTTTGCTTGTAAAAGCAGTAATGAAAAGGGAATCCAACATGAACCCGGAGGCGTTGTCCAACAAAGGCGCTGTCGGCTTAATGCAGATTATGCCGGCTACCGGGCAGGATATCGCAAACCAGCTTAATTTAAAGAATTTTGACGCGCAAATGCTTAAAGAGCCGGATTTAAACATAAGATTCGGAACTTTTTACCTTGAAAAGCTGTTAAATTACTATGACAATAATCTGATACTTGTTTTGGCGGCTTATAACGCGGGAATAAGAAATGTTGATAAATGGCTTGAAGCAGACCCGAAAATAAGCAAATCAATATCGCGCATACCGTTTAGGGAAACAAGGCGCCACACAAGGGCAATTATCTTTACGTATAACGTTTATTTGGGAGCGGAACGATTAAAAGCAAAACTGAAAACAAAGAAGGCTTAACGCCTTTAATGCAGCAGTACTGGAATATCAAAGCCAAATACTCCGGAATGATACTCTTTTTCCGTTTGGGCGATTTTTACGAAATGTTTGGCGATGACGCGATAAAAGCCGCGCCCGTAATGGAAGTAGTGCTTACGCAAAGGACAGGCACGCCTATGTGCGGCGTTCCGTACCATTCAGTAAATTCTTACATCAGAAAACTCATAACAAAGGGCTTTAAAGTCGCCCTTTGCGAACAGCTTGAAGAGCCCGGAGCCTCAAAAGGCATAGTAAAACGAGGCGTAACGCGCGTCATCACTCCCGGCACCGTTCTTGAAGACACTCTTTTAGAATCAAAAGAAAACAACTTTTTAATGTCTGTAATTTTTGACGAAAGCACTTTTAACGCCGCTTTTGCCGCCGCCGACATTTCAACCGGAGAATTTTTTGTTTCGGAAACCAGTTTAAGCTCTTTTGAAGCGGAAATTTCAAAATACAACCCGGGCGAAATAGTCTTTTCAGCTAAAAACCTTTTAAATCCTAAAATAGCGGCTTTTACCGCAAAAATATCAACTCCCGTAAGCGAAGCCGGCGATTCTTCATTTGACGAAAAACTCAGCCGAGAAAAGATAGAAGAAGTTTTTGGCGCGCAGGCTGTAAAGAAGTTCGGGCTGAATAAAAAAGAAATTATCAGCGCCTGCGGCGCGGCGCTTGAATATATACGGGAAACGCAGCCGCAAAGCCTCGGCATTTTTACCGCAATAAACTACATAAGAAACTCGGATTTTATGTACCTTGACGGCGTCGCGGTAAAAAACCTTGAAATATTAAACTCCATGGCAACCGGGAAAACAGAAAACTCGCTGCTTTCAGTTATGGATTCCACAAAAACGCCTATGGGCGCGAGGGCGATAAGGCAGTGGATCGTAAAACCGCTTCTTGACCTTTCAAAAATCGAAAACAGGCAAAACATCGTAAAATATTTTATAGAAAACGGTGATATCAGAAAAGATATTGCGGAAAAATTTAAAAGCGTTTCCGATATAGAAAGAATTACCGCAAGGATATCTTCCGGTACGGCGCACCCAAGAGACCTTACCGCTTTAAAAGAATCTTTAATTGTCATAAATGAAATCACCGCTCTTTTAAAATCCCCGGACGGATTAACCGTTGAAATACCGCAAAACGCGCAAGTGATCGAAAAAATCGCCGCTTATATCGCGGATGAACCTCCAGTAACGCTAAAAGACGGAAACGTCATCAAAACCGGCGTAAACGCGGAACTTGATGAGTTAAGAAAAATATCTTCCGACACAAAAACATATATATCCAACCTTGAAGCGAAAGAAAAGCAGCAATCCGGAATCAACAGCCTTAAAATAGGATATACGTCGGTTTTTGGCTACTACATTGAAATTACAAAATCCAATATACATCTTGCGCCTAAACATTATATAAGAAAGCAGACCTTGGCCAACTGCGAACGCTATATTACAGAGGAACTGAAAAATCTTGAAGAAAAAATACTTTCCGCGCAGGAAAAAACTTTAAGGCTTGAAAGTGATATTTTTAGCACGCTAAAGCAGGAATTATCGCTTTTTGCCCCGGATATACTTAAAACATCGCAGATTATAGCGGAAATAGATATTTTTTGCGGTTTTGCGCAAAACGCTTTGGATTACAATTATTCATGCCCTAAAATAACCGAAGGCAGCAAACTGGTAATACGCGAAGGCAGGCATCCCGTTGTGGAAAGGATCATCAAAAGCGGCGAGTTTGTGGCGAATGATGCTGTTTTTGACGGCGAATCGAAAATAATGATTTTAACAGGCCCTAATATGTCAGGTAAATCCACTTATTTAAGGCAGACCGCTTTGATAACCATAATGGCGCAGACGGGCTCTTTTGTGCCCGCGGAAAGCGCTGAAATAGGTTTGACAGACAGAATTTTCACAAGAATAGGCGCGGGAGACAACCTTGCGGGCGGCGAATCCACCTTTATGGTTGAAATGACCGAAACGGCAAGCATATTAAACCAGTACACAAACAGAAGCCTTATAATTCTTGACGAAGTGGGAAGGGGAACATCCACTTATGACGGAATGTCCATAGCTTGGGCTATAATAGAATATTTTGCCGATGAAACAAGAGCCGCAAACAAAGGCGCGAAAGTGCTTTTTGCCACGCATTACTTTGAACTTACCGGCCTTGCCAAAAAATTTAAAGGCGTGGCAAATTTCAGCGTTGACGTAAAAGAGTGGCAGGGCGATGTTGTGTTTCTTCATAAAATAGTAGAAGGAAGCGCTGACAAATCTTACGGGATACACGTAGCCAAAATCGCGGGGATTCCGCATACAGTAATAGAACGTGCGTACAAGATATTAAGGGAACTTGAGGCTTCGCAGATTGAGCCATCAAAAAGAGGCGACAGCAGCCAAATAGAGTTTTTTTGTACAACGGAACCTCAAATTTTAGTAGAATTACAAAAAGTTGATATCGAACGCTTAAGCCCTATGGAAGCATTTAACCTGATTCGTGAATGGAAAGAAAAATATAAAAGCTAAACAATTTCAAACGGGGGCGTTATGGTAGAAAAAAGAAAAAACCGCAGAATGCCGATTATCAAGCAGTTTGGAGAACCAGTACAACTCAGCTTTAACGGAGAAACCGTTCCGGGCGTTATCCTTGATTTATCAGCGGACGGCGTTTCTATGATGACTTTCGCGAATCTTACAGTAGGTACGGAAGTTTGTATGAGCATCGATATCCCGACCCTTAAAACAAGCCCTATGAACGGAAAAGTTGTCTGGTCCATGCCTAAAGGCAATATGTGGAGGACCGGCATACATATTTCTAGCATGAACACGCTTGACGCGAAACTGATAAACAGAATGGCGATTGACTTCAATGACTGCGAAAACAGGATACTTTTGGGCGCGCCGGACGTTTGTTTCTTAAAGTGTTCTTATTATAAATTGTGCGAAAAACCGCAAAAACTTAAAGCGTAACACATGGCAATAAACCTTCTTTCCCAGGAAACCATCAACAAAATCGCCGCGGGCGAAGTCGTTGAACGCCCTTTAAACGCCGTCAAAGAGATTGTGGAAAACTCTCTTGACGCCTGCGCGTCTTCCGTTACGGTTGAAATTTCGGAAGCGGGAAAAAAGCTTATAAGGGTTTCTGATAACGGTTTCGGGATGGATAAAAAAGACCTTGAGCTTTCGGTTTTAAGGCACGCAACAAGCAAAATAGAAGATTTTAACGATTTGTCGCATATTCATTCGCTCGGTTTCAGGGGTGAAGCTCTTTCTTCGGTGGCAGCCGTTTCAAAGTTTGAAATAAAAACCAGAAAAAGAGGGGAAAGCTCCGGCTGGAAGCTTGAAAGCGCGGGCGGAAAAAGTATTAAAACTTCTCCCTGGGCTGGAGCGGAAGGCACGATTACGGAAGTTAAAGATTTATTTTTTAACACTCCCGCAAGAAAGAAGTTTTTAAAAAGCGACGCAACGGAACGCTCCAGGATTATAGCTTCGCTTGAAGAAACGGCGCTTGCCAATAATGACATATCATTTAAGATGGTTTCGGAAAACAAAACGGTTTTTGCGGCAGCGCAGACCGATAAGAAAATTGAAAGAATATCGGATATTTTAGGCAAAAACTTTGCTTCAAAACTAAAACACACAAAAGTTGACCATCCAAAAATCTCGATGGACATATACTTTACCGGCAGGGATGACGCGCAGCCTAACCGTAAATTCCAGTATTTATTTGTAAATTCAAGGCCGGTAAACCTGCCTAAATGGATGATGCACTGCGTATCACAGGCTTATAAAGAATCGATACCGCACGATAAATTTCCGGGGTTTTTGATTTACATCACAATTGAACCTTCCGATATAGACGTAAACATACACCCTACTAAAAGAGAGATAAAATTCGCCGATGAAGGCGGCATTTACGATATACTTTTTAAAGCTTTGCGCAACGCGCTTACATCTCACGCACACCCGGAAATTAAGATAAACTCCGTAATTGAAGAGTTTAAAATGCCGCCGCAAATCATTTCTGAAAGCAAAAAATACGATACGGGAAGAAAAACGCAAATATACGTTTCGGAGCCTAAACCTAAATCCGCGTATGCTCCGCAAAAACAAAACTATGACATAAATCTGTACGCGAACGTCTTTGCGAAGCAGGAAGAACTAAAAAAAGACTCTTTTGACGAAAATATAAAAGTGTTAGGGCAGGTTTTCGGCACATATATAATAGTTGAAAACGAAGGCCAGCTTTACATATTTGACCAGCATGCCGCGGCTGAACGCGTGCGCTATGAGCTGTATCTCGCGCAGGCAAAAGATAATGCTTTAAAACTCCAGCAGATGCTTATGCCCGAAAACTTTGAGCTTTCGCCCAGCCTTTCGGAGCTTTTAAAATCAAACTTAAGCATTTTTAACGGGCTTGGGATAAGCGTTGAAGAGTTCGGCAGTAATTCTTTCAGAATAACTGCTTATCCCGCGCTTTTGGGCAATACTTCAATCGAGCAAATCATTAAAACTATTATAGAAGACATTGAAACCGATAAAAACATTGAAATTGAAAAAAGAAGGGACAAAATTATCCGTTCCGCGTGCCGCGCAAGCATAAAAGCAGGGGACAGCGTTTCGCAAACCGAATCAAAAAAACTTATTAATGACCTATTTAAATGCGAACACCCTTTTACCTGCCCGCACGGAAGACCCACTGCATATAAAATATCGCTTAACGAACTGGAAAAATTCTTCAAAAGAAAATAATGAACAACCTTAAAACAATATTAGTGATTTCGGGTCCTACTGCAAGCGGAAAAACAAAATTAGCGCTAAACATATGCCGCGAAAAAAACGGCGAAATTATATCGGCAGATTCGCGGCAGGTATATAAATACCTTGATACGGGTACAAACAAAGAAGGCGTTTTACGCCATAACGGGCAATCCTTTGTCCGCGTTATTGACGGCATACCGCAGTATTTGACAGATATCATAAATCCGGACCAAAAATACAGCGCGGCAGATTTTGTGAGGGATGCCGGTTTAAAAATTGAAGAGATAACAAAAAAAGGCAAAATTCCGGTTGTTGCGGGCGGCACAGGTTTATATATTAAAGCGCTTCTTTACGGTTTGGATGAAATGCCGCAGGCTGATGAAAAACTGCGGTTAAAACTCGCGGAAAAGCCCGCTGAAGAGCTTTACAAACAGCTTTTAAAATCCGATCCGGAAGCCGCGGAGAAAAATAAAAATAACCCTCAAAGGCTTTTGAGGGCTTTGGAAGTTAATATCCTTTCCGGCAAAACGATGAAAGAGCATTTTAAAGATAAAACCCAGCGTTACGCTTTTAAACACTATAGTATTGCCGTTGATAACGAAATACTATACAAAAGAATAAATGAAAGATGCGAAGAGATGATTGAAAACGGAATGATAGAAGAAACCGAAAAGGTTTTGCATTTCGGCTTCAAACAGGACTGCGCGGGATTAAGCGGCATCGGCTACAGGCACATTATAAAGTATTTAAACGGCGAAATTTCAAAAGAAACCATGCTTGAAGAGTTTTCCAAAGACACGCGCCATTACGCCAAAAGGCAAAACACGTGGTTTAAAGCCCAGTCGGACACTGAATTTTTAAAATTCAGTTAAAATCAGCTTTCCGAAGAAAGCTCGAAATAACAAAAAAAACAAATAAACTATGGAACACAAACAATTAACTAAAAACGCGGGGAAAACAGCTTTCGGGACCTCGATATCAAGGGTTCTAGGATATGTAAGAGATATGCTCGTGGCGAATTTATTCGGCGCGGGTATGTTCGCCGATGCTTTTTACGCGGCTTTCAGGATTCCAAACCTTTTCCGCAGGCTTTTCGGGGAGGGCTCCTTTTCCGCTGCTTTTGTACCGGTTTTCAGCGAGTATCTGCACACCAAAGATAAAAGCGAAACGCAAAAATTCTTAAACGCCACGTTTACGGCGCTTCTTTTGGTTTTGCTTGTCATAACAGTTTTAGGAATGTTTTTTGCCCCGGTTTTGGTAAAAATTATCGCTTGGGGTTTTACCGATGACCCAGAAAAGATGCAGCTTACCATAGAACTGACCCGCTTAATGTTTCCTTTCATATTTTTTGTCTGTCTTGCGGCTTTTTTGCTTGCGATACTTAATACGTTACATTCTTTCTTTCTTCCGGCGCTTGCCCCGGCAGCTTTAAGCTGCTCTGAAATAGTTTATATGCTTGCCCTCGCGCCGCTTTTTTCACCCGGAAACCAGATAAAAGGCCTTGCCATAAGCGTTATAGCGGGAGGGGCGCTTCACTTTGTATTACAGTATCCAAAGCTAAAAACACTCGGTTGGCACTTAAAGCTGCAGTTTAAAACTGTAACAAGCGCTGATAAAGATACCATTGCGAACGAAGAGAAGCAAGCTAATCCAGCTTTGCCGTTCTACAAGCACCCCGGAATAAAAAAGATAGCTTTTTTGATGATTCCTTCCGTGATAGGGCTTTCGGTTGACCAGATAAACTCTTTTGTGGACACAATCTGCGCTTCTTTTTTGGCAAGCGGATCAATAACTTCGCTTTATTATTCAAACAGGCTTATGCAGCTGCCTCTTGCGATATTCGGGCTGGCGCTTGCAAGCGTTTCGCTTCCGGCAATGTCAAAAGCGTACGCGCAAAAAGATATAACGACGCTTAAAAATTCTCTTAATTATTCAGTGCGTTTTACGATTTTTACTTTACTGCCGGCAGCCGTGGGTTTAATGGTTATAGGGCTGCCCGTAGTAAAGCTTTTGTTTGAACACGGCAAGTTTGACGCGGCGGCGTCTCTTATGACAAATCAGGCTTTATTTTATTATTCCTTAGGATTGCCAGCTTACGCGATGGCTAAAATCTTCGCGAACGCCTTTTACTCTTTCCAAGATACAAAAACGCCCGTAAAAACCGCGCTTTGGTCAATGATACTTCACGTTATTTTGTGCGTTCTTTTAATGTATCCGATGGGTGTAGGGGGGCTGGCTCTCGCCACAGCAGTTGCGTCTTATTTTAACCTGCTGCTGCTTGTGCTGCGCCTGCGCAAAAGGATAGGAAAACTCGGGCTCAAAAAAATTGTGACATCATCTCTTAAATCGGTAGTTGCAGCAATAGCTACCGGAACGGCGGCATATTTTGCGGTACAGGTATCAGACAACTTATTTATATCAGTACCCGCTGCGATTATCGCGGGACTGGCAGCGTTCTTTATATTCTCTTTCCTGTTAAAATCGGAAGAACTTAAAGTTTGCACAGATACAATATGCGGAAGAAACGATGCCAAATAAAAAATCAAAATTAGACCGGATACCTAAGCTTCCCGGCGTATATATAATGCGCGACGGAATAGCCAACATTATATATATAGGCAAAGCAAAAAGCCTGCGCGACAGGATATCTTCATACTTTAATGCCGATATCAACTCAAAAGCCACCGCGATAATTACCGCGATGCGTAAAATTGATTATATACTGTGCGTTTCGGAAAGGGAAGCGTTGATACTTGAAAGGCAGCTAATCAATAAAGTCCAGCCGTATTTTAACTCTATGTGGAAAGACGACAAATCTTACCCGTACATAAAACTTTCCATAAATGAAGATTTTCCGCGGTTAACGCTTACAAGAAAAAAACTTAAGGACAGCGCTTTATATTTCGGGCCTTATCCGCAGGTTTACTATATAAAAAAGCTTGTAGCGTGGCTTTCAAAGCTCTTTAAAATACGCCCTTGCAAACTGGAATTTTCCGAAAGCAGGCTTCCTGATGAAAAAAAAGTTAAATCGTGCCTTTATTACCATACCGAAATGTGCTACGGGCCGTGCCTGGGCAAAATTACTTCAAAAGATTACAAGGAAAAGATAAAAGACGTTGAGCTGTTTTTAAGCGGAAAGTTCAAAAAACTTGAAGATGAGTGGGAAAGCCAGATGGAAGAACTCAGCGCCGGTATGAAATACGAAGAAGCCGGAGAAATAAGGGACAGGCTTTACGCTTTAAGAAATATGTCCGAAAGGGTTATGATAAGCGAAATAACTCAAAACGATATAAATGAATCGGTAGAAAGGGCGGACAGCATAAACGAGCTTAAAAACGCGCTCGGCTTAAAGCACACGCCTGCCGTAATAGAAGGTTTTGACAATTCAAACATACAGGGCACAAACGCCGTTTCTTCTATGGTGCGCTTTCAAAACGGCATGCCTGACAAAAATAATTACAGAAGGTTTAAAGTAAAAACAGTTGTAGGCGCGGACGATTTTGCCACTATGCGGGAAGTCGTCTTCCGCAGATATTCGGGGCTTATAAGAAGAAATGAAAAGATGCCTGACCTGATACTCATAGACGGCGGAAAAGGCCAGCTTGGCGCGGCTATGAGCGCTTTGGAAGAGCTGCAGCTGACTGTCCCTATTGTTTCACTCGCGGAGAAAAATGAAGAAATATTTTTTCCGCACAAAGACAAACCGCTTATTTTAAGCCGCCATTCGCCAGCTTTAAGGCTGCTGCAGTTTGTACGTGACGAATCCCACAGGTTCGCGTTAAACTATCACAGAAAACTGAGGGAAAAAATACAATGAACTTTATAGCGCTGCCATATCTCTTCTTTTCTATTTTTACGGTGCTTGTGGCTTTTCTTGTCTTATCAAGAAAGTCAAAATCGGCAATAAACGTAAGTTTTTCGCTTTTGTGCCTGTCTTTGGCAATATGGTTTTTCAGTTTCGGAAATATGTACATAAGCCAAAATACGGCCGACGCTTTCCTTTGGAGCAAAATAGGCTTTACGGGTATAGCTTTTACGGCGGTTTTCTTATTAAGGTTTATCTATGCTTACTCAAGAAAAATAATCAATGAAAAAGCGTTTTACGGCTTTTATTTCTTATCTTTTGCTGCAGTCGCCTTGAACTTTTATAAACCGCTGTTTTACAGCGGTATTACCGAACACTTTTTCGGCTACTACCCGAAAGCCGCGCTTCTTTATTTTTTAGTGCCTTTGCAGCTTGCCGCCTTTTTATACCTTGCTTTAAAAAACCTTAAAGAAAATTTAAGGCAGCCTGACCTTACGGCGTTCCGCCACCAGCAGATACGCAGGATACGTTACGCCCTTATGTTTTTCTCCCTGGTTATTATAGACCACCTTCTAGCTTACATTTATCTGCCTATATATCCAGTGGGCGCTTTAGGCTCGGTAGTTTTTGTCGTTATTGTTGTGCTCGCGCTCGGCAGATATACTTTTGCAGATATTAAAATTATTTTAAGCCGCGCGGTAATATTTCTGTTTATAGTGGCCGCGATAATAGCGTCATCATACTTTGTCTGGAAATACACGCAGTCGTGGATGATATCCACTATTTTTACATTTGTTGTGGCTGTGGCAGGCACATATATATATAGGTATGCCATAGATAAAACCGCGGATGTTTTCCTTGCAGAGCAGAGAAAGTACCACAATACGCTTATACAGGCGGCAAGCGGCATGGCAAGGGAGCACGAGCTTGATAAACTGCTAAAGCTTATGGCGCTGATAATCATAAAATTCGTCAAAGTGCAGAATGTGGCGGTCTTTGTTGAAAATGAATCCGGCAAGCTTTTTGAGTGCAGGCATATAAGGCCTTCCTGCCCTGATGAAATGATATTTCCTTATTCCGTAGTGCACCCTTATGTTATATTCATGAAAAACAAAGGCAAGCCCTTTGTAACCGCGGATATACCGCTTTACATAACAAATTCCGTGGATCTGCCTTTTAAGCCCGCCTTAACTATCCCGTTTTTCTTTGAAAACGGCGCGAACGGTTTTATAATTTTAGGCCCGAAAAAGAATAAAGACCCTTTCACAAGGGAAGACATAAAAATTTTCAGGACGCTTTCAAGGCAGGCGGCGCTTGCCATAGAAAACTGCATATTTTTTGATGAGTTTAAGCATACGCAGGAAAAGATTTTCGCGGCGGAAAAACTTGCCTCTATCGGAGGCCTTGCGGAAGGCGTCGCGCACCAGATAAACAACAGGCTTAACCAGTTTTCAATGATATCCGGCGAACTTAAATACGAAATTGAAGATTTTGTAAAATCAAACAGCGCGCTTGTAGAATCAAACGAAAATTTAAAGAAAACGTCATCATATTTAAGCGAACTGTCAGATTCGCTTGCGGAAAACATCAAACGCACCGATGCCGTAATCAAAGGCATTTTAAACTACGCAAAACCGGATAAAAACAATAAGGGGAGCATATTTACGGAATTCGCGCTTTCTGAAGTTTTTGACCTCGCCATGGAGCTTTTAAAGCTTAAACATAAACTCCATAAAGATTTTATTCTTGATCTGAAATTTAAACCGGCGGATAAAATCTACGGCATACGGTCGCAGATAATTGAATCCGTATATAATGTGCTGGATAACGGCTATGAAGCTACGCTTGATATGATGGAAACGCTCAATGAAGAGGAAAAAGAAAAATATAAGCCGCTTATTAAAGTTGAACTTAAATATTCCGATGACAAGGCAATCTTTTCAATCAAAGATAACGGCATAGGCATTAAAGACGAAAATAAAGTAAAAATCTTTGCGCCGTTTTTCACTACAAAGTCTTCTTATAAATCCGGCACGGGGATAGGTTTATACATAGTTAAAAGGATGATAGAAGAAAACCACAACGGCAGAATGTCTTTTTACAGCAGATACGGCTTTGGCACAAAGATAGTTTTTGAACTGCCTTTACAGGAAGAGTACGCAAAATGAAGATTACAAAAGCAGGCAAAGATAATTTAAAAGAGATATACGGCCGCAAAAAACGGCTTATTTAAGCGAAGCAAAGCTCCATAACAACTATAATATACAACCGCTTACGCAGACCTTTGAAGAAGTGCTTGAAGAGTTTGAAAAAGGCATTTTCTTAAAAGCAACGGATGAAGAAAGCGCAAAAATAACAGGTTCGGTAAGGGCATTTCCTAAGGGCGGCAGGGTTCTGGTAAGCAAGCTTATGGTACACCCGGACTTTCAAAACAGGGGAATCGCAAAAAAGCTTTTGGCAGAAGTGGAAAATATCTTTACCGGCAAAGAATACTATCTTTTTACCGCTTTAAAAAGTGAAAAAAACATAGCCCTATATACCAAGATAGGATATAAACGCTACGGCACAAAACTAATGCCTGACGGCATTGAAATAGTGTTTATGGAGAAAAAATAATGGCAAAGAAACGAATACCCGGAGAAATTTTAAAAAAAATGGAGAAATATCCTCCGTTTTACGTAAAAGTGTGGAAAGCCTGCTTTGAAATACCCGCAGGGACAACTCTTTCATATGGCGAACTTGCGAAAAAAGCAGGTTCCCCGAAAGCAGCAAGGGCAGTAGGCGGAGCAATGAGGATGAATCCGTGGCCGCCGCTTATCCCGTGTCACAGGGTAGTTGCTTCCACAGGCAAGATGCACGGCTATTCCGCTAAAGGCGGGGTAAAACTTAAAGAAAAGATGCTTGAATATGAAAAAAGAACAAAAAAAGACGCCACAAATAAAATCATTTCAACACACGCAAAAATAAAGGATTAAAATGTTAAGGTTTATAGAAGACACAGCCCGAAATGCCGCGATGAACATGGCAATAGATGAATACTTTTTCACAGGGCTCAAAGATGACGCGGTTTTAAGGACTTACACTTGGGATAACCCATATATAACGATAGGATACTTCCAGAAAAACCAGCTAAGCGCGACAAGAAGGCTGACCGGCGGGCTTCTTGTAAACCATAAAGACGACTTATCTTACAGTTTTTGCTCCGGACTGCAGTCGTGGCCCTATATGTACAGCCAGCAGGACACTTACAAACATATACACCTTGCGGTTAAAAAAGCTTTGTCTTTTATCGGCTTTGACTGCGATTTTGTCTCTATAGGGCAAAACACGCCGAAAAATATGTTTTGCGTTCAGACATTATATACCGACGATTTGTCATATAAAGGCAAAAAAATACTAGGCTCCTGCATGCGCAGAAGAGGCACAAAAATTCTTGTGCAGGGTTCGGTTCATTTAGAACTCGGAGATTCGAGAAGAAGCGAGTTTTGCAGGGAGTTTGCCAACAATATGGCTCAAACGCTTAATACAAACCTTAATTACGCGCTTATTACGGATGACGAGATTAAAAGCTCGTTAAAAATCGCAGATGAAAAATACGAATCTGATGAGTGGAATAAAAAATTTTAGCGTTATTATGATATAATCTTTGACATGGAAAAAAAATACCTTTTAGACCTCACGAACGCGCAGTTTAAAGCATCGGCATCCGGAATCATTAAACAGGATTACCGGCTGAACCAGATAATTGAATGGGTTTACTCAAAAAAAGCCTCTTCTTTTGACGATTTTTCAAACCTTTCGAAAGAGCTGCGCCAAAAACTTGATAAAAAATACGCTTTAAGAATCCTCAAAATAGTGAAAAAAGAAAAATCCCTCATTGACGGCACAATCAGATACACATTCCAGACATATGACAAAAAATATTTCTTTGCCGTTTTTCTGCCCGCAAACGGTAAAAACTCCGTATGCATCTCTTCGCAGATAGGCTGCCCCGTAATGTGCGAATTTTGCTCTTCCGGAAAGGTTAAGCTTGCAAGAAACCTCAGCAGAGGGGAGATTATAGAGCAGATACTGCAGATTGAAAATGATACAAAAGAACATATTTCCGGCGTTTTGTTTATGGGAATGGGCGAACCGATGCTCAATTTTAATAATCTGTCATCGGTGCTTAATTCGCTTTTGTCCGCTAAAGAGTTCGGCATAGGAAAAAGACATATAACCGTTTCAACAGTGGGGATAGTTCCCGCGGTAAAAAAACTTGCCGATGATAATTTCGGCGTAAGGCTTGCCATTTCGCTTCACGCTGTTGATGAAAAACAAAGAAAAAAGCTTATACCCAATAATCTCGGCTTTTCAATAGAAGACATTTTAAGCGCCGCGGAATACTACCTTAAAAAAACAAAATCCAGAATTACTATAGAATACATACTTGTCAAAAATATTAATGATTCTACCGCGGACGCCCACAAACTTACGCGTTTACTGCGCCAAAACGGCCTGCAAAACCCTGATGTACAGATAAACCTTATACCTTTTAATCCGGTAAAAGACGTTAATTTTCAGACTCCTTCTCAGGAAAGCATCGAAAAATTCAAAAATATATTGAAATTGAACGGCATTACGACAAACATAAGGCAGGCAAAAGGCGCTGACATCTCTGCCGCCTGCGGCCAGTTAGGATATTGACAGGCTTTATAAATTAAAAAAGAATTGAATTTTCATTCATTTTTTTATAAAATCACTTAAACTTTACAACGAGGAATATATGGGTACTAGAAGGCAGGCAAGGGAATGTTCTTTACAGATGCTTTACACAATCGACAACTGTAATATGCCGGTTGAGGCAATTTATGAATGTTTTGACGAATATTTTCCTCAAGGCGAACCTTACAGGATATTCGCGGTCAAAATTTTTAAAGGCGTTTGTGAAAAAAGGGAAGAAATAGACGCTTTAATAGAAAAATACGCAAAAAACTGGGAATTGGAAAGAATGGCGGCGGTTGACCGCAACATAATACGCCTTGCAGCCTACGAAATAATAGATATGCCGGAAACGCCTATAAACGTCATCATTGACGAAGCCGTAGAAATATCAAAAAAGTATTCCACCAAAGATTCCAGCAAATTCGTCAACGGAATTTTAGACAAACTTAAAGCCGCAAGAGACAATCAGGCTCAAAAATGATTATCCGCAATTGCGCGGATTGTCATCCTGCGCTGCGACTGCGCACAGCATAAACTCCAGCTTTGCCTATCGCGGGATCTATATTTTATGGCTTATATACTCTGCAACTTTGAACAAAGCTTCCTTCACGCAGAGTGACAGCAGAATAAACTACAGGGTAAAAGAGGTTTTTTGTTTTATGAAAGACCCAAAGAGCCGCATTGAACATTTAACTCAAGAAATTGACCGCCATAATAAGCTGTATTACGAACAAAGCAGCCCCGAAATATCAGATACGGAATACGATAACCTCGTAAAAGAGCTTGAACGTCTCGAAAAAGAATATCCGCAGTACTCTGCAAAAAATTCGCCCACGCAAAAAGTATCCGGAACCGCATCTTCATCATTCGAGCAGGTAAAGCACGCCGCACCGATGCTTTCGCTTGATAACACATACTCCGAAGAAGAAATAAAAAAATGGTTTGAAAGGGTATCAAAAAACCTCGGCAGCGCAAATCCTGAATTTACGGTTGAACCTAAAATTGACGGCGTAGGCATAAGCTTAACGTACGTCAACGGCAGCCTTTCAATTGGCGCTACGCGCGGAGACGGCGAAACCGGCGAAGATATAACTGAAAACATTAAAACAATAAAA
>JAVBLP010000027.1:0-27829 GCA_031553505.1 Endomicrobiaceae bacterium
TCTGAAGCTTTTTTCAAAACCGCAAGAGTATCATTTATAGCAGGCGTATTTGTTTTTACGGCTTTCGCGGCTTTCAGTTTTTTTACCCCTTCAGCATCAAAAGTCGATAATATAGAAGCGTTGAATTACTATGTCATGAAAGATACGGTAGCTGAAAAAGGCGTTAAAGACATATTACTAGGATAAAAAATGATTATTTCGGTTAAAACAAAAGCAGTTATTTTGAGTGTTCTTCTTTTCGCGGCGGCTTTTGCGTGCGGTTATGCGTTTAAAAGCATTGTTTACAAAAAATCGGAGTATTCATTCCAGTATAAATTTGAAAACCTTGAACTTCTTACAAAAGAACTCTCATTGAGCGACACGCAGCGCGCGCTTCTTTTTAATATCCTTGCCGACAATAAAGATGCTATAGACAATATAATGAAGCAGGTTAACCCTAAAATAAAAATACAATTACACGTAATGAGGGAAAACATCAGAAACATACTTGACGACGGACAGAAACAGATATATTCAGACCTTTTGAAAGAGCACGAAGAAAAAAGAGCGGAAGAACAATAAAAAGATCCCTGTAACATTTTTGAATGTCTTAGTGTCTTATTATCATAGGCGTTGCAGGGAATCAAATAAAAAAGGAGAAGGAAATGAAAAAATTTTTGTCACTCGCAGTAGCGGCAGTTTTCGTAGCAAGCGCGGCATCAATGGCTTTCGCGCAGAAAGCAAAAACAGCGGCACCGGCGTTTAAACCTTTCGCGGTTTATGTCGAAAACAACTCTAAGGAAAACCATTTTGCCCCTTCGGGATGGATGGGCGATTACGGCGACATCAAGATTAACCTTGCAAGCACCGAAATGCCAAGAAGCGGAAACACCTGCATTAAGATTACTTACAGCGGAAAAATGACTCAGGGCGCGGGCTGGGCAGGCATTTACTGGCAGCAGCCGGCAAACAATTGGGGAGAAAAGAAAGGCGGCTATGATTTAACAGGCGCAACAAAACTTACTTTCTGGGCACGCGGAGCTAACGGCGGAGAAAAAATAGCCGAATTTAAAATGGGCGGAATCACCGGCGAATTCCCGGATTCAGATTCAGCTTCAGTAGGACCTATCGAACTTAAAAAAGAATGGCAGAAGTTTACAATCGATCTTAAAAACAAAGATCTTACGCACGTAATCGGCGGTTTCTGCTGGGCAGCGTCAAAAGACGACAATCCAAACGGATTTGTTGTTTATCTTGACGACGTAATTTACGAATAATTTTTACGCCTACAAGGGCAGAGGATTTTATCCTCTGCCCTTTTTTATTTATTAAAACCTACTTTTTGTTCCGTTCATAATAATTGTTAATTTTAATCTGTTTTTGAACTGTCATCCTGCGGCGCTTCCTTATGCGATCGCAGAATCCAGCTTTTTTCTAATCTTTCATAGATTCCGCAACCCTTACAAGGCGCAGAATGACAAGCATTTCATCCTACATATTACCGATTTTTAACTAATAATTATTAATTATACCTTCCGTTTTGATTTTGGCGGAATTATATAGTATTGTATAGTTACAATAAAAACAGGAGAACAATAAATGAAAAAATTAGTTTTAGCAGCAGTTTTTACGCTTTCCCTTGCCACATTCGCCGTTGCGCAGGAAACGCCGGCTTCCATCTACGAAAAAATAATCAAAAACAGCTTTGCCGGCAACTTTAAAACGCTTATAATAGACAAAGAACTTTATTCGACACAGATACCTGCCGGCATGAAGATTGAAAGCAAAACTTTTATATCAGAAAACAAATTCCGCGAAGAAACGATTTCAACTGACGAAAACGAAAAAACATCTTCAATAGTAACAATTTTCACGTCAAGCGACACTTATATAAGCTATGATTCCGGCGAAAACTTCTTTTCTCTTGGCACCTCTTTTCTGGAAAATATATCCGACAATATAAAAGACATCCAGCCGTTTTCAGGCAATGCGAAGCTTTTGGAAAAAACCGAAAATGTTGACGGAAAAGAATGTTACGTAATAGAAGATGTGAGCGATAATATTAATATGACTTTCTATATTGAAAAAAAGACTTATTTTATAGTAAAAACCGTATTTGTAAACGGCCAGCTCAGAATTACTTCGCATATGTCGGATTATGAAAAGGTAAAAAAATACTACACGCCGAACACAACTAAAGTGATAATGGAACAGCTTACAGGCAGCAAACTTGTTACCGAATCCACTATCAAGATTAAATCGGTGAAGTTTAATCCGAAAATAAACGATTCAATTTTTGAGCCGAAGAATGTGCTTCCTTTACCGGAAATCCCAGGTTTTAACATCAAAGAAATGATTGAAGACATGTTTAAATAAAAATAACCCGCAAAAAAGAGGTGCTGCGTTAACGCAGCACCTCTTTTTTATAGTACCCTGCTATGACAAAAAAGTAAAGTTATTGACTCTAATGCCGCACAAGCACACATCTTATGAACGAAGATTTTTAAATATCTATTGAAAACTGTTTGAGCGGCATCTCTAAAAGCCTTTATCTGCCGCGAGTGCAGCAAATTATTTTAAAAATATGAGTGAATGTGTGCAGCGGCAGATTTTTTGGTACTTTTGCATCACTTGATAAAAGTAGCCGGGGCAAAAGGCAACACTCTTAAGAAATATGCTTTTCTTTAACCGCCGAAGACGCAATAACTGAAACGGCAATTATTGAAATGATTATCCCAAGAGAAAGCGCCGTGGGTATGTGAACATAATGCGAGATTATCATCTTTAAGCCTACAAAAAACAAAATTACCGCCACGCCGATCTGCAAAAACCTGAACTTTGCAGCTAAATTTGAAAGCAAGAAGTATAAAGACCTTAAACCTACTATTGCAAAAATATTAGACGTGTACACAATAAACGTATCCCTTGAGATTGAAAGCACCGCGGGGATGGAGTCTATAGCAAATATTATGTCGCTCATTTCAACCACGCCTACCGCAGCAAGCATGGGGGTGGCGTATAAAATACCGTTTTCCCTGATAAAAAAATTGCTTGTGTTTACATCGGGTTTAAAGCGGAAGAACTTTTTCAAAATTCTGTAAGCGATATTTTTTTCGGGGTGTATTTCACCTTCTTTTTTGACAAGCATCTTAACTGCCGTAACTATCAAAACCGCGCCGAAAACGTAGATTATCCAGGAAAAAGCGTTTATAAGCTGCACGCCTATGAAAACAAACAAAAATCTCAAAATAACCGCGCCGATTATTCCGTAAATAAGCACTTTGGGCTGGTGGGCTTTTGGAATGGCGAAATAAGTAAAAATCATAAGAAAGACAAACATATTGTCTATCGAAAGCGAATACTCAACTACATACCCTGTTATATATTCAAGGGCTTTTTCATGTCCGAACGCAAAATATACAAGCCCTCCGAAAGACAGCGCAAGCCCGATCCAAATGCTTACCATGACAACCGCTTCTTTCATTTCAACGTTGCCCTGATGTTTATTAAGAATCACCAGGTCAACAAAAAGCGCGACGGCAACCACAACCCAAAAAACTATCCACATTATCAGATGCAAATCCATTTATACCTCTATTTCCATAATATAATCATCCATAAAAAAACCGTTGTCTATGTCTTTTTTAACTTCATCAATAACTTTAAAACCGATTTTTTTATATGCGGCAATCGCGGAACCGTTATCTTTGTTTACCGTAAGGACAATGCTCGGCAAGCTCAATTCTTTGGCAAAATCTTTCATGAAATCTATTGATTTTCCAGCATATCCCTTGCCGCGGCTGTCTTTTCTTATATAGATTTTGCTTAAAAAAAGATGTTTATCGTTCGGCGCGACGGCAAAATAACCCTGAAAAACGCCGTTATCATCTTTAATCAAGAAATAATTGTAATTTTCCTTGGCAATCTGGCCCTGCATCGCCGCAAAAGACTGAAATTTGTCTAACATATAATCTATCTGAGCAACGGAAATAATACCGTGAAAATGCTGCCGCCAAATCTCGTCCGCGAGTTTTGCCGTAATTGAAAGCTGATCGTCATTTTGAACTTTAATGATTTCCATAAGATTATATGAACTCCGCTATATCTTCAATTTTCTTCCTTGTGGAAGGGTTGCGCTGCGGGGTGCCGTCTTCCGGATAGCCGAGCGTTATAATACATTCTATTTTATATGAACGTGGAAGGTTTAATGCTTTTTTGATTTCTTTGCCCCGAAACCACCCTATATAGCAGGTGCCAAGCCCGATTTCTTCGGCTTTAAGCACCAAATGCTCGCAGGCTATTCCTAAATCTATTAAATGATAATCAACGTCCTGTATTTTTTCGGCGATATCGTGCACAAGAAACTTTGTCTGGCTGCAGACAAGTATTATTGCCGGCGCTTCCGCAGCCCATTTATTAGGAACGACAAGATTCCCGAAACCTTCTTTTATAACTCTGTTTTTAGCTTCCGGAGTTTCAATAACCACAAATTTCCACGGCTGCGCGTTGCACGCCGAAGGAGCAAGCCTCGCTGCTTCCAAAAGCTGCATTATTTTTTCTTTTTCCACAGGAATATTTTTATATTTTCTCGTGCTTCTGCGGTTAGCAATTATTTCGTCCAGACTTTTCATATGTGCCGCCTTTTACACATTAAACCTGAATTCTATTATATCGCCGTCTTTTACAACGTACTCTTTCCCTTCGCTTCTTAAAAGCCCTGCGTCTTTTACGGCTTTTTCGCTGCCGAGCCTTTGTAAATCGTCAAAATTCATAACTTCAGCGCGGATAAAACCCCTTTCAAAATCGGAGTGAATCACGCCTGCCGCCTGCGGCGCCAAAAAGCCTTTTTTTATTGTCCACGCGCGCACTTCTATTTCTCCCGCCGTTAAAAAGGTGGCAAGCCCGAGCAAATCATAACCCGCCCGTATCAGGCGGTTGAGGCCCGGTTCCTGAAGGCCTAAGTCTTTTAAAAATGTTTCCTGGTCGCTTTCGGAAAGCTCGGAAAGCTCCGCCTCGATTTTAGCGCAAATAGGTATAGCCTGTGCCCCTTCGGCTTTCGCTTTATTTTTTACTATTTCGGTATATTTATTTTCCAACGACGGCAAATCGTTTTCAGAAACGTTGCAGGCATACAAGACAGGTTTCGCGGTTATAAGAAAAAAGTCTCTTACAAACGCTTTTTCATCATCATTGAGTTCAAGAGTTCTTGCGGGATTTCCCGATTCAAGATGTTTTTTCACTTTAGCGGCTGCTTCCCTTTCGGCGATTATCTTTTTATCGTTAAGCCTTAGGCCTTTTTCCAAACGTTCAAGTTTTTTTGTCATTGCTTCCATATCGGCAAGGATAAGCTCGGTATCTATTATTTCAATATCCCTTAAAGGGTCTACTTCTCCCATAACGTGCGTTATGTCTTTGCTTTCAAAACACCTTACAACGTGCACGATTGCTGCCGTTTCCCTGATATGGGCGAGAAACTGGTTTCCCAACCCTTCTCCCTGTGACGCGCCTTTGACAAGACCCGCAATATCTACAAACTCTACCGCAGCGGGTACTTTTTTCTTTGTGTTATATATTTTTTCAAGAACATCAAGCCTTTTATCCGGCACGGCAACAACGCCGACATTCGGATCTATGGTGCAAAACGGATAATTAGCGACTTCCGCGCACGCTTTGGTGATAGCGTTAAATAATGTGGATTTGCCTACGTTTGGTAGCCCGACAATGCCAAGTTTCATATTCCCTCTTTAAAAGTATTTTGTATAAGTATACAACTTATAGGCAAAAAAATAAAACTGGCAAAACTAGGTTCCTGGCCTTTTCTTTCGCAGCTTTGTGAGTTTATACTTCGCAAAGCTGCGGGAAAACATCCAGTGTACAGTATCTTGTGATGATTACGCTGCGGCAAGAATACTATTTGTATCTTTGCTTAATGAAGTTCCGGAGTGTATTTCCGCGAAATTGCCGGCATCATACTGAATAGGAACAAATTCAATGCTCCCGGCAGCAACTTTTTGCGCGGTAACGGGAAGATTTGAATTTAAACTGTTCAATGCTACGCGGTCTGTATTAAGGCGTTCATAAAGGGAAGTAACAAACGCGATACTTTTTATTGCCGCGGCATTATTGCTTGCAGTTGACAAAACGATAACACCCCTTTTTGAAACTTTCTCAAAGTAAACCGGTATGGATTCTTCCCCGACTGCAATATGCGTAATAGGTTTTCCGGCAGGCACATCTTTTCTTACCATAAAAGAAATTTTCGTGTTTTTTGCCGGATTATCATCAGTTATTTTGTAATTTTTATCCGCAAATGCTATCGCCCGGCGCTGAAGAATATTTATTGATCCGTCTTTTTTTATTGCAAATTCAATTTCGACCGGATGATCCGCGTCTTTTTCTAAAAAGTTCGCCACATTTATCAGTTTGCGTGCCGTTTTATCGTTTAAAACCCGTATATCTGCCTCATCATCTCCGACAAGCACTGAAGCTACTCCGCCGCTTTTATCCATGACTATCTTTACTGTTCTTTCGTCCGCTTTTCTGTATTTCATTATTCCGTCACCTGTCCTCTTCATAATATTATCGGGTTGCTGGTTTCCTGCCGCTAACTCCTGCCCCAAACCAAAAACCACGTTTATTTCAATATTTCCGTCTTTATTAGCCGTGGATATTATGCCTGCCGCCTCCGCGTCTTCAACCATTTCCTGTATAAAAATACCCGGAGTTACATGCGTTCCGCTTGTTTGCATATATTCTGCGGCTTCTTCAGTAAAAAAAGATTTCCAGATAGTTTTTAAAGCGCTTGCGGAATCTCCTGATTTTACGCCAAGGAGGCTTTCTGCCCTGCCGGCAAAGGAATAGAATATACCGTCTTCTCCTATGCCTGATGAGCGGAAAGCATACCTAATATAATCCAGCAGCACTTCGTCAATTTCATTTTTAATATCCCGGTCATCAACATTATCAATAAGCTGAACAATTTCATTGAGCGTCTTTTTAATTAATAGGCTGTTTTCTTTCGTTTCTGGCCTTTTTATTGTTTCACGCAATACGCTGATCAGCCCGGCATAATTTGTGCCGGCTAGAAAATTATCAAGCATATCATCAAGAATACTTATTACATAAGGCACTTTGACGTTTTTAAAACCTTTCTTTTTTAATAGTTTATTGATATACCCCAATTCGGAAGCTTTTGAACCGCTTCCGTAAACGTCAACTTTTGAAAGTTTTTCCAAATCTTTTAATTTCGCAATCCGGCTTTGTTGATTAGTCCAAGCTAATATCGCAAAATCCAGTTCTTTTACAATTTCCTCAACTCCTTCATAACCGTAATAATACTGCCAGTATTTTGCCGATTCTGAAATTTTCATGGCCGAGTCAGCGTCTTCTTTAGCGTTTATTCCATCCCGGATAAACTTCAAAGCCTTCTTTTTAAAATCTTTTGCGTCATTAACAAAAAGCGCCATCTTTTCAAACTTTAATTCATTAAATATATTTTTTATAGTCCTAATCCGATTATCCGGAGCGATTTCATCAATATTATTAAGAATGCGCTCAGCCTTGATAATCAAAGTAAACGCTTTTTTGTTATTATTCATATTCTTTGCGTTAAGCAGCAGCGCGGCAACCTGTTTTATATTTTTATCAATGTAATCCGTTTTTATTTCCTCTACTTTCGCGCCGGCTTCTTCCGAATTTTCAAATGAAAATAATATTTTTAATAATTCCGTATTTTCTGCGTTCCCCGCGCATTTTAAATAAATATATTCTATTATCTGCCCTAAAACATTGCCGGAGCTGTTTTCTATGGCAGATTGTATTTGCGCTTTATTTTTACTTTCTATTGCGTCATCAATTTTTTTTAACACGGCATTGTCAACCAAATCAAACACATGTATGTTGCCCGCGTCCGCGTCAAACAATATGCGGCTCCCTTCAGGCAATTCAATTGCCTTTTCCTCTGTTTTTTGAAGATAAAACCCTTTTACGCTTTCCTTTGCGCCTGCCGGCACCTGATAATGCAGCACCAGCCCTGATTTTTCCCATTTAAAATACGGGAACAAAATGGCTTTTTTGTTTAAATCCTTGGCAACTATGCACGGATGGCTTAAATTTCCGTTACCAGCAACTATTAGGCCGCCTGCTTTTTTTATGTCCCGCGTACTTATGCCTGATGCGCCTTTTACAACATATACCTTGCCTTCATCTAAATTTTCTTTGTTATACGTAATTTCCAAGGAAGCCACTTTCCCGTCGCCGGAAGAAATATGCATTCCGTTCAACTCTATACCTTTATCAGAAAATCTCATGTCTTTTTCCATTTCGGCTATAACGTCCTTGATTTCCCTTACATTTCTTCCGTTTACATTCTTTATATTGCAGCCATTGCTCTTCACTAAAAGCTTTTTCAACTTATTGGAATTTACTTTTTCCCGTTCGCCTTTAAAATTCACATGATCCACATACGCGCATTCAATTCTTTTTGTTTCCGGATCCATCAATGCTTTGACTGACAAATAACCGCTTCCGTCTTCAAGCCTTAAAACACCATCCAGCATAAGCATACTGCCTATATACCCCTCTTTTCTAAAGACAAAACTGTTGAAATTAACGGCATTAATAATTTCTCCTGCCAAAAATGCCTCATCAGCATTTCTGCTGACAGCGTCAATAATTTCGCCCGCAGGATTATAATCGTGATTTATTGTTAAAGAACCATTTCTAACAACAAGCCTGCCGCTGGCAAAGCGCCGTATTATCTCCCCGGTTGTTTTAATATCGCTTATCCCAAGGCTTTTATAAAGTTCATCCATTCCGGAAATCATTGCTATTTTTTCAAATTTTGCATTATTTTCCTCCAAACCGTACCTGTCAAAAAGAGAATATCTCCTTACGCTGCCTTTCAGCTCTTGAAGTTCCATATCCGTAATAGTTGGAAAAACGTCCCCGTTATAACCCAAGTCCCAATCTTTAGTTCCTGAAAATATTCCATCTATTTTAATAAGCATTTCAGCATATTTCTCACCTACATTCAGCATATCATCAGAAGACGGCACAAATGAAGCCTGAAACGAATAAACGCCGCTGTCATTAAATTTCACATCAAACCCGGCATAAGCGACATCTTCCGCAAAGCCGACTGCGCGCTTTGCATTTCCCGGTTTTGAAGCCGATTCAACATAATTTAAAGTCAACCCTTCGCTTAAATCAGAAAAATTAATCAGAACATCCACACTATGGGCGCCTATGCTCATATCCCAAACAAAAATACCGTTTTTCGCAAGAAAAGAAATGGTGCCATGTTGGTTAAATTCGGTAAGTTTTGACAAAAAATCCGCGGCATTGCGGCTAATAGGTTTATCGGAAAAATCATAAACGGTTACTTTTGACGAGTCGCGTTGAACTGCTATCTGCTCTTTTTCTTTATCAAATCTGCTGTTAATACTCATAAAATTTTCTTTGGCAGTTTGATGGATAGCATTAATTAGAGTATGAAGTTGCCGAATTTCTGAAATGGGATGCTTTATCCAATTCTCATCAAGTTCTTTTTGTTTTTCGATCATATCACGGGAACTGTTTTCTGCAAGTTGTACTTTAATTGCGTTTAAGGCTTTTTGCAGCTCATCCGCGGCATAACTGTTTATCAACTCCAAACCGTTTATCATATTTTCTATATAGCCAATTGTATTAAATACTCCTTTTTCATTACTGCTGCCGAGCGAAGCAATGGCAAGTTTATTGTTTTTTAAAATATTGATATAGCTGTCAAATTTTTCGCTTATTTTCCCGCCTTCTCCAAATTTATTCCTTTTCTTTATTTTAAAAGAAAATTCTTCCGATACGGGCAATCTGCCGCTTATTTCTTCAGGAAGAAATTCACTTATTTGCCTTAAAGGGTTTTGATGTTTAAAATCAGAATAAGTATTGCCTATATCCACACCCATAATTTCATTAAAAAACATCATTATTTCCTCATCCGTATTAAATAAGCCTCCCCACATAGTATAAGGATTTTTTTCTCTGGCATCCTGCATATCTTTCGGATACACTTTTTTCAAAATTATACCGTCCAAAGAATTTTTGTTATATCCGTCTTCATAAAACACCCTGATAAACCTTTTGCCTATTTCTTTATCTATCCAAAATACCCTGCGTACAAGCGGAACAAGAACATCTTGAATATACCCTGCATATTCTGTATTATTTAAAGTCATAAAAAACGCTTTTTCAAATATGCTTTCATCAGAATCATTGTAACGTACAAATGTCCCTAATTCCGCGAACGACAGTAAAAGTTCAAATCTTGCTCTATTTCTATTCATATGACCATATTTATCATAATCCTTAAAAGTATTTACCAAATCAATTAACAAGTGCAATTGTTCTTCCACAACTTTGAGTTTTTCGGAATCGCCTAATCTCTGTGCATTGGTTAATGCCTCTATTATTGAAGACAAGTCATCTAATTGCTTTCCTTCAAAAGCCCATTCACCGAGAAATTCATTATATTTTTTTCCTTTGATATTCTCTAAAGCGCTTATTAAGTTTCCAATATTATCAGAAACGAGTTTTTCTGATTTTTTTCTTACTTCATCACTGTCAAAATCAAAAACGCTCAATATATCGCCCTTTTCAGCGCCGGACAAAATCGAATAATTATGCAACCCGTGCATAAGCACGGATAAAATATAACTTAAACTGATTAGCGTTAACGGAGCAAGCGGCGGCAAGGCAAAAAATGCCGTCATTAATACTGAAAGAACCGGCATTGTCAAAAATATGCCTGTAAGTTTCGCGGCGCCGCCAAATATGCTTTTGAAATTTCTTACTTTTACAGATTTGTTATTTTTCAGCGCCTGCTTGTCCGCCAGGGTATGCGCCATAGGAAACAATAACATTCCGGAAACTGCCGTGATCAATATCGGAATAAACGATATCTGGGTAAAACTAAAAAGATAGGTGCTCATTAAAGGAATAACCCTGAATACAAATTCTTCAAACAGCGGAGCAATAACCACTGTATAAAATTTGTACCGGCTGCTATTTTTGTCTTTGAACAAACTATCAAGAATTGAATTAACGCTTTTTTCCCGCGCTTTATCTAAAGAACCGCTGTCTTTCCATACTTTGTCATCCTCAACAACAAATATTGTTTCAGGCCTTGCCTGCAAATAATCTATTTTTTTCTTTCCTTTCTGTATCGCAAACTCCATATCCAGAGCATAACCTTTTTCATTTTCAGCTTGTATTGCAAAAGATACTAACTGCCTTATTATGTTCGCATCCGGCAACACTCTGTTATTTAATTCATTGGCAGGTATTTCCTGTTCTACAATGCCGCCCTTTTCGTTGTCTGCCACAAGTTTTTTATCATCGCCGCCTCTTCCGACCCTTCTATATTCTAATATCTTTACATTATCATTTTTCGGATTATAAGCAACAATTATATGATCCGCGTCGCTTCCCCTTGTGACGCCCTCTATACCCCAATCCGCTTCAATTATAATATTACCTTCGTTATCTCTGGTAAAAAGCACTCCTGATTTCTCGGCATTAATCATTTCCTGGACAAAAACCGCAGGGCGTACTGCTACTTTATTTCTAAACATATAATTTACGCTTGTATCGCTAAAGAATGAAGTCCATACCGAAATAATTGCTTTGCTCATTTGTTCTTTATCAGGTTTTACATTCCCTTTGCTTTCGGCAATGCCGGCAAAAGAATATTTTGCGCCGTCTTCACCTACCGCACTTGAACGCACATAATAGTTTTTTGTTTTATCCAGAAAACTTTCTATCCGTTCATCATAAATAAAGCTTTCTTCAATCAGTTTTTTGATATCTGAAGATATTTTTTTTGCTTTATTTGAGTTTGCAGCAGTTGTTTTACCCATCAATATTTTTGTTAATTCAGCATACAACCTCTGGTATTTTTCTGCATTTCCCCCCAGATATGATTCTAAAATTTCATATGGTATACCAAAACCGACAACCGGCACGCCGATATTTTTATTGCTTTCTGCCATTCTCGCTAAATTTGCAATTTCCACTGCCTTTGAACCGTATTTTTGCGCATCCCAAGGTTTAAAATCAGATATTTGTTTTAATTGTGCAGGGTATTCAAATTTTTTATTAATTTCAGCATTAAGAATATTGTTCAGCTTTTCAATTGAATTAACCGTGCCGGGATGATTCCAAAAATTATTCCAAACAGCGGCTTCATCAATAAGTTTTAATGCGGTACTTAGCGCCTCTTCATTGTTGCTGTTTGCGCCTGCGTCTTTAACAGCCTTTTCAGCCCTGGAATTGAAAAGGGAAACATATTCTTCCAATTCAAATTGCGCAACACTCTTGAGTTCTGAAATTTGCGACAGCAATTCTTTTATGGAGTATTCTTTATTTAAAGTTTCTATCTGCTTTTCTAAAATCAAAATCAAATTAAATCTTATTTTCGCATCTGTTATATTTTTTATAGACAGCTGCAAATCGTTAAGCTTTTTTTGCAGTAATCCTATTTGATGTCTGTAAAAATCTTTGCTGACAGTTTCCACGTGTTCCTTCAATATCGTGTTGCGTTGTGTAAGCTTGCTTAATGTTTGTTTATATTTGCCTTTTGAAACCGTATAGTAGAACATGTATTCGCAAAGTTGCCGCTCAATATCTTTGTTATTTTTAATAATTGTTTCAATTTTATCCGCATCTTTTGACTCAATAGCTGCCACAAACAAGTCTAGTATTTTTGTATCAATGTCTTTGAATAACAATATCGATCCGCTTACAGGGTTTATTAAAACATTATCGCCTTGTTCAATATAATTGTATTCGGCAGACATTTCATATACAGGGAATCCGTTTGTTTCGATTTGCTTTCCGGTTTTATACTGTACAACTTCCAGTTTTTTGCCTTTATACTTGCCATTCAACAATATTACCGGCACCGCATCTGATGAAGCTGTTTTTTCGATAAGATCAAGCACCGCGTGGCTCCGTTCAGCTTTACCTGTAGACAATACCGCATTAAACCCCCTGGCTTTTGCCGCATCGTCAGGAGACATTTCGCCTGTTATTACTATCTTTCCTTTTTTGTTATTTTCGTTTATATTATAAGATATCTGTCCGCTGACATACCCGCTATATCCGGCTAAAAGGCCTTTCCCTTGTATTTCATTTACCTGCTTGCTATAGCCTGCGGGTTTTTCTTTGTGCATTTGTATAATTGCTGTTATTTCATCCTTATTTCTAAGGTTGGGCAAAGTTTGTTTTGGATTTATTTCGCGCTGTTTTTTAAAAATTTCAAGCAATTCACCGCAATTCAATTTTTTTCTATTTCCCCCATAATCAACAAAATATACTATTGCGCATCTCAGGCCTTTTTCTTTTCCGCTTATTGATGAAGCATTAACTGATAAATATCCGCCGTTAACTTCCATAATGCCGGAGAGGCCTATCATTCTTCCAAACATTGCATGCGGCTTAAAATTCAAACCACTGTATTCAACAAGATTTAACAACTGAGCGTTTCTAAAAATATCTTCTTTAGGGCTTTCCGCTTTTGATAAATTCTCAATCATATTATCAATGATTACCATACTGCTGTTTTCAGCCCATTCAAAACCGTCATCAGTACGCACAATCTCACCGTTGATAATCATTCTGATTAGATTTTCTGCTGTTATGTTTTTATCATCAATTTCTAATGATTTTTTTACATGAGCAATTTCAGATTGATACCTGTTTTTGATTTTTTTCATATCAATATCAGGCATCGGGAGAACATCAAGCAACTTTTTAAATCTTTCTGCATACTGCCTTTGTAAATTAAAGCTTTCATCTGCACTATATTTAAAATTTAATGCCCCGCCATCACCGCCTCTTTCTGTAATCTTTGGCAAATACCCTATTTTGTTCAGCCTTTCCTGTAACATTCCGACTCTGCTGCCGCCTTCAGTTAAATCACCATAATACACCTCGATACCATGATTTTTTCCAAGGTTAACATTGATGTCAATTGAGTGCTCAACAGAATAATGAAATCTAAAAACATTATCATTAACCATTATACGCCGGGAACTATAACCTTTCTTTAAAGTAAAATTTAAATCAGCAATTTCATATACAAATTCTTTTATTTTATCAGGCAATTGAGGGGAAGTGTCTTTTATTTGAAACATAAAATTATCATCTTTATATACGTTTATAGTGCGTGCAACATCCGCCTTATGAGTAAATGTAGAACTTGCATGCTGGTGAATGATATTTATAAGCGTATGAAGGCCAACTTCATTTCTGTTCATGTAATAATTAAAGTCTCCTTGATACATATCTATATGCCAGTATTGTTCAGCAACAAAAGAATTAAGTCTTGTAATAAGATCTTTATTATCAGGGTTTTTTAAATATTTTTTTATTACTTCTTCAAAAACATAAATCATGTATTTTTCACTGTTATAAAAAAGACCGGGTTTGTCTATAGCTTTATTAAGTTTTGTCATGGTTTCAAACAAATTTTTCAATCCGTTCTTATTGCCATTCATCTCAAACATTTTTCCGTCATTGAGCCTGTTGTCTTTTATAATAAGCATATTTACAAAAGAAATCAGCATGCCATTCAAGTTTTCAAATAAAGCATCAATATCATTTTCCGTCATCGCATATAACGCACGTTCATTGTATTTCTCAATCTCGTAATAGCAATCATAAAATCTCTTTTCTTTTTTTGCATCATATTCAGCATTTTCTTCAATCTCAAATCTTATATTATTATTCGCTTCCGGGATTCTTAATAGTTTTTTATATCCGGAAACAACTCTTTCATTTTCATCCGTATTATTTTCCAAAACATTTTCATTTCCGCCTAAAATGCTCCATGCCATACCGGAAGTTTTGTTTAAGAAAATGCGTAAATTATGAACTGAATGAATAATAACCGGCAGTATTAATCCCGCCGTTACAGCCGCGTAAAACGGCATAAAAAAAGACGCAAGGATGCTAACGCCCATAAATAAGCCGGTTATAACTATCTGCGGAGCGTACATATTTTTAATATTTCTTATTCTTACTTCGGGGTCAATGTTTTTTGCTATATTGTCGGCAAGTTTATGCGCAAGCGGAAACAGCGCGATACTGAACACTGCCGTAACTGCTATTGGAAGAAGCGAAAAAGAACCTGCAATAAAAACAGAAGATACAAAAAATGGGATTGCTTTAAATATAAATTCTTCTAAAAACGGAGCAATAACAACTGTGTATAATTTGTATAATGCCTTGTTTTTGCCCTTCAGCAAGCCATCAAGAATTGATAAATTTGATTTCATGCTACTGTCAATAGCTGCCGTGTCGGAATCATTTATTGCCACGGAAGAATCAATAAATGTTGTAATCGGCCTTCTTTGCAGTATAAATATTTTTCCTTTATTATCTATCGCAAATTCTATGTCGACAGGATATCCTACGCCGGCCTCAAGTATTGCCGATACCTTTTTTAACTTTTTAATGTTAGCGTTTTTTAAAACTCTTCCGATTTTCTCAAGCCTTGGCAACCTGACAAGCTCCGTCCCTCCGGATTTCGCTTTTACAATCTTCGTCCTGTTTTCAGCGGCCCGAAAATACTTTATTTTGCCGGTCTTAGAATTTATTTTTATATGGTCCGGGCTTACTCTGCCGGAAACCAAGCCTTCCCCTAAACCCCATACGCCTTCTATTGTCAAGTTTCCGACATCGTCTTTTGTAAAAATAACGCCTGCCTTGTTGATATCTTCGACCATTTCCTGTATCAATATAGCTGGTTTTACAACGTGTCTTGAAGACGCCATATACCTGACGCTTCCGGGATCAAAAAACGACACCCATGAAGATTTTATGCTTTCATATATCTGATCTTCACTAACATATAATTTTGTTTCGCCCATGCCGGCAAATGCGTACTCCGCGCCGTCTTCACCTACGCCGGAAGATCTTACTGCGTATGATTTTGTGCCGTCAAGCATGCCGGTAATTTTATTTTTCAAATCCTCATCATTGCTTGCTATTATTAACTCTCTTATTGTCCGGGCTATTTTTAACGCTGAATCAATATCCCCTGTTTGTATATATTTTGAAAATTTATCATAGTATTCGTTGTATTTTGTACCTGATAATGAGTTTTCCAGAACATTCGTATCAAGCCCGAAAGCCGCTGGAATTGCAACACCCTTCATTTTATTCTTTTCAAAAACTTTGATTATCTTTGCAAGCTCTGTTGTTTTGCCGCCATATCTGAATTTATCCGAAGCGGCTATATCCTGCAGCGATTCTATATTAGCGGCGCGTTTCTGTTTTCTTGCGTCTTTCGCAATTTTTCTGTCCAACTGCCTTATTAAGATATTAAGATCCCTGCTGCCGTAGAAACTTTTCCAAACTTTTGCTTTTTCAATCAACTGCACGGCTAAATCAATATCTTCCCCGCTGAAACTGTCTTTATTCAACAACTTTGTTAACCGGCTTTCAAATATTTCGACCTCCATATTCATTTTCTTTGAAAGCTTCTTTCTTAATTTGCCTACTTTTACCAACGCATTCATAAATTTATTTTCCGAATCATTATGCGTCAGCTTGCTAATGCCCGCGGTAGCTTTTAATATAAGCGCGTATTTCACATTTGTATCTTTTATTCCGGAAATATTCGATATGATTTCGTCAATAATTTCAAGGCTGCCGTTTACATATATATCGTTCAGCTCAATAAGTTTCTTTTTTATTCTGCCGTCTCCGTTAATTTCAAACATCATATCAAGCATTTTCGCGTATTTCTTCTTTCCTACAATCTGGTAATACACATACTCAACCGCTTCAGACGCGTCATACCTGCTGTCTTCAAGGATTTTCACCACTTCTTCCGTGCTATTTTCATCAATACATTTTTGCAACTTTGCAAGAAGCCTTCTGTCGGTATTTTGAAATAAAAGGATATGTCCGCTTTCGCCGTTAATTAGCACTGTGTCGCCTTCGTTTAAAACGGTTTTATTTTCGCGTACTTTTTGCGTTAAAAAGCCGCTTTGCATTTCCCCGGGCCCGAATTTTTCATATGAAGACAACTCAATTTTATCGTTAACCCATCTTGTTTTAAATAAAACAGCTGGTATATTTTTTTCCCTGGCCGTTATATTGGCGTGGCTTAAAATTCCGCCGTTAGTGGTAAGCATCGCTTTTGATTTTTCAATATTTTCCACATCTTCAGGAGTAGTATACCGTACCACCCATACGCTGTTATCATTTTTTGCAACATCTTCTTTTTTATAAACCGCTTTACCGGCAGTAAAACCGCCTGCTCCTTTCGAAGCGCCCATGCCGGCAATCTGCCCCACGCCGTCAAATCTCGGCATATCTGACAGTAAATCTTTCATTATGTCTTTTATTTCATTTTTACTTCTTTCTTCCTGTTTTTTTACGATAATTCCTTTATCCGTCAAAATTGAAGAAAGCTCTTTATATCTCAACGCCTTACGGTTTCCGTCAAAATCTACAAATTCGCAATTTACGCATCTTAATCTTTTTGATTTGGAATCAGCCGCTCCGCTTATTGACAGATACCCGTTTTCAAGCCTCATGAGTCCGTGCAGCGCGACCATATTGCCTATATATCCTTCTGTTTTTAAACTTAATTCGTCATAATCAATAAGGTTGATTAACTGCGCCTGCCTGAAAGTTTCTTTTTTGTCAGACATTATGCTTTGAGCAATGTTTTCCATAGGCTTAAAATCATAATTTCTTTCAATGTTTCCGGAGGCATTTACTATAATCCGCCCTTCAACAAACATTCTTTTTATTTCGGCTATATTTCTTTCTTTTTCAGAAATGCCTAAATACTCGTAAGCAGGAACTAAATTTCCTAAATCCTCTTTAACCGAATGTGAGGTCTCGCATATACTGTCCCAAAATGATTCGATATGAGTGCCTTTAAACTCCCTTGGCATTGTGCCCAGTTTGTCTTGTAGATTTCTAAAATCATCTAAATTCATTGCCGGTATAGGTTTTTCATTAGCGTCTTGAAATTTGCCCAAATCAAGATTTAAATCTACGGTTCTTGATAACACATTCGTAAATGCGCTTATAACTTCAGCGTATTTTTTTCCCATATCAATTTTATTTTCAACGCTGTACACAGCCTGAAACCCGCACACGCCGTCCGCTTCCGACAGCGGCCTCACGTCAACTCTTGTAGGATACATTCCAAGCTGTTTGCTTTTTGCCGCGAGCATCATAACCCTTAAAATATTGCCTTTGCTTCTTGACTGGTCGTTATAACTGATTCTTATGCCTTCTTCTATATTTGTAAAATCAATAAAAATATCAACGCTGTGAACTCCAATCTGCCTGTTCCAGATAATTTTATCGTCTTTTAATACAAATCTGTCGTATTTAATATCAGGAATCCTCGATAAAAAATCAATAATTTCCGGCTGAATCTTACCTTTAGACAAATCATAAACTTCAGATACTTCACGGGAAGGGTTATCATCAAAGCGCTTATACTCCTCATCATATAAGCCTTTTTTTAAAGCCTGCGTAAATTTCAATATCGCGGTCTGGTGAACGGCGTTAATAAGAGTATGCACCTCTTTTATATCCGCCATCTTATCTTCGTGCCAGTGCTTCAGTGTTTTTTGCTCTTTTATAAAATTTGCAGAAGCGCCTTTGGCGGCATATTGTTTTTTTATGGCGTTTAAAGCATTTTCAGCGTCATTCGCATATTCCGGGTTTATCGTTTTAAAATTGCTTATCATCTTTCCAAGAAAAAAGATTGCGTCTTTAATAGAACTGTCGCCAAAACCGTTCATTTCCGCGAGAGCACTGGCATTATTCTCAAGAAGTTCTACGTAAGAATCAAACAATGCCTCATATTGCAGGTTGTTGTCTTTTTTGATTGCAAAATACCGTTGTTTTTGCGCGGGGATATTTGTTTGGAAAAGAATTTCATCCGGCAGTTTATCAAGAATTTTCACGTAATCTGCTACGTTTTTGTATCTTCTATAAGAATCATCATTCCAGTCTATATCAAAAATTAATCCAAAGCTTTCCATAAACATTTTAAGTTCTTCATTGCTTATCGCTATTTCTTGCCATTTTTCCGGCAAAAAATTATACACGTCGGAAATATCTTTAAATTCTTTGCCTTTCTTGCTAAATATTTCCCTTTTAGACGTCTTTCCTATGCGCTGCACCATAGACATGGCGAGCTTTTTATCAACAGCATAAATATCCGCCGCAACGTGCAGCAGTTCCTGTTCTTGATCTCCGAGAAAATCATTGCTGTTTTCTATAACAAAATCAAAATCCCTTTCAAGCAGAGTCGTATTTTCATTGAGGGGAATATACCTCGCCGCAAAAGATGTAATATTCATTATGTGAATCATCATTCTATTGCGTACATAATTGTCATCTTTGCCGTATTTAATAAACAAAGATGAAAATTCCGTAAGTTTTTCGCTTACAATATCAGTTCTCTTTTCTATTTCATAATCTTTTGCTTTTTTTAATTCGTTAAATATTTGTTTATATTGAACGTATATTTCTTCATCCAGCATAATATGCAATAAAAAACTCTTATCCATGCTTTCAATTTCTCTGACCATTCGGTCAAAGCCGCTGTAAACACTGCTTTCCAAAAGTTTTCTGGTTTTATTTTTGATTGTCTTGCCGTCTCGCGCTTTTCCCGGTAAAGCCTTAAAACTTTTAATTGAATGGGCAATTACTGGAAAAATTAACCCTGTAGTTACAGCCGCGTAAAACGGCATAAAGAAAGACGAAAGGACAGTAATGCCTATAAACAAGCCGGTTATAACTATCTGCGGAGCGAACATGTCTTTAATATTTCTTATTCTTACATCAGGATTAGTATGTTGTGCAATATTATCCGCCAGCATGTGCGCGAGAGGGAAAAGCGCAATACCGCACACGGAAGTAATTGCTATTGGGAGAAATGATGCCGGATTGCCCGTAAAAAAGACAGCCGCAGCAAAAGGAAGCGCTTTAAAAACAAACTCCTCAAAAATCGGAGCTATGAATACCGTACATATTTTATAAACTGTTGATTTTGTATCTTTAAAAAAACCGTTCAATATAAACCAGGCTTGCTTTATATCTAGCGTTTCAACCTGTTTTTCACCTGACTTGTCATAAAAAACAAGCTTATTATCCTTAATTGTATAGTTATTTGTGCTTTCCTTGCCGGACTCCGTAATATATTTAACGGTTAAAATTGTTGTTTTTTTATTAAGCGCGGAAAATTCCCAGGAAACATCTTTTATTCCATCAGTTTTTTCGTATTTTTCAATAATATCAGAAACAAACTGCCTCAAAGCGGCTTCTTTATCCTGTTCCTTAAGTTTTTTAAGCTCCGGAACGGTTTTTAAAGCTAAAAAGCCGCCCGCAAGCACCTTGGGAAAACCTAAAACAAAGCCTTCATCCGTAACCGGCGCTATATTAACGGCATTTTTTCCTATGGCTGCATAACTTCTGATTGTATTTATATATACGTCATGAGCTTTTTCAATATCCCCGCTTACCCTGGGAGTTATAACAATATAAGTAACTTTCTTTTCTTTACATATATCGGACAAACCGCTGCTGTGGAATCCCCCTGTTACCGCAACTTTAAATTCAATTTTTGAAGATTGTTCATTTATTGCTTGCAGGGCGCTTTTACCTGAAGTGCTGTAAAGCGCTTCCCCCGCGCCACTGCCGATAATTTTTTTGGCAAATATTTTGTCCCTTTTTATATTATTTGCGTGATATTCATTTAAAATTTCAGCGTACTTATCAAGTTTTTTAGCCGTATTTTCACTGAAATATGAGCACCATGTCTGTCTGAACTTCTTAAAATTTTCGCTAAAACCGCTTAAATCTTCCGAAGTTATGTTTGCGGTAAAATAATTCTCTATTTTCGGGATAAATTCAGACAAAAATATAACTTCACGTTCATATTTATTCTGCCCAAGCTTATCGCATATTTCTTCTTTTAAGCTTTTCTCCTGGTTAGCCAAAACAAGAGGGTTTAAATCCCCGTTAAAAGCCATATAATCAAGCAATGTTTTACAATTCTTAAGCTTTTTTGAAGCGCAGATATTGTACTTATTGTCAATTTCGCTTAAATCTTTTGTAATATCTTCAATATTTGAAAAACCTTCGCTGTTGGATGACAATGCCGAATATTCGCCGTATGAAACAATATTTTTTAAGGCGCCTATAAATATTCCAAGCTCTTTTGCGGCTTTTTGGCTGTTAAATTTATTGCCATAAGAATAAAATTTGTAATAATCCTGTATCGCGCCGTAACCGCTTAAATCAATACCTTCTTCTTTAGCGGTTTTTATTAAAAAACCATAATAAGTATTGACATCAACTTTATTGTTTTTAAAGCGGCGGACAACCCTGTCAAATTTTCTGAATTTTTTGCTCGTATATTCTTTCTTTACTTCATATATATCTTCTTTCATGCTTTCGCATATGGCTTTGACTTCTTTTCCGGAGTTTATTATATCCGCCAAAAGCTTTATATTGCGCCTGTATATACCGCTGTCTTCTATGCCTGTGACAAAATCGCTCTTTTTATTGATAATTGAATAATATTCGCTCCCGCTTAAATAGCCGGAATCAAGCATGGAATCTATTATTCCCCTGCCCGCCTCATTCTTCACGGCATTGGAAAGCCACCTTGTATCAACCTTATCCGCCGCGCCTTCCAGATAAACTTTTTTTATGCCGTATTCTTTTTCTAAATACCCTATTATGCCGGCTATATTCCGTTGCACTTCCGGATGGCAATGCAAATCCTGTATATTAATAACCGCTTCTTTGCTGCCATAATAGCGCGCGGCGGTAATTTTTCCCATTGACGCTGGTATTTCAAAAACTTTTCCCTGGGTTTGTTTTATTGCGGAATTATCTAAAGCGGCGTGAACATTAGGTGCGATAATGCTGCTGTATATGAAAACAATACAGGTAAGCAAAGCGGTAATTTTTTTGAAAGGTATTCGTGATGCAATCATGGGCTTTCTCCAAAAAGATAAACCTTCTAATGTGAGTTAGAAGGTTTTGTAATATTTATATCCGTCATAAAATGTAACAGCGCTTTCCTCCGGGCTCTTATCGGAAGAATAATTTATCAGCATCGCCAAAAAGTAAATTACTGCTCCGGCAAAAGCAAAGACATTATCAAAGTAATTTCTTTCCAAACGCGTATTTTTATTTAACAGAGCGAAATCGGTATTTTTTTGAATTATAAACTGGCTGTTTTTTGACTGGCTTTCAGGCATATTTACCACGGGATAGGCAGTTTTTTCTTTCTTTTCCTGTTGGACGGGTTTATTGCCGCTTTTTTCTCCGGTAAGCTTATCTGAAACCGCCACGCTCATTTTTGTTAAAACACCGGAAACAAAAAAGACGGTTGAAAAAGCGCTTATTTGTACGCTGCAGGTATTTTCTATATCAATATTTTGGCTGTTAAATACTAAAAAAGAGTTGAAAAGCATTAAAAGAGATATGGCTAAAGCTGCAGCTTTAGCAAAAACTCCGGGAAGACGGTCGGGCAATATTAAGTTTTCTTTTAACATAATGCACCTTTTAAAAGCGTTTATGTTAAAACTATAGCCGCATTTCTTTATTTCGCAATGATTTTACAATGATTTTTGCAATTTTTTCACAAGTGTGTTTTGAAAGGGAAATATGGAGAGATATTATTTTTCAAAAGTAAATTCAAAGGCGCCTATACGGACAGTGTCTCCGGGTTTCGCGCCCTGTTTTTCTAACTCTATTTCCAAACCCATCTTTTTAAGTATGTTTTGGTAGCGCCTTAATGCGTCGTCTTCGCCAAATTTTGTCATTTCGGTCAAAGTTTCTACTTTTTTGCCTGTCACTACAAAAACGCCGTCTTCAATATGCACCTTAAACTCCGGCTCATATATGTATTTTTTTACGGGTATAATTTCTATTTCTTCTTCCGCGTTAAACTTTAAAGGCTTATCAAGCATTGTAACCACTTCTTTAAGAAGCGCTTCAACACCTTCGCCCGTAGCGGCTGAAATTTCAAAAAACTTCTTGGTTTTTAAATGCTTTTTAAAGTTTTTAATATGTTTTTGGGAGTCAGGAAGGTCTGTTTTATTTAAAGCTATTATGATGTGCTTTTTCGCCATGAATTTTGAATAAGTTTTTAATTCGTTATTTACGGTTTTATAATTTTTGTACGGATCGCTGCCGTCAAAACCGCTTACATCTATTAAATGTATAAGCACTTTTGTGCGCCTTATGTGCCTTAAAAACTCAAAACCCAGCCCTTTTCCTTCATGCGCGCCTTCAATAATCCCGGGAATATCCGCGGCAACAAAATGATTGCCTTTAAAATCTACTACGCCCAAGTTTGGCGATAATGTGGTGAATGGATAATCTGCAATTTTTGGTTTCGCGGCAGATATTTTAGATAAAAGCGTGGATTTTCCGGCATTCGGAAGGCCTACAAAGCCGACATCGGCTATCAATCTTAATTCCAAATTAATTTCGGCAACTTCCCCCGGCTCGCCTTTTTCGGCAATTCTGGGAGCCGTATTATTTGCGGTTTTAAAAGAGGCGTTTCCCCTGCCCCCCCTGCCGCCTTTGGCAACAAGAATTTTTTCCCCGGCCGTTTTCACATCGGCAAAAAGCTCGCCGTTTTTAAAAACGAGAGTCCCGAGTGGAATTTTTATTACTAAATCTTCGCCGTAACGCCCATATTTATCGCTGGGTAAACCTTTATGCCCGTCTTCTGATTTAAATTTCGGTCTGTATGAAAGGTCTAAAAGAGTGGTTTTGTGAGGATCGCCTTCAAAATAAATATCGCCGCCCTTGCCGCCGTTTCCGCCGTTCGGGCCGCCAAGGGGAACATACTTTTCCCTTCTAAAAGAAATACAGCCGTCGCCACCGCGCCCGGCTGTAAGAAAAATATTTGCTTTATCTATAAACATCGTTTTTTTACGGAACTATGTTTACATAACACCTGTCACCGGCTTTACGGACAAATTTTACCGTACCGGCAACTTTTGCGAAGATGGTGTTATCTTTACCCATTGAAGCGTTTACGCCCGGGTAAAACTTCGTTCCTCTCTGGCGCACTATAATCGCGCCTGCGGGAGCTTTCTGGTCTCCGAATATTTTTACGCCTAGCCGTTGGCCATGCGAATCGCGTCCGTTACTAGACGAACCTTGAGCTTTAACTGTTGCCATTTTGTGTCTCCTAATTTACTTTGTGCCGCTTAAGCTTTAATCTTTGTGATTTCCAACTCTGTAACGTACTGGCGATGCCCCTGCATTTTTTTGTAGCCTTTTTTAGGTTTTCTTTTGAAAACGATAATTTTCGCGGCTCTTTTCTGGGCAATTACTTTCGCTGTTACACTTGCGCCTTCAACCAATGGTTTGCCGATGGTAGCTTTATCGCCGTTCGCCAACATAAGAACTTCGTCAAGAATAACTTCCTGGCCGATTTCCGCAGCGTCGAGTTTTTCTACCACTAAACTGATCCCTTCTTCTACTTTGTACTGTTTTCCGCCTGTTTTTACGATTGCATACATTTGACATACTCCTTTGTAATCGGTATAATCTACAAAAATTAAAAATAAATGTCAAACACAAGGCATTAAACTGGCTTAATCTATTTGGGCGCCCGGTAAAAGGGGCGTCTTTTATTAGGGGAAATAAAAATGTACATTTCGAAGAGAGTTCAGGCAATTAAACCGTCTCCTACTTTGGCGATTGACGCAAAAGCCAAGGCTTTGCAGCAGCAGGGCATTGACGTAATCAGTTTTGGCGCGGGGGAACCGGATTTTGACACCCCCGCAAACATTAAAGAAGCCGCGGTTAAAGCAATAAACAGCGGATTTACCAAATATTGCGCTGTTGCCGGCACGCCTGAAATCAAAACGGCTATAATAAACAAGCTTAAGAAAGATAACAACCTTGAATACTCACAGGACGAAATCATAGTATCCTGCGGCGCGAAGCATTCATTATATAATTTGTTTCAGGCGGTTTTTAACGAAGGCGACGAAATAATAATTCCCGCTCCTTACTGGGTATCTTATCCCGATATGGCGATACTTGCCGGAGCAGTCCCGGTAATAATACACACAGAAGACAAAAATTATTTTAAAATAGAGCCCCACGCGGTAGAAAAAGTTATTACCCCGAAAACAAAAGCGATTGTTATCAATTCACCTTCAAACCCGACGGGAGTAACATACACATGCGAAGAGCTCCGCAAAATAGCAGAAGTTTGCATTAAGCACAACCTTTTAATAATATCCGACGAAATATACGAAAAACTTGTTTATGACAACTTTTCGTTTTGCTCAACGGCTTCGGTTATGCCGGAAGCAAAAGCCCATACTATCGTAATAAACGGCGTTTCAAAAGCGTTTTCAATGACAGGCTGGAGAATAGGATACGCCGCGGGCCCTAAAGAAATCATTTCCGCGATGGCAAAAATACAGAGCCAGTCTACGTCTAACGCGGCCTCAATATCAATTAAAGCGTCGGTTGAAGCTTTAAACGGCACGCAGGATGAAGTTGAAAAGATGAGAATTGAGTTTGAAAAAAGAAGGAATTATATAGTAGAAAGGCTAAACGCAATGGAAGGAATAACATGCTTAAAGCCAAACGGAGCTTTTTACGTTTTCCCTAACATTAAAGCCCTTATCGGTAAAACTTTTGGCGGCAAATCCGTTAAAAATGACATGGAATTCGCGGATTTTCTCCTTGATAAAGCAAAAATAGCCGTAGTACCGGGCTCTTCTTTCGGAGCTGACGGATATATGAGATTATCATACGCCACATCTTTAAAAAATATTGAAGAAGGTATGAACAGGCTTGAAGCGGCTTTAAAAAGTTAATTTATACACAACAAAAAAAGGCGGTGCGGATATTATCCGCACCGCCTTTTTCATTTTAAGTTTTTAATTTTTATCCCTCATCTTATCTCCTAAAAACAACAAGACTCTCCCGCCTACAAAAAACGCCAGAAACTGTACCCACATATCGATTGTATTCTTCGGAAAAGAATGGACGAATAAATCCGCAAGAGCCGCGAGAGGAGAAAGGAAAAATGTTAGAATTCCTACAATTACCGAGGGTTTTGTGCTTCCTATAAAATAATAAGAAAGCCATAAAATGTACCACTTAACGATAATGACTATGGCAATGCCCATAGCTAAAATACCGGCAACTCTGAACAGCCCTGAAAAAAATTTTTGCATTTTGCCCCTCCTTTGGGGACAGCTACTCAACGGCAAAATAGTCTTTTGTAAACTCTTTAAAACTGCATTCATACTTCACGACATCCCTGAAATAAACGCCGAATTTATTAAATATGTCTTTATCTTTCATAACTTCCTTAAAATGCTTTTCGGCTGTGCTTATCGCGGAACATTCCGATTTACCGCAGCCTTTTAAAAGGCTTATCATCTCTTTTTGCTGCAAAGAAGCTTTGTTTATGTTAACTACCGAAACTTCCGGAACGGATTTCAGCGCTTTCCTATAATTATAAATCTTTGTTAAAACATAAGTAAAGTATTTATCCGCATCCGGCAGGGAATAACCGATAAAACACCATTTGTCAGCTTCGGTAAGGATATTTTCCAGGTTCATCCATATTTTAACAAGATGTTTATTTTCATAAATCCTGTTATAGCTGGGATAAACTATGTACGGTTCAAGGTTTGACAGCCTGCAATGGTAACATTTCGTGCCTTCGCGTATGTCTACCGCGCGGTTTTGCCTTGTCAATTTTGAAAAAACCTGCCCGCATGAACGGCAAAACAGCCAGTTAACGGACCCGTGCGGGCGAAGCAGAAGCATCTCTCTGCCGCGCGGCCTGTCAAACCAGTATTTGTGTCCGGCTGCCAAAGTATAATTGCCCAAATCTATACCGTAATCCAAATCAAAAGATTTATCCGGGCTCTTATCATGCATGGAAATCAAAACCCTGTCCAAACATATATCATAATTAAAATTAATGAAGGAAAAGTTTATATTTTTTGCTTTATATTTATTGTATATTTTTGCGCCGAGTTCGGTGTAAGGGCTTATAATGTCATGCCGGCTATTAATGTACTTTTTGACATTATGCGTTTCAACATCGGCTTCAGTCCTGGTAACGTACATTATTCCTTGTATAAGGTCTCTGTAGTATTGGCGGATTTCCCTTAACTCTATCGAACCTATATTCTCCCTTTGGTTTAAAGCGGTTTCAAGCGTGTTAAAAAGGCTTTCGAGGCTCAAGCCCTGAGTGGCGTTTCTGCCGAAAACGGCATTTACGAGTTTTTTTATCTGCGAAGAAATCCGGTTGTATTCTTTTCCAGCTGTAGCTTTAGGGTTTTTCGGCCTGTAGGCAAACTCCCCTTTAATTATTTTATCGAGGATTTCATTTTGTATAGGGATATTGTCATCCTTACTCGCGCCGGCGCCCATTATAAAAACAGTCTTTTTTCCGGGAGAAAGAATAAATTTTCCCATTGTTTTTCCCCTTTGCTTTTCATTTCTGTTAAATCTTATTTTTGCCGTCATTCTGCACCGCGGCTTTTTCCGCTCGCAGAATCCGGCAGTTGGTTATTTGTTAATTGTTTCAAACACTTCCACCCTTCTGTTCTTCGCCCTGCCTTCTTTGCTCCTGTTATCCGCTACAGGCTCTTTTTTGCCTTTGCCTTCATATCTTATTCTTTCTTTTTCTATCCCAAGCCCTGTTAAATAATCATACGCCTTCTTTGCCCTTCTTTCCGACAACTTCTGGTTGTATTCATCGCTCCCTGTCCAATCCGTGTGCCCTGTTACTATTATCCCTTCATTTTCATTG
>JAVBLP010000002.1:0-74153 GCA_031553505.1 Endomicrobiaceae bacterium
AACAATCGCTTCCGAACCGGCGCAGGTAGTTTCTATTGCAAATATCAAAGATCCTAAATACAAGCGCGAATATATTCCAACGACGCCGCCTCCCAGAGCGGAAACGTATTTTGCTTTTGACAGCAACGGTTTGTCTGATGCAAGCAAAGAAAACATAGCGTTGTTTGCGCAAAGCATAAAAGACAAACAATATAATATCACTATACAAGGGCACACGGATTCAATAGGTTCAAGGGAATATAACCAGAAATTATCGGAAAGAAGGGCAAGAGCCGTAAAAGCCGAGCTAGTTAAAAACGGATTGGACGCTTCAAAAATAGAGGTAGTCGGATACGGAAAAGACAGGCCTATAGCGGACAATTCAACAGCAGAGGGCAGGGCGCAGAACAGAAGAACCGTGATGTTTGCGGAAGTTAATAAAAATGGAAACTATTAATAATCAATTCATTAAAAATATAATGAAAAAAGCATTGATGGCCGCGGCCATCGCTTTTTTCTTTTTGTTATACGGGTTTAACTCTAATCTTTTCGCGGCTGATTGGCCTGTAAGTACGGCGTCAGAGCTTAACAGCGCCGTGTCAGCTTCCGCCAGCGGCGACACTATAACTATTACTGCCGATATTGCCACATCTTTAATAACTACTGTTAACGAAAAAACTATTACATTTAGAAATGACGGCACAGAAAGGACATTGTCCGGAATATCCGCAACTCTGCCTACGGGAATCGCCGTAAACAATTCATCCATAACAATAAGCGGTATAAAATTTTCAAATTTTCAATCTGCTACGGCAAATAACGGCGCTGCTTTAAATACTGTCACGGGCACATCCGCCACGGTAAATCTTGGTGACGTATCATATATTTCAAATAACGCGGGTTCCGGCGGCGCTATGTTCAACACAGCGACAAATTTAATCAGCGTTTACGGAAATATCCAGTTTACAAGCAATACATCATATTACAGCGGCGGCGCGTTATCTAACAGCGGAAATTTTATTTCATTATCAGGAAGCACTATATCATTTGTTTACAACTGGGGAATTACTACTGTAGTAAGCAACAGCGGAGGCGGCGCGCTTTATAATTCCAAGGTTATGTCTTTGGATTCATCATATTTTTACACTAATCGCTCGGGCAACGGCGGAGCTGTTTTTAACGCGTTTGGCGGTACGATAACTTTTCGCAGCGTAAATATGACGTCAAACACCGCGCACGGTGGAGGAGGCGCGATTTATAATACGTCATACCTTTCATCCTTTAATACACATATGATATTTACCGGCAACGCGCTGTTCAGGGGCAATGTCGCCCAAAACGGCGGAGCTATTTATAACTACACAAACGCTTTTATTACTTCTAATGCCGGCAGTTTTCTTGATTTTGTATCGAACAGGGGAGCTACAGGTTCCTATTCCGGCGGAGCTATTTATAATATGGGCACTATTACGCTTTCTTCCGCGTCGTTTACTTCAAATACGGCAGGTAATACGGGCGGCGCGATATTTAATACCGCCACAGGCGTATTGAATTTCTCCTACTCTTACTTTAGGTCTAACAGTACCGCCGGAGGCGGCGCAATTAGTAACTCCGGTACTGCTAATTTTACCGAAGAAGCGGTTTTTACCGGCAATACGGCAACGGCAAACGGAGGCGCAATTTCAAACGGCGTTACCGGAATACTCAATATGAATAACACGGATTTTATTACAAATACGGCAACATCTAACGGCGGGGCTGTTTATAACAGCGGATCTGCAACCTTAACAGATGTAAATTTTATGTCAAACAGGGCTACGTCAAGCGGTGGGGCGCTGTATAATACTAACGGAACGGTCAATATTACTACCACGTCATTTATCGGAAATACGGCTTCTTTAAGCGCCGGAGCGGTTTATAATACCGGAACAACCGCGATTTTGAATTTGAATGACGGCACGTCGTTTATTTCTAATAAATCCAGCGGGACGGCGTTAACATACGGGGGAAGCGCCCTGTATAATACAGCCGGAGCGAAGGTGAATATAAACGGCAGTGTTTTATTTTCATCAAATTCCTCCAGGTCAAACGGCGGAACAGTATATAATGCTTTGAATTCAAGCATTACGGCGGCAGCCGGAAGTTCCGTTGTTTTTGAGTTCAGCGCGGCAACCGGTACATACGGAGGCGGAGCGGTTTACAATCTCGGCGGCGTATCATTTGATTCCGTTACTTTTAACAGAAATATGGCCGTATCCGGCGGGGCGGTATTTAGCAGCGGCACTGCTTCTGTGGTACATATAAATGACGGATTATTTTCATTTAACTTATCCACCGGCAGCCTTGCAACCCACGGAGGCGGAGCGATTTACAGTATTTCCGGTGCGGTCAATATAACAGGGGATGTCGTATTTTCATCAAATTACGCAAAAGGCAACGGTGGCGCCGTATATAATGCCGCGGCTTCAAGCGTTACTTCTGCGGCAGGCAGCCATACAGTATTTGAGTTTAATACCACAAGCGGTACTATGGGCGGCGGAGCTATATATAATCTCGGGATGGTAAATTTAACCGCAGCAGACTTTAACAAAAATGCAGCTTTGGCAGGGGCTGCGGTTTATAATACAGGCAGTTTTACGGTGTCTTCGGGATCATTCAATTTTAATAATGCCTCAAGTTCCGGCGGAGCTATATATAACGGCGGCTTTTTAGAAATAAATGGAGCGGCGTTTACGGGAAATACCGCGTCTACAGGCAAAGATATTTACCAGATAAATACCGCGACAACGGTTTTTTCGGGTACGGAAATTACGTCTTTTTACGGCGGTATAGAAGGCGGCGGTTTGTTTCAAAAGACAGATTCCGGCAGCGTATATTTTCAGGCAGGGTCAAAAAACATTATAAACGGAACGTTTGAACATAATGCCGGCGCAGTCCGTTTTGCCACAACATCATATATCAGCACTTTTACCGTTGCGGCAGGCGCGGGGCTCGGCATTGTAACGGACTTAACCCAAGCCGGCACTACAGGGCTGCAAACTGAATATATAAGCATTGATAATGATTCAATATTGATAGTTAACGAAAGCCCTTCAATCCGTAAAGTTGTAGGTTCGTCCGTTGTTGTAATATGGGCAAATATGACTAACGGCGTGGCATTCAGCACGCAAAATATAACAGGAAACAACTACAGATTTTCGTGGGACGGATTATGGGACGGATACGCCTACAGCGGCTGGCTGACATACGGCATCCTCCCGTGGAATTCATTTGTCGAACAGTATCAAATGGTTACCGCAGGCGAAACGTTAGAACTCATGCAAAATATAACAGCGGCAGAATTGGATGAAAATCCGTTTTTATCTCCCGGGGCAAGCAATTTTACGATTGACGCGCACGGATACATAATAGATTCGGCAAATAAGGAAAATAAATATCTCGCGCTTAACGATTCTTCCGTTACCATAAAAAATACGCAGTTTAGAAACTTTGTAAACACTGCTTCCGCGACAGGCGGAGGAGTGATTTTTACTTCCGGCATTGTTTCTCTTAATACCGTTGCGTTTGCTTCAAATACCGCGCTTAACGGCGGCGCCATTTATAGCAGTTCCGTAGCAGTTCTCAATATGTCCGGGTCAGCTTTTACGGCTAATACGTCTTCACAGGGAGCCGCAATATATAATTTAGGCAATGTTACGGCAGCATCTTCAACTTTTAATTCCAATCAAACTCTTTCTCACGGCGGCGCCATATACAATACTGGGGTAAATGCGCTTTTATCTTTAGGGGATGTTTCTTTTTCTTCAAACTCCGCGTTAAATAACTACGGCGGGGCAATATATTCCGCCGCAAATTCAACTGTGGATTTTACCGGTAACGCGTTATTTAACGTTAATTCGGCTTACAGAGGCGGCGCAATTTATTCTTCTTTATCAATGCTTAAGTTTTCTACGGTAACATTCGCCGGCAACAGTTCTTCGCAGGGCGGAGCGCTTGCGGTTTACGGTTCCAGCGTAATTTTTAAAGAAGGGGAAGTTATTTTTTCAAGCAATACAGTAGGAGCCGGTTTGGGCGGCGCGATGTTTTCAGCGGCGTCAAATATTGTTTTTGACGCAAAAACAGTTGTGTTTTCAAGCAATACGGCGCAATACGGCGGCGCGTTAAATATTATAGACGGTTCGCGTATAGATTTTAATTCAGAATCGCTTTCTCTTGTAAATAACACAGCGTCAATTAACGGCGGCGCTGTTAATGCGGCAAATGCAGTGCTTAACTTTAACGGCGGCAGCGTAACATTTGCGGGCAATGCTGCAAGCGTCGGCGGCGCTATTTATGTGAATCTGTCAACTATAACATTTAATAGTATGGCGGCATTTACGGGCAATACCGCATTTACGGGCGGCGCATTAGATATTAATAACAGCATAGTGTCTTTTCAAAATGTGCTGTTTTCGTCAAACATAGCAACAGGCGGAGCGGGAGGCGCTATATGGAGCAGCGCGAATTCTTCCGTTACTTTTAACGGAATATCAATATTTGCTTTTAACGTAGCGCAGACAAGCGGCGGAGCATTGTACGTACAGCAGAGTTCCGTAACTTTTAATAAAGCCGTAAATTTTGCAGGCAATACTTCTGTAGCGGGCAGCGGCGGCGCCATATATTCAAACTTTAACGGGCAAAGATATATATTTAATGATTCTGCGGTATTTGATTCGAATACATCATCTGTAGGTTTTGGCGGCGCTATATACGCAAATGCTGCATATTTTGATTTTATGGCTTCTTCTGTAACTTTTACCGGAAACACTGCAGGATTACAAGGCGGGGCAATCTATATTTCAAATCTTTCTACATTTACATTTAATGCCGGATATATAGAATTTAGCAGTAATAACGCAAAAAATAGCGGCGGGTCTATCAATATTGATAATTCGCGTATTAATATTAAAAGTGCGGATAAGGCAGTTTTTATAAATAATACATCTTCAGATATCGGCGGGGCAATCTATGCAAACAACTCGGAAATTTTATTTAGCGGTGAAGCTGTTTTTGCCGCAAACAGCGCAAATCGTGGCGGCGCCGTATATAATGCAGGAAATACGCTTTTAACTTTTGAAAATGTTTCTTTTTCTTCAAATATAGCTTTGATTGGTAACGGCGGCGCTATATTTAGTAATGTAAACGCAAAAGTAATTTTTAACGGGGTATCTACATTTACATTTAACCGTGCTCAAGCATCCGGCGGAGCGCTAAATATAGAGCAAAGCTCTGTAACGTTTGATAAAGCGGCAAATTTTGCAGGCAATACTTCTGTAGCGGGCAGCGGCGGCGCCATATATTCAAACTTTAACGGGCAAAGATATACATTTAATGATTCTGTGGTATTTGATTCGAATGAAGCGGCGGCGGGCAGCGGCGGCGCAATATTTATAAACACAGGACAGTTTTTATTCAACGATACATCCGTTTTTACCGCTAACAAAGCAGGGAGCGGCGGCGGCGTATATATGTCAGGGGCAGGCGCGCTTTTAACTTTTGGAAATATTTTATTTTCTTCAAACGCAGCTTTGTCAACGGCAGGCGGCGCTGTATGGAGTAGCGCAAACTCTTCCATTACCTTTAACGGGGTGTCGTCATTTACCTTTAACAGCGCGCAGACACACGGCGGAGCTTTGTACGTACAGCAAAGTTCCGTGGCGTTTAACCAGTCGGTATATTTTGCAAGCAATTCTGCCGTGACAGGCAACGGCGGCGCCATATATTCAAACTTTAGCGGACAAAATTACTTATTTAGTGATACGGCAGTATTTGACTTTAATGAAGCAGCAGGTAACGGCGGTGCTATACTTTTAACCGGAAACCAAAGCCGGCTTGTATTTAGCAGCGCTGCGGTTTTTACCGCAAATAAAGCAGGCAACGGCGGCGCTATACATATTACGGCAGGCAGCACGTCAACTTTTGCCAATGCGGTATTTAATGCCAACAGGGCGTCCGGAGCAGGCGGCGCTATAAACGCTACTAATGCCACTCTGGCATTGAACGGGGATGTTACTTTCAGCAGCAATGCCGCGACAGGTGCTGCGGGAGCGGTTTCGTTATACCGTTCGTCATTGCTGGTTGACGCTTCAAAGATTATTTTTGCGAATAACACATCAGCAAGCAGCAATTCAGGAGCTTTACAATTAGCTTATACTTCAAATTTTATATTTACGGGTGATACTGCCGAATTTTACGGTAACAGGGCGGAAGGCGGCGTTGCTGGGGTATTGTCGGCTGAAAATAACTCTACAGTTGAAATTAATGCTTCAGAATACATATTGTTTAAAGATAATTATGCTTCTACTTCTGGGGGCGTGATTTACGGTAATAATTGGGTAAGTACGGCTTCTTTTGTTCTTAATGCGTCATCAGTGATATTTTCTTCAAACAGCGCCGGGACAACGGGCGGCGCGGTGAATACTAAAGGTTCCATAATAACGATTACCGCCGCGGATTTAATTGATTTCAGCAATAATAGCGCGTTATCTTCATCCGGCGGCGCTTTGTTTGCGGAGCTCAATACCTATTTTACATTAAACAGTTCTAATACCATTAATTTCAGCGGTAATACGGCTGCCGCGGGTTCCGGGGCTATATATTCTTCAAGCCGCTCAACTTTTACCATTGTTGCTGAAGGTTCTGTTAATTTTTTAAATAATACTGCAAACAACGGTTCGGGCGGCGCTATATCGTCAAACCTTTCAAGTTTTACAATTACCGGAAACCAAATAAATTTTGTAAATAATTTAGCTACCGGCACGGCTTCATATGTAAGCGGCGGAGCTATAAACGCTACAAATAATTCGACTTTCTATTTGTACGGGATTGATTCCGTAAACTTCCATAATAACGCCTCAATATCAAGGGGCGCTTTGTATGCTTCGGCTTCACAGTTTATTATTGAAAGCGAAAGGGAAGTCAATTTCAGCAGCAACAGCGCTGCCGGCGCAGGGGGAGCTGTTTATTTAAGCGCTTCTTCTTTAAGTATTGACGCACCGACAGTACAGTTTTTAAATAATACCCTTTCAAATACTTCTTACAGCTATGGCGGCGGCGCTGTTTTTGCTGACGGAGCTTCTACTTTTACAATAACAGCGGATACTATAGCGTTTAAAAACAATAATATTGAAGTCCCTTTAAGTTTAAGCGGAGGCGGGGCTATATATGCCCAGTCTTCTTCGCAGTTTATTTTTGACGCAAAGCAGATTCTTTTTGAAAATAACACGGCAAGCGGCGCAAGCGTCGATGTGTACGGCGGCGCTATATTTGCCCGCAGCGGCGCTTTGTTGGATTTTACTGCTGATGAGATAAATTTTGTTAATAATTATTCCAAAACACAAGGCGGCGCTATAGCCACATCATATAGCGACAGGGCACGGTTTGATTTTACCGCGTCAACGATTGTTTTTTCAGGCAATACCGCTGCAAACGGTTCCGGCGGCGCGATGTTCTTATCATACAGCGCGATATCAACATTTACTGCGGATATTATGAGTTTTACGGAAAATAAAGCCGGAACAAGCGGCGGAGCGGTATATGTTTCCGGAGGTTCATATGTGGAACTTAACGGCGGCGGAATACTTTTTACAAGCAATACGGCAAGCACAGCAGGAGGCTCTATAGCCGTAAATGCTTCATCGGTTATCATAAACGGCCCGGCGCTTTTTGATTCTAATACTGCAACGGCAAACGGCGGTGCCGTACATCTCACAGGTTCAGCTTATTTTTCTATTGATGCGGATTCGATAACATTCATAAATAATATTACTTCCAATACCAGCAATAATAATGGTGGCGGAGCTATATACGCCATCAATTCTTCAGCTGATTTCAGCGCAAAATATGTATCTTTTGAAAATAATATGGCAACTGGCACAGCCGCGTCAATATACGGCGGCGCAATACAAGTTATCGGGCGTTCTACCTTCAATATTACTGCCGGTGAAATAATTTTTAACAATAATTCCGCTAAGTCTTTTGGCGGAGCGGTAGCAGTATATAATGACTATAATAACAGCCCCTATTTTAATATGGAATCTTCATCTTTTACTTTCACGGGGAATTATGCCGGTACTAACGGCGGCGCGATATATAATGCTTTAACGATGGTAATAAGCGGTTCAGGCGTGTTTGATGGAAATAATGCAGGCAATTTGGGCGGCGCTGTATATAATTCAGGATTATTTGTTTTAAATTTAAGCTCAGGCGATATAGTTTTCCAAAACAACACGGCAGGCGCAACGGCAAACGATATATATAATACCGGGACAATAAATATTATAGCAGGAAATACAAATGACGTTGTGATAAACAGCGGAATAAGCGGTACGTCAGCCGGAATAATAAATAAAGAAAACGCGGGAAGGCTGCTGATAAACGGCGACAGTTCAAAATATTTAGGCGTGATGAACCAAAGCGGTGGCGAAGTGATAGCAAGCACAAGTTACTTTGGCGGAAGAAGCAATATAAGCAGCGGAACGCTTGAGATGGCGACAGGCAGCGCGTTTACAAACGGTTCCGTAATATCATTGGCAAAAGACTCGCAGTTATTAATAACTGCAACAAGCAGTTTGGCTGTAACCGGCTTTAACCAGATAACGGGTTTAAACGGGACATTTGGCGAAGTTAACAAAACAGGCAGCGGTTTGTTGCAGATAACGGGCAATAACAACGCTTTTACGGGCAAATTTACGCAAACGGCGGGCACAACAACCGTTACAAGCGCGGGTGGAATGTTTACGGGCAGCAATAATGTATCAAACAGCTTGCTGCAGGTAACGGGAAACGGCATATATTACGGAGTAAACCTTGGCGGTAACGGACAATTAGAGCATTACAATACGGCATTATCCACATCATCTATTCCCGGCAATATAATATTTACATCAGCCGGAGCGAGCGCGTATTTTGGCAGCGCGGTGTCGGGCGGTTTGATGGCAAATTACAGTTTGGACGGCAAATTAGATAACGGGCAGTTAAACACGGTTATATTTGATACGGCTGCGGTAGTTATAAACGCAACAGATTTTACGGGTGTGACGCAATACCAATTCAACAACTCCCGCATAGATTTAACGCAGGGGACAAGCACAAGAACTGTGGAGTTTACTAATTTAGCGGTAAATAATACATCATTAGATTTAGGCGTAATTTTTACGGCAAATACCGCGGAAAGCGACAAATTATATGTAAGCGGAACAGGAAGCGGAAAGCTTGATCTTGGCGTATTGTACATAAAAGATGATGCCGATGCCGGTTTAAATATATTGTACAGGCTCGAAGCATTGGACGGATTAGAATTTAACCCGGGAGACGGGCAAGACATAGCGACAACGGCGTATGAGTATGCCGTATCAGTAGCAACGGATGACTATCATTATGTTCTGTTAAAAGCAATAAGCTTATCTGACCCTAACTCATTAGATAAAATGAATATGAAGTACAACAAAAGGGCGTTTTTGTTTTCAAGCACGGGCTCTTATCACGAAGCGGACAGCCTGCACAATATGAGTTCCGGCGTGTTTACGGTGGCAGGCTACAGTGATGACGCAACTGCAAGCATATTGTCAGGAGTATTATATACAAGCACTAACACAACGACAGGAAGAGGCTCATTCTTCAATATAATTGCCAATACTGCGGTAGATTTTACATTGAAAGACTTAACAGTCTCAAGCGCGCAGGCAAACGGAGAGTATAAAGCAGGCTGGGGCAGGACTGATACGGACGGTTCGGTATTAAGGATGATGAGTAATCAGGCAACGGTTAACATAGAAAACGTGATATTTGAAAATAATGAAGCGTACGGAGCGGGCGGCGCAATATATCAGGGGTCCGGGGTACTCGGCGTAAGCAGCTCAGTGTTTAGAAACAACGTATCCGGGAGCCACGGCGGAGTGGTACGCATATTTAACAGCTCGGCAACTTTTTCAAATGTATCTTTTGAGTCAAATGCTTCCACAGCCGGCTACGGCGGCGCTATTTATGCAACCAACTCTTCATTTGTAACATTAAACGGCAGCCGTATCAGCTTTAGCAGTAATAGCGCGCGGCAAGGCGGCGCTATTTATGCGGATAATTCAATTTTTGATTTTTCAGGGGATTTAATAAGCTTTAATAATAACATTGTTGCAGGCGGCGCTGCCGGCGCGATTGGTATCAATAATTCAACTTTTACGCTTAATGCCGGTGTTGCAGAGTTTATAAACAATACAGGCACTTCATATGCCGGAGCTGTAAGCGCTTCAAATTCAATATTTTCAATTACGGCGGATTCAATAACATTTATAAATAATATAAGCTTGGATTCGGCATACAATAGCGGAGGAGGAGCTGTCTATTCACAAGGCTCGTCTTTCACATTTATTGCAAAAAATATTCTTTTTGAAAACAACACAGCTACAGGTACGCAAACCTATGTAGGCGGCGGAGCAATCAAAGGGTCTTATGCGGCGCAATTCTATTTTAATGCTGATGAAGTAGCATTTAACGGCAACTATGCCCAAATTTATGGCGGGGCAATTACGGTGGGTGCATATACACCCGGTTCAAACTTTAATATTGACGCTTCAACCGTGATATTTTCATCAAACGCATCGAGGGAAGGCGGCGCGATATACGCGAGAAGCAACTCTACGTTTACGTTTAATGCGGATTATATAGAGTTTAGCAGTAACACTGCATCAACTACCGGAGGAGCGATATATCTTGATACTTCATTGTTTAGCGTAAGCAATTCAAAAGATATTGTTTTTGCTAACAACGGCGCGGCAACAAACGGCGGTGTAATTTATGCAAATAAATCATCATTTACGTTTATAAGCGATAATTTAGTCTCTTTTAGCGGCAATACATCCGGCGCAGCCGGCGGAGTCGCTCATTTAACAGGTTCATCAGTTTTAAATTTAGAGTCAAATACTGTTGATTTCAGCGGTAATTCGGCAACAGGAAGCGGCGGCGCGGTTTATGCAAGCGCATCATCTTTTAATATTACAAGCGATAATAAAATCACTTTTAGCGGCAATATAGCTGGAGCTTACGGCGGAGCTGTTTATTTAACGGTTTCATCTGCCAGCTTTGAGGCGAATACCATCAATTTCAGCAGTAATACATCAATTACAAACGGCGGCGGCGCGGTTTTTGTAAACGGTTCACCGGCTTCATTTACTGCGGACTTAATTGTATTTTCAAATAATGTGACTTCGGCAACTGCCATAAATGACGGCGGCGGCGCGATCAGAACGGCAGGGGCATCTGATATTACGTTTAACGGCGGCAAAGTGTTATTTGAAAATAATGTATCCGAAGGCGCATCTGTTAATATCCGCGGCGGAGCTATACACGCTTTAGGCGGTTCAGTATTAAGTTTTAATTCTCAAGAAACAGTGTTTAATAATAATTATGCCAAAGGATTTGGCGGGGCGATCGCAACAAATACCGGTGGTGCACAATTTAACTTTAACGGTTCATCCGCAATGTTTTCAAATAACATATCTTCCGGAGCAGGCGGCGCGATATTTTTCACAACCGTTTCGTCTCTTACGTTTAACGGCAGCTTCCTTAAGTTCGCAAATAACTTTGCGATGACGCAGGGCGGCGCGGTATATAATTCCGACAGTTCAAATATATCTTTCCAGTCGGGTACAATACTTTTTGACGGAAATCTTTCAGGGACGGGCGGCGGCGCTGTATATAACGGGGCAGGCTCTACAATAAGCGCTTCTGCTGGCGCGCATGTAATATTTACCAGCAATACTCACAGTTCAAACGGAACAGGCGGCGCGATTTACAATGCGGGCTTTATTAATTTTTATGATGCTGCGTTCAGTTCAAACGCTGCGGTAAACGGCGGCGGCGCGATATACAATACGACAGGCGGGCAGATAAATATATCCGGCCAAGGCTTATTTGATAATAATACGGCGCCGGCTAATGGCGGTGCTGTATACAATTCCGGAAATGTGTTTTTAACCTCTTCAACGTTTAATTCTAACCGGGCTACTTTCGGCGGCGGAGCAGTGTATAACAACGGAAATATAACATTTGAATCTGTTAAGTTCAGCAGCAATACTTCTTCGGGCGGGGGAGCTATTCAAAATGGCAATAGCGGTACAGTAAGTATAAACGCTGCATACTTTGATTCTAATATTTCTTTCAATAGCGGCGGCGCTATTCAAAATGCCCCCGGCGGGACGGTAAACTTAAATAATTCTGAATTTGTTTTAAATAAATCATCCAATAGCGGCGGCGCGGTTTATAATTCCGGTATATTGAATATGTCCGGCAGAAATCTTTTTGAAAGTAACTCAACAATAAATATTGCTACAAACGGCGGAGCAATATACAATATTGACGGCGGTGTCATTACGTCTACGGCAACGGGAAGCAATTCAATATTTTTAACAAATATTGCAGCAAATAGCGGAGGCGCTATATATAATGCCGCAAGTTCAACAATGACATTGATGTTTGCCGTATTTAGTTCAAATACTGCAACAGGCAGCGGCGGCGCGGCATATAATTCAGGAAATATATCCTTAACCTCTTCAACGTTTAATTCCAATCAAAGCGGTCAAAACGGCGGCGCGATGTATAATTCCGGCATAATCAGCCTGTCATCATCCGTGTTTGACGGCAATATAGCATCTTCCGGCGGCGGTATTTATAACGGGGCAGGCGGAAGCGTAACTATTAATAATGGCGGTTTTGTACGTAATATTTCAAACGGAGCTGTTTACGCGGGCGCGGCTATTTATAATAACGGCACGGTTAACTTTAACAGTGTTGTGGCATTTAGCAGCAATTATGCTTTAAGCAACGGCGGGGCAATTTCAAACAGCGGCTCAATAATATCTTCAGCAGGCAGTTTTGTATTATTTGAATTAAATATTTCTTCGCGAAACGGTGCCGGAATATATAATGCGGGAACGGTAACGCTTTCTTCGTCATCGTTTGAAAGTAACATTGCTGCCACATCGGGCGGGGCGGCATTTAATAACGGCGGTAAAATAAGTTTAGGCATAGTATCGTTTAGTTCAAATGCGGCAAATACAGGCGGCGCGATAACCAATACGTCTGCAGGCAGTATTACAATAACAACATCAGCGGTATTTTATGGCAATTTTTCCGCAGCGACCGGCGGCGCGGTTCATAATGCCGCTTCATCGTCATTTACAGTTTTAAGCGGCGCTTTAGCAAGATTTGAATCAAATAAATCTTCCGGCCCGAGCTTTGGCGGCGGAGCGGTTTTTAACCAGTCATTTGTAAATTTGGATTCCTCAGAATTTGTATTGAATACAGCCGCAAACGGCGGCGGTATATATAATAACGGAGCGTTGGCTGTAGCAACATTAGGGAACGTAAATTTTTCATCAAACGCCGCAACAGCAGGTTCCGGCGGCGCGGTATATTCCGATGCAAATGCTTTGATAAATTTTAGCGGCGCGTCAACATTTACGTTTAACAGCGCGCAGGCAAACGGCGGAGCATTGTACGTACAGCAGGGTTCGGTAGCATTTAACCGCGCGGTAAACTTTACAAGCAACGTAGCGGTAACAGGCAATGGCGGAGCGGTATATTCGGGTTTTGCGGGGCAAGAATACATATTTAATGACCGTGCAACATTTAGCGCAAACACGGCAACGGCAGGACTTGGCGGAGCGGTGTATTCAAACGGGAGCGAACTGGAATTTAACGCTGCGTCCGTGTTTGCATTAAACAAAGCAGGCAGTGGAGGAGCATTATATTTAAAGAACAGCACCGGCACCTTTGCGGATGTAATATTTAGCAGCAATGCTGCGGTAAACGGCTCTGGCGGGGCGATATTTGGCGATCCTGATCCTGTGGTAATATACTTTAACGGTTCTTCAACATTTACGTTTAACAGCGCCAGCGCCAGCGGAGGAGCATTACACGTAGTTGGCGCAACGATTACATTTGCACAAGGCGTAAGTTTTGCAAGCAATACGGCTGTGGTAAGCGGAGGAGCGGTATACGCGTCATCGCAAATATATACTTTCAATAAATTGGCAGTATTTACGGATAACAAAACAAACGGCCAAGGCGGGGGGGCATATTTAAACAATGCGGGCATGGTATTTGCCGATATAGCGAGGTTTATAGAAAACAGCGCGAACGAAGGCGGCGGGTTGTATGCAAACAACGGAACAAGCGTAACGTTTGGCAGTAATACGGAAATAGAAAGCAACAGTGCAACGCAGTACGGAGGCGGTTTGTATATAGGAACAAACAGCGTAGTAAATATGACAAACGCAAAGATAACTAATAATGAAGCGGGACTAAAAGGCGGCGCGGTATATATGCAAGGAGGAAGCGCGTCAACGCTTGCGGTATTAAATATAGAACAGACAACAGATACAATGGTAAGCGGAAACAAGGCAAACGGTGTATCAAACGTATTTCATTTGGAAGAGTACGCAAGGCTTAATATGGATATAGAAAGCAGCGCAATAACGGTAAATGACGGTATAACATCAAATAACACGGATACGCAAATAACCAAGGCAGGAAACGGGACGCTGATACTTTCAAACGCGAATAACGGTATAAACGGGATATTGAACATAAACGAAGGGAAAGTAAAAACGGGGTATGCAACGGGAACGGGCGACATATACTTTGAAGAGGGGATATTGAACTATACAAACAGCGTAAGCATAATAAATGATATGTACGCAAGATTTAGCACGTCAACAATAACGGTAGAAACTGACAGCGGGACATTAACAACATATAACGCAACACTAGGAAACGGGATAGGAAGCTTTGTAAAAGAAGGGAACGGAAGGATAGTGTTTGATAGCGGCTCAACGGTAAACGTAACAAGCAGTGTGATAAACCGTGGCGAAGCGGAAGTAATGACAAACAACTATGTATCGAATGTAGATGTAGGCGCATTAGGAATGTTAAGCGGCAACGGAACGATAACGGGCAATGTGGTAAACGAGGGGCTGGTAAGAGGCGGAACAAGCACGCAGTTTGGGGATCTGACAATAAACGGCAATTATGAAGAAAGCGGGATATTGGGAGTAAGGGTGGATGAAAGCTTGATACCGCATAACGACACGTTAAACGTGACAGGAACGGCGGTAATCAACAGCGGGAGCCTGATAGATTTGGATTTAAGGCAGGGATTTGTAATAAAGTCATCATACACGGTACTAAAAAGCAACGGATTAACGGGGATATATGACGGGTTTACGAATAATTTTGCTTCGATAGGGATAATAATATCCACGGACGCAAATAACGTATATATAAGATTGGCGCAGGTAATAACGGATTACAGTAAAATACCGGGGATGTCGCATAACGAGAGCGAAGTGGCAAAAACGATAGACGGGATAACACACGCCGGGGATGCGGAAGAAATAGATGCGATATCGAAGATAATAGGGACGGCTGATCCGCTGGACAATGCGGGAAAGAGGGCGGTATTTAACGAAGTGGCGGGAAGCATATACGCGAATATGATGTTATCGGTAGGGAAGGTGATAGGAAGGGAGCAGGTAAATAACCAGATACAGGAAAAGATAAGCAGGAATGAAACAAGGGAGTACCATACGCCGTGCACGTATAATATATGGGTACAGGGATACGGAAATGATTTTAAGATGAAAGAAGACAGCAATTCGGTAGAAGAGTTTAAAGATAAGAGCGGGTATATAGTGGCGGGGTTTGACAGTTATTGCGGGATAAAGAACGCGATACTAGGTTACACGGTAAGTTACGGGAAACACGACATAAAGCAGGGAAATGACACGGGTGACATAAAAGATTACAGGGGCGGCGCGTATTTTGGTTTATTTGGAGAAAGGTTGACATTAAAGACAAGTTTGCAGGCAGGATATGAACAGTACGAAGTGGAAAGGGAGCAGCCGGTGCTGCAGTCGCAGACGAATGCAAGTTATAACGGATGGAGCGTGAGCGCGGACGTGGAAGGTTATTACAAGGTGTACAAAAAGAATAATTTTAATATAAGCCCGTATTTGGGATTGGAAGCAAGTGTGATAAATACGGAAGGATTTAAGGAAGAAGCGAAAGGTAACAAGGCGAGCTGGCTGGATGTGAATGAACAGGATTATGAAGTAATAGACAGTCGTATAGGGATGAGAGCGGAAAACGCGGGTAAGCTGATAAGGTGGTACGCGGAAATCGGGGCGAAGTACAATTTAATGGGGAGAAACGGTGAATACGAAGCAAAATTAAACGGGATAGAGAAAACATTTAGCGTGTACGGAATGTCAAACAGCTTATTATCGGGCAATGCGGAAGCGGGAGTAAGCGTATACGTAAGCAGGCATATAAACGTATATATGACGGGATCATACGAACAGGCGGAAAATTTTAATAATATGGGAGCAATGGCAGGGATAAATTACAGCTGGTAATCAGAACGGCAAAATTCAAAATGGAAAGTTTAAAATGCAAAGACAGCGGTGCGGAAGCGCACCGCTGTTGAATTATTCATTATTAACTATTACTTACTAATTGTTGTATAATTAGTGCTGTTTAGCAATAACAAAGGGGAAAACAATGCACGAACACGGAATTGCAAGAGATTTGTGGAATGTTATTTTGGCTGAAGCTCAAAAAAATAATATGACAAAAATAACAAAGATTACGGTTGTTTTGGGAGAGGCGTCAGGAATAGAGCGGGATTTTTTAAACCATTCATTTATTGACCATATATTTAAAGAGTATGATATCGCTAAAAATGCCGGAATCGAGTATGAAATTATGCCTCTTTCCGCGCAGTGCAATGTTTGCAAGGCTGATATCGCGCCTTCCGATATGAAAAATTTACGCTGCCCTTACTGCGGCTCAAATGATATAAAAATAATTTCAGGTCATGAAGTTTATGTTAAAGACATTGAAGGCGAATAAAAGCATATTGATTGAAGTGTGCGGTACGGTGCAAGGGCTTGGTTTCAGGCCTTTTGTTTTTAATTTAGCTAAAAAGCATCAACTTGCCGGATATGTCAGAAATACGGGTTTTGGCGCAGAAATAGCCATTGAAGGCGGCTCAGAAAGCATAAACTTATTTGTAAAGCGGTTAAAAAATTCAGTTTTTGAAGCATCATATAAAATTACGGCGGTTCCAAATGCCGGATATAAAGATTTTGAAATAAAAAAAAGTAAAAAAAGTGAAATAACATCTGAATTCCCTCCCGATTTGGCGCTTTGCGGCCAATGCAGAAAAGAACTTTTTTCAAAAAGCGACAGAAGATATAAGTACCCTTTTATTAACTGCGTCAACTGCGGCCCGAGATTTTCAATTATAAATAAACTTCCTTATGACAGAAAAAATACTACTATGCGGCATTTTAAAATGTGCCCGGACTGTCTGAAAGAATATAATAATCCCGCAGACCGCCGTTTCCACGCGCAGCCGAATGCCTGCCCTGAATGCGGTCCGCAGCTTTATTTGTATGACGGTAAAAGCCGGCTGCTTGCTCTCAAGCAGGAAGCTTTTGACCGCGCGGTTCAATATTTAAAAGCCGGAAAAATAGTTGCGGTTAAAAGCATAGGGGGATTTCACCTCGCGTGCGACGCTTCAAATATAAAAGCCGTAAAGCGTTTAAGAAAAAGAAAGCTGAGGCCGTTTAAGCCGTTTGCTCTTATGGCTGCTATTCAGTCCGCCAAAAAACTCTGCTTTGTCAATAGACATGAACAAGAGCTGCTGCTTTCAGCAAAAGCGCCGATTGTGATACTGAAAAAACGCGGCAATCAACTGCCGGAAGTAATTGCCCCCGATAATAACTCGCTTGGCATTATGATGCCCAGCGCTCCTTTGCACCATCTTTTGGTAAAAGAAATTCCGGTTCTTGTTATGACTTCAGGAAACCGCGCCGATGAACCTATAAGCGCTTCGGACAAAGACGCCTTTAAAAACCTTTTCGGCATTGCCGATTATTTCCTTTCAAATGACAGGGATATTGAAAACCGTTCCGATGATTCAATAGTTAAATTTGTACAGAAAGATGAAAAAATACTGATAAGAAGAAGCAGGGGGTATGTCCCCGAACCTGTAAAAACAGGCATTCATGAAAATTTAATAGCCGCGGGAGGCGATTTAAAAAACAGCTTTTGTTTTGTCAGGAACGGCAATGCTTACCTTTCGCAGTTTTCTGGAGATTTAGCCGCAAAAGCTAATGAAGATTTCTATGCTGAAAATATAAGAAAAATGAAGTCATTTTTAAATATTAACCCTAAAAAAGCCGTTTGTGACGCTCATGAAGGTTATTTTTCGTCAAATTACATAAAAACTAAATATAAAAGCGTTAAAAAATACTTTCATCATTATGCCCATATTGCTTCCGTAATGGCTGAAAACGGCATAAAGGATACAGTTATAGGATTCAGCTTTGACGGTAACGGTTATGGGGAGGACGGCAATATTTGGGGTGGCGAATGCGTTCTTTTTAACGGTAAAACATTTGAAAGGCTTTTACATTTAGATTATTTTAACCTTCCGGGCGGCGATATATGCGCTAAAGAGATTTGGAGAACAGCCGTCGCGCTTCTTTATAAGTGCGGATTAACTGATATGATGCCTGCGGCATTTAAAAAATATGAATACAAAAAAGTGTTAAAAATGCTTGAAAATAACATTAATTCCCCAAAAACGTCAAGCATGGGAAGATTGTTTGACGGCATTGCCGCTCTTGCTGGTATAAAATATGAAGCGACTTTTGAAGCGGAAGGAGCAACTGCTTTGGAGTCTGCCATAACAGGTAGCGGTAACAAGTCTTATCCATATAAAATTGAAAGCCATATAATAAAATACAATGATATGATAAAAAACATACTTTTTGATGTTGAAAAAAGAATTGCCGCCGCTGAAATAAGTTTAAAGTTTCACAACACCATAGCCTGTATGGTTGCTGATGCTGCTTTGCAATGCTCAAAAAAGTATAAAACGAAAAAGATAATATTAAGCGGCGGAGCGTTTCAAAACACGTTTTTATTGAAAAAAATTGTAAATAGGCTAAAATCTTCTGAATTGCAGCCGCTTTTTAATAAATCCGTGCCCGTTAATGACGGCGGTATATGCATCGGACAGGCATATTTACATGAATTACGTGAAAAATAGATTACTTTTTGATATAATCTGTTATATATTGTATTTGGGAGTTAAACGTTTATGAGATTTAACAAGGTTTTTGTTTTAGCCTTTTCTTGTTTATTTATATTTTTATTGGTTTCTTGCGATAATACGGGAAAAATTGATAAAGCATATAGTTACTACAGGGAAGGAGAGTATGATAAAGCTTTAGAACTCTATCAGGTTGTTCTTAAAAGACGCCCGCAGGATGTCAATGCTTTAAAAGGCATGGCTGATGTAAAACTTATACAAAAAGATTACGCTGCCGCTATAGAAAATTACAAAAAAGCTACTGAAATCAACCCGGAAATAGCAGTTTCAGACTTAGTTTCAATGCTCACTTACAGCAATACCGAAGTAAGAGAAGACGCGACATCTGCTATTTCGCAGCTCAATGCAAACAAAGACGCCGCGATAAGCGAAATCATTAAACAGCTTGCGACCGCAAGCCAATACGTTAAACTTGATTATCTTGAGGCATTAAAAAGGATAGGCAGAGATACTTCTTTTGTCGCTGCTGACGTTTTGCCTTATACCGATTATAAATATCCGGCGATACAGCAGAAAGCTCTGGAAGCTCTCGGCAATATGGACCCCGAAAAATTAAAAGAAATCGGCGCTCTTAAAAAGATGGCTGCTAAAATGAATGACGAAAACCAGGACGTAGCTGAAACAGCGGTCAAAAGCATGGGCGCTTTAAAATCCGGAGCGGCAGACTAGGGTGCGAATGTTGTGAGCGTTATCGCAAAGAATAATCCTGTATTGACTGAAGCATCGAGAAAGTCGCTGGCGGAAATCGGCGCGGCCTCCAAAAAAGCTGTTGCCGGTTTAGTTGACCTTGCAGGTGCTAAAAACCCTTCAGAAGTCAGAATTGCCGCAATTAATGCCCTTGCCGAAATGGGTAGTGAAGCAAATGAGACTATTCCGGATCTGATTATGATATTAAATGATAATGATGATGACGTGCATGTCGCGGTTGTTAAAGCTTTAGGCAAAATCGGGCGCGCTTCTGACTCTTCAGTCAGTGACCTTGTTAAACTTCTTAAAAATAAAAGCGATTACGTGAAAATGAGGGCGATAGCTGAGCTTTCTGAAATGGGAAAAGCCGCTTCTCCGGCAGTCTCTTCTTTACAGCAGTTGGCAAGAGATTCGGGAGATAAGGAAGTGCGCGATGAAGCCAAAAAAGCAGTCGAAAAGATATCAAAGGCTAAACGATAATATGTGCCTTGCAACGGTAGCAAAAGTAAAAAAAATAGTAGATAAAGAAACCGCACTGGCAGATTTTGACGGAATAACATCAGAAATAAAAACCGCGCTTTTAGAGAACCTTAAACCTAACGACTACGTGTTGGTGCACGCCGGGTTTGCAATTAATAAAATATCAAAAAAAGACGCTTTGGAAATGATTCAAGCGTCCAAAGAGTCGGGGATAATATAGTGAAAGAAAGGGTTTGCGTCTTTTGCGGGGCAAGCTCCGGAAAGAACGAAACTTTTATTAAAACAGCCGAAGAATTAGGAAGATTGATAGCTGTAAATAATTTGGAACTTGTTTACGGAGGCGGTAACAGCGGGCTTATGGGAACGGTCGCTAACAGCGTATTACGCAACGGCGGCAGGGTTACCGGGGTTATACCGGAATTTTTAAAAGATTTAGAAGTATGCCACACGGGGCTTTCCGAACTTATCATATCAGACAGCATGCACCAAAGAAAAAATAAGATGTACGAGCTTGCTGATTATTTTATTGTTTTACCCGGCGGAATCGGAACGATAGACGAACTTGCCGAAGTTTTAACATGGTCGCAGCTTTGCATACACAAAAAAGCTTGTGCCCTTATAAATGTAGACGGCTATTTTGACGGTTTCCTGAAATTTCTGGGAAAAGCCGTAGAAGAAAACTTCTTTAAAAAAGACCACTTAGACCTCCTTATAGTAGAAACCTCAGTTAAGACCGCTTTGGAAAAATGCCGTTCTTTTGTTTATCCCGACAATATTGCGGATTGGGTTAAAGAAATAAAGGAAAAGCATGGCAAACAATAAACAAATCAAAATAATGGAAGTGTGCGGAACGCACACGATGGCTATTTCAAAGTACGGCTTAAGAAAACACTTTAAAAATACAGAGCTTATTTCGGGTCCCGGCTGCCCGGTATGCGTAACGCCTTCAGGCAGGCTTGAGCAGTGCGTAAGCCTTGCTAAAAAACAGAATGTTATTATAACTACTTTCGGCGATATGCTGCGGGTGCCTGCCGTAACGTCCACCCTTGAGAAAGAAGCGGGAAAAGGCGCTGATATCAGAATTGTATATTCCGCGTACGAATCATTAGAGACAGCTTTAAAAAACCCTTCAAAAGATGTAGTATTTATCGGCGCGGGTTTTGAGACAACCGCTCCTTTGGCAGCCTTTATTATTCAAGAAGCATATAAAAAAAAAGTATTAAACTTTTCAGTTTTTTCGATGTTTAAAACTGTTTTTCCGGCTTTAGAAGCAATTGCTTCTTCAAAAGATTTAAAAGTTGACGGTTTTATTTTGCCGGGAAATGTCGCTTCTGTTACGGGATACAAAAATTTTGCGTTCCTTGCTGAAAAACACAATATTCCATGTGTTGTAACAGGTTTTTTTGCCAAAGAGATAAAAGAAGCAGTAAATATGCTTAAACTGTTAATCAGTTCCGGCAAAGCCGCGATTGTTAATAAGTATGAGTCTGCTGTAAGCGCTGAAGGAAATCTAAAAGCAAAAGAGATGCTTACGGACGTTTTTGATTTGAAAGATGACGTCTGGCGCGGTTTTGGCATTATAAAGCAAAGCGGATTTGGAATAAAAGATAAATATAAAGCTTTTGACGCTGAAAAAAAGTTTAAACTTAAGCCCGTAAAAGAAAAGAAAGATAAATGCATATGCGGCGATATAATGAAAGGCAAAGCATTGCCGGCAAACTGCCTGTTATTTGCTAAAGCGTGCACTCCGCAGAATCCTGTCGGGCCTTGCATGGTATCGTCTGAAGGCGTTTGCGCGGCATACTATAAATACAATTAATAAATAAATAATAATTAATAGTGTTGAAGTTCTTTTGTTGTGCTGCCCTTTTTACGGTTTATGAACGAAAATGTTTGTTACATTTGTTTTACGCCGCCTCAGAGTACATGTTTATGAGTTTTTAAATTTTTTAGGCGGTTTAATTCCTGTCTGTTTGAAGCCTTTGAAAAAGGCAAGTTTCAGGAATTGACTAAAAAATTTGAAAACGAATGTACTCAGCGGCAGATTTTTTGGTACTTTTGCATCACTTGGCAAAAGTACTAGGGTTAGGGACAACGTCCCTTTTAAATAACCCGCCTAAAAGGCGAAAAGTTTTTACATCAACACGGGTTTGGGTTGTAAACCAATGAAATTAAGGATGTCATTAAAATGGTTCAAAATAAAAAAATAACCATGGCGCACGGCGCAGGCGGCAACGCTTCAAAAGAACTTGTCGCTAATAGCTTTAAAAAATATTTTTCAAACAAATATTTAAACAAGCTTGATGACGCGGCGGTTTTGGATATTAAAGGCGTTAAGCTTGCTTTTTCTACGGATTCATTTGTTATCAATCCCGTTTTTTTCAAAGGCGGGAATATAGGCAAACTTGCCGTTTGCGGAAGCATTAACGATATTTCCATGATGGGCGCGACCCCCCTTGCGATGTCAGCTGCGGCTATTATTGAAGAGGGCTTTCCTCTTGCAAGCCTTGAAAAAATCACAAGGTCTATGGCGGCGGAAGCAAAAAATGCCGGAGTGGAAATAGTTACAGGGGATACAAAAATCGTAAAAAAAGGCGAAGCTGACGGAATTTTTATAAACACCAGCGCTATCGGGATTGTAAACAATAAAATCAACCTTTCCGGTTCCAACGCACAAGCGGGAGACTCAATAATAGTAAGCGGCAATATCGCTGAACACGGCATAGCCATAATGCTTGAAAGGAATAATTTTGGCTTTAAGGGAAACATTAAAAGCGACTGCGCCTGCCTCAATTCTTTAACTCGGGATATTTTAAAAGCCTGCCCGCAGGCTCACGCAATGAGAGATTTGACAAGGGGCGGTTTGGCTGCGGCATTAAACGAAATTGCAGAAAGCTCAAATGCGGGCATAATTATTGACCAAAAAACCGTTCCCGTATCAAAAGCCGTTTTAGCAGTTTGCAGGGTTTTAGGCTTTGACCCTATGTATGTCGCAAATGAAGGAAAGATGATTTCAATACAAAATAAAACGTACACTAATAAAGTTTTATCCGCGTATAAAAAGAATAAGCTGGGTAAAGATGCCGCGGTTATAGGGGAAGTAGTGGCGTCTCCTAAAGGAGTATGGGTAAAAACGCTGTCCGGCAGTTTAAGAAAAATTTTAAACGCCGATATGGAACAGCTTCCGAGAATCTGCTAAATAGTATTAAAAATATCTTGGAGGAGAGAATGTTAAAAGTTTTAGTTACGGGCGGAAACGGTTTTGTGGGGAGCCATATAGTTGAGGCGCTCCTTAACGCAAAGCATCAGGTTACATGCATAGTGAGAAAAACTTCCGACCTGTCTTGGATAAGCCCGCTGCCGCTGTTTTACAAGTACGGGGATTTAAATGACGCAAGATTTTTAGAAATATGCGCGAAAGACGCCGATGTAATAGTGCACTGCGCGGGAAGCGTCAGGGCGTTTAATAAAGAAGATTACTTCAAATCCAACGTTGATACAACAAAAAACCTTTGCAATGCGGTTTTAAAAGCAAATAAAAACCTTAAAAAATTCATTTTCATATCATCGCAGGCGGCTATGGGGCCGAGCGCTTCGGAACAGCCCAGAAAACTTACAGATAAAGAAGCTCCTGTTTCAGATTACGGCATAAGCAAGCTTGCCGCGGAAGATGAGATAAAAAAACTGTTTAAAAACAAGATTCCTTATACAATACTAAGGCCTGCTTCCGTTTACGGGCCAAGGGATAAAGACATATTCATATTTTTTAACCTTGTCCATAAACATTTGCGCCCCGTAACTATGGAAAAACGTCTTTTGCAGCTTGTTTACGTAAAAGATGTGGCGGATGCTGTTGTCGCAAGCATTGAAAACCCCAAAAGCGACAATCAAACCTACTACCTTGCCAGCGAAACGCCTTATACCTGGTCAGACGTAGGCCAGATTATAGCCAAAGCCGTTGGCAGAAAGACTGTCCCTATACCTGTGCCGGATTTTGTGTTTAAGTTTGCCGGTATGGCCGCGCAGTCATTTTCCTATATAAGCAGGAAGCCGGCAGTGTTAAATAAGCAGAAAATCAATGAAATGCTTCAGGAATACTGGACTGCTGATACCGAACCGGCAAAGAAAGAGCTTGGCATGGGCTTTACCAAACTTGAAATTGCCTCTAAAATAACATACAATTGGTACTTAAATAATAAATTCTTTTAATAAAAGAGTACGCGAAAGGGGAGACTTTTGAAATGAGTTCTGATATTTTTGAAAAATGCAATAATTTTCACGGTGCAAGCGATTTAAAAGAAGCAGGCGTTTATCCATATTTCCACAGGGTAGAATCCCAGCAGGGACCTGAAACCATAGTTGAAGGCAAAAAAAAGGTAGTAGTATGTTCAAATAACTATTTGGGGCTTGCAAGCCATCCTAAAGTAATAGAGGCCTCAATGGAAGCAGCTAAAAAGTACGGAACTTCAGGTACCGGCTCAAGATTTTTAAACGGAACAAGCGATTTGCATGAAAAAGTAGAGAAAAAATTCGCGAAATTCGTAGGCAAAGAAGACGCGGTTCTTTTCACTACCGGCCACCATTCGAATTTAGGTTCAATTTCATCGCTTGTAGGCAAAGGCGAAGTAGTAATAACAGACAGATTAGACCATGCTTCCATAATAGACGGCTGCAGATTATCTTTTGGCGACATGGCAAGATTTAGGCATAATGATATGGCTGACCTTGAAAGGCAGCTTGTAAAGCATCAGGGAAAACCGATGCTTATAGTAGTTGACGGCGTTTTCAGCATGGAAGGCGATATAATAAATCTTCCGGAACTTTCAAAACTGGCAAAAAAATACGGAGCAAAGGTTTTTGTTGATGAGGCTCACTCAATCGGCGTTATAGGCAAAGACGGAAGAGGCACGGGTTCCCATTACGATATGCAAGACGATGTTGACGTTATTATGGCTACGGCTTCAAAGTCGCTTGCTTCAATAGGCGGTTTTATAGCAAGCAATGCCAAAGTTATAGATTATATAAAGCACACTGCAAGGCCTATGATATTTACGGCAAGCCTTCCTCCGGCATGCGTCGGAGCGATTGACGCGGCTATGGACCTTATGGTACAGGAACCGGAAAGAAGAATAAAGCTTATGGAAAACGCAAATAAAATGAAAGCGGCTTTCCAGGCTATGGGATATAACACAAATCATTCAGAATCACCTATCATACCGTTGACGGTTGGCAGCGATATAACCGCGTTTAAAATGTGGAGAATGCTTTTTGACGAAGGCGTTTTCGCTTCGCCGGTTGTGACTCCGGCTGTTCCGGAAGGGCAGGCGATTATCAGAACCAGCTATATGGCTACGCATACTGATGACCATTTGAACTTTATTCTTGAAAAGTTTGAAAAAGCCGGTAAAGCGTTCGGCGTCATTTCTTAAACAAATCTAATCTCGGGGTGCATTTATGAGAATAGCCAAAGTAACTACTTCAAGGCAATTCAGGCAGTTTATCCGTTTTCCATGGAAAATTTACTCCGCGAAAAGCCCCTGGGTGCCGCCTTTAATATCAGATATGATTGAGCTGTTTTCCGAAAAAAACCCTTTCTGGCTTCATGCCCAAAAGCAGCTTTTTTTAGCTTATAACGATGAAGGAAAGATTACAGGCAGGATAGCCGCTGTAATTGACCATAATTATATAAACTTTCAGGATGACAACTGCGGTTTTTTCGGTTTTTTTGAATGTATAAATGATGTTGAAACTGCTAAAGCGCTTTTTGATACAGCAAAAAAATGGCTAAAAGAAAGAAATATACCTAAAATGATGGGTCCGATGAACCCTTCCACGAATGACGAATGCGGTTTCCTTTCAGAAGGTTTTGACATACCGCCAAGCCTTATGATGAGTTATACGCCCGAATATTATCTTAATCTCGCTGAAAAGTCCGGTCTTAAAAAGGCAAAAGAACTATATGCTTATGATATGGATGTTGTAGGCGATTCAAGAGTAGGAAGGCTTGAAAGGGTAGTAAATATGGCAAAAAAGAAACTGCCCACGCTGAAAGTAAGATCTTTGAGAAAAGATTCTTTTAACGAAGACTTAAAATCCGCAATTTCAATATATAACCGCGCATGGGAAAAAAACTGGGGTTTTGTGCCATGGAGCGATGAAGAATTTGCTTCAATAGCTTCAAAGCTTAAGCATTTGATAGACCCTGACATGGTTATAGTCGCTTCAATCGCGGGCGCTCCCGTAGGAATGCTTATATCCCTTCCCGATTACAACCAGGTGTTAAAAAAGCTTAACGGCAGCCTTCTTCCGTTCGGCGTATTTAAGTTTCTGTATTACAAAAGAAAAATAGACGGTTTAAGGCTTATGGTTATGGGTGTCGTAAAGGAATACAGGCACAAAGGCATTGAAGCTATAATGTACGAAAAAGGCTTGAAAAACGCATTAAAAAACGGTTATAAGCACTGCGAGCTTTCATGGGTTTTAGATGATAATGTAATGACGCAGCGCACAGCTGAAATGATGAATGGCAGGATATATAAGAAATACAGGATATATATAAGCGAATAAGATGCTTCCCCGGCAGCCTTTTGGTTTGCCATACTATAAAAATTTTTGTAAAATCTTGAGTATAAAAGTCTTTTGGAGGAGAAAATGGCAATGAAGGTTACGAAGAAAAAAGAAGCTGTAGAAAACGTCTTGTCAAGCAACTCTGCGGAAGCAAAATAAGCGGCGCCGAAAAAGAAAACTGCAACCAAAAAAGCACCGGCTGCTAAAAAAATATCTGTCAAGAAAGAAAAGAAAGCAGTTGTAAAAACTGTATCAAAGAAAGAAAAAAAGGTTATTGCTCCAAACAACGCATACGTATATATAGACTATCCGCTCGAAGCGGAAAATATAAGCAGCAGCCATTATGCCATACGCATAGGCGCTTCGCCGGACGGATATGTGGAATTATCATTTAATGACGGCGAGTGGAATCCGTGCAGGTACGGCGGCGGCTATTGGTGGTTTGACTGGCTTTATTTTACGCCGGGCAATTATAAACTTTCTGCAAGGATGATAGGCAATGACGGCAGCGTAGTTGCCGAGACACAAAAGAGGAAGTGTAAAGTATGTTAAACAACAAAAGAACATCTGTGAGCTGCTTTTGCGAATGCGTCGGAATGCTTTTTATTACGACCGCCCTTGCCGCTTCAGTCGCAGTTTTGGCTGCGACCTTATATAAAAAAGACAGAGATTCCGATTACCAGGAAAGGCTCAGGGAAGCTTATGACGGCCTATCTCCCGACGGCGGGGAATATTAAAATATAAATCTGCTTACCAGATAAACCACGGGAAAACAATAATGCATTTAAAAAAAGTTGAAGTGACCGGTTTCAAATCATTTGCTGACAGAACCATATTGAACTTTGAGCCGGGCATAACGGCAATTATAGGCCCTAACGGATGCGGGAAATCAAATATTTCCGATGCCATACGCTGGTGTCTCGGCGAGCAACGAGCGAAGTCAATGAGAAGTTCGCAGATGCAGGAAGTTATTTTCGGCGGCACTCAGACAAGAGCCACAACCGGCATGGCGGAAGTTTCTTTGACTTTTGATAACTCGCAAAACGTTTTGCCCATCGATTATTCCGAAGTTACCGTTACGAGACGACTTTTCAGAAGCGGCGAAAGCGAATACTTTATTAATAAAACGCAGTGCAGACTGAAAGACATAAAAGATATGTTTCTGGATACCGGCATAGGTTCTGACGGTTATTCAATAATAGAGCAGGGGAAAGTTGATTTTTTAACCACGGCAAAACCGGAGGACAGAAGGGATTTGTTTGAAGAAGCCGCCGGCGTCGCAAAATATAAAGTCAGAAGGGAAGAAACTCTCAGAAGGCTCGATAAAATCGATACCGATATGTCGCGACTTTCAGATGCGCTTGCCATACACAAACAACAGATAACCGCTTTGGATATTGCCGCTAAAAAAGCAAAACAGTATAAAAAATTCCAGGAAGAGCTTGCGAAATATGAAGTCGCGGATCTTGTGCAGCATATAACCTACGGAAATACCGAAATCGACAGACTTAAAAAAGAACTTGACCCTAAAATAAAAGAGTTTGAAACCAATAATACAGCGGTTGCGCTGATTGACGCTGAAATACAGGAAATGCGCCTTACGCTTGATGAAAAAAATGAGCAGTATGTCAATGTAAACAAAGACGTCAGCGAAATTAAAACGCAAATAGGGATTGCCGACCAGATAATACAGCATTCTTCACAGCGTGAAGCCGAAATCAGGGCGGAACAGGAGCGGCTTCAGCAGGAACTCGTAATCAACCGTGAAAAAGTAGTTCAATACGAAAACCAGCTGAATTCAATCAATACTGATGACGGTTCTTTAGCTGTTGAGACTGAAAACCTTGAGAAAGCTTACAGGGAAAAAGAACAGCAGTACAATGCCATAAAATCTAAAATTTTTGAAGTGGAAGCAAGAGAAACGGCTATACGTTCAAGATTATCTGATCTTGAAAATGAAAAAGAAAGCCAGATCAACCTTAAAGCGGAACTTGCCGAAACGAGAATTCACCTTGACGCTGAAAGCGCGTCTTTACAAAGAATTATATCCAGGCTTGAAAGCGAAATAGAGCCCACAAACCAGGAAATAGCAAAGATCGAATCCGAACTTACCGAGGCAAATGAATCGCTTCTTTCTTTTGAAGCTAAAAAGGAAGAAATCAATAAAACTGTTATTGAAAACGAAGCAAAGCTTGACGCTTTAAACGATAAACTTTCCGAATATAAAGAGAAGATTGCTTCAAACGAATCGAGAATAGAAACCTTAAAAGAGTTTGACCAGCAGGACCCTATCCGTTCTTCAATAAGGGCTGTTTTAAACCTCGGCGACATAGCGAGAGGCCCTGTCAGCAGCCTTATAGACGCGGATGACGACAAAGATGAACTTATAGCTTCTGCTTTAGGCGAAAAACTTAACTATCTTGTCTGCGATACTACTGAAAAAGCGGAGCAGGCGATACAGTTTTTGGAAGATAACGGGCTGAGCAGGCTTTCCTTTATAGTTGCAGAAAAAGTGCCTGAAAACTCTGTGTCTTCCGCGATGGGCTTGCCTATTGGATTTACTGAACTTATAAAATACTTAAGATTTTCTCCGCAGGATGAAAAAATAATACGCTTCTTATGTTCAAACACGATAGTTTCCGGTAAAAAAGTTTACGGAAGCGCGATAGTGCAGGGCGGAGGGAAAACATCATTTGAAAAACCCGTACTAATTGAAGAGCAGATTAAAAAGCTTCAGGAAAAAAGCGAAGAATTAAAGCATAGTATAACTTCAACTCAAACTGAAATAGACAGCATTAACGAATACCAGATAAATTCAAGGCTTGAAAAAGAAAGATTCGGTTTTGACACGGTAAAGTTAAAAACACAGATAGAAAGCAAAAAAGCCCAGATAGAAGAAAAAAATAACGACATAAAAAGTACGGTTGAAGAAATTAATAAACATAAAGAAGAGATTGCGCTTAAAAACGCCGAGCTTGGCTCTTTTAATGAAAAAATTTCTGTTTTTGACACGCAGCTTGCAAAAATAGAGGAAGAGGAAAACGCTCTCTACGGCGAGCTGCAGAACATTGAAAACGGAATAATCGAAGCAAGAAAAGAAGAAGAAAATATAGCGCCTGTTATGATGGATGCCAGAAGCGCGTGGGATAAGAAAGCCTCCGAAATGGAAAATAAGCAGAGAGGCCAACAGTACATTTTGGACAATATAACAAACGTAAAGCAGCAGATTGAATATGCTGTTAGCAGGACTGCGGAAAATGAAGCAAAACTTTCGGAACTTTTGACTTCGCAGGAAACTGAAACCATAAAAATCCAGCAGCTTTATGAAGAACAGGCAAAAAAAGAAGCCGAAATGCAGCTTTCTTTAAGCGATAAAGAGGGTTTACAGGAAAATATTGACGCAAAAACAAATACCTGGCATGAATTAAGAAATAAAGTTGACGATTTAAACGCCGATATGAATGCCATGCAGATTGATTTGAAGAATTTTGAGTATCAGAAAATTGATTTGGAAAAAAGGCTGCTTGAGACCTACGGAAAACCTTATGAAGAGGTAAAAAATGATTTTGACGGCGTAGAAGTCAACCATGAAGAGATAAATAAAATAAAAAGAAAGATGGAATCTCTGGGTTCGGTAAATCTTGCCGCGCAGGAAGAGTACGACGCTTTGGAGCAGAGGTACAACTTCCTCTTAACGCAGCAGCAGGACCTTTTAAAAGCGAAAGAAGATTTGCATGAAGTTATAAAAAAGATAAATAATTCCACCATAGAAAACTTTAAAAAAACTTTTGACGTAGTAAGAGCCAACTTCAGGGATCTTTACCGCAAGCTTTTTGGCGGCGGCGAAGCCGACCTTATGCTTACGGACGAAAATAACCTTCTTGAAAGCGGCGTTGATATTTACGCGCAGCCTCCCGGAAAGAAGCTGCAAAATATATCGCTTTGCTCCGGCGGTGAAAAAGCTTTAACAGCCGTAGCGCTGCTTTTTGCTTTTTTTATGGTTAAACCTTCTCCGTTTTGTATTTTGGACGAAGTCGACGCGCCTCTTGATGACGCAAACGTTGGCAGATACATAGCGATGATTAAAGAGTTTGCTTCCAAAACACAGTTTTTGGTGGTAACCCATAACAAACGTACAATGGAAATGGCGGATATCCTTTACGGAGTAACTATGGAAGAACACGGCGTTTCCAAGATAATATCAGTCAGGATGAATAAGCAGGATGAGAACGATTCCCAGGAAGAGGTAGCGGCTCAATAATAAAATAACGGTTCAGGAAAAATGAAAAAAATAAGTTTAGTGTGGTGCGATGACTACAACAAATCAAATATTGCCGTCAAAGAAGCTATAAATCTTCTTGGCGGCATTTTGTCTTTTGTCAAACCCGGCGAAAGAATACTTATAAAACCCAACCTTTTAAGCCCGAAAGAGCCTGAAAGGGCGGTTACGACGCATCCTAAAATAGTTAAAACGATAATCAAACTTGTAAAAGAAGCCGGCGCAACGCCTGTTGTGGGTGACAGCCCTGGCGGCGCCATAAGAAACATAGAAAATTTATGGCAAAAAACCGGCATGGCGGAAATCTGCAAAAAAGAAAACGTAGAGCTTATTAACTTTGAAGCCGTAGGCTCGAAACAATTTGATATAGGCGATAAAAATGTCAGGAAAGTGCATTTTTCAAACGCGGTGTTAAACTGTGACGGCATAATAAACCTGCCAAAACTTAAAACGCATTCATTAATGAGTTTTACGGCTGGAATAAAAAACCTTTACGGCTGCATACCGGGGCTTATGAAAGTGGAATATCACAAATATGCTTCAAAAAACAGCGATTTCGGCGAATTGCTTGCCCACATATATATGTTTTTGAAAGACAAAATAAGATTTACGCTATTGGACGGCGTGGTCGGCATGGAAGGCAACGGCCCGAGCTCCGGAGATATAAGAAAGTTTGACCTTATCGCCGCGTCATCCGATACCGCATTGCTTGACGCTTATATGTTACAGACTGTGGGCGCGACTTTGGAAAACTTCCGGGCTTTTGAAAAAATGGGTTCAATCATCGGAATTACGCCTCACGATATTGAAGCCTTGGAAATTATAGGCAACAATCCGAAAGATTTTGATTTTACGAACTTTAAAATGCCAAGCACCAGAAAACTTGATATGGTACCGAAAGCGTTGGTTAAGGTATTGGGTAAATTTTTGTGGGTTAAGGCGAAAGTGAACGTGCAAAAATGCGTAAGGTGCCTTTTTTGCGTAAAATCCTGCCCCGTAAAGGCCATTGATGAAGAAGACAAAAACAAATATCCGCATGTTGATGAAAAAAAATGCATAAGCTGTTTTTGCTGCCACGAACTCTGCCCGTATAAAGCAGTAGATTTCGAAAAAAGCTTTCTTGCCAAACTTTTTATCAAGGAAAATTAAAGGTTACTTCTTATGTCTAAAAGAAGCAAATTTCAAAATTACGTCGAATTTTATGCCCTTAAAGGGGTGATGTTTTTTATTTACCTTTTTCCGCGCTCTTTAGCGCAGAAAACCGGCCAGTTTTTTGCCGTTTTTATGTATTATTTTATCCCTATAAGAAAAAAACACGTCATAAGTATGCTTACCATATCTTTTCCGGAAAAAACAAAAGAAGAAGTTTTAGAAATTGCAAAAAATGTATATAAAAATTTCATGAATGTTATGATAGATATTATGTTTTTTCCTAAAATGTCCGATGAAGAGATAAAAAACCTGATGGTTTTTGACGATACAATAATAGAGAAAGCTTATAATCAGAAAAAGGGTTCTATATTGATGTCCGCGCATTTCGGAAATTGGGAGCTTACGGCGCTTTCTTTTTCAAAACGTTACCCGATGTCTGTCATTGTGGCAAAACAGTCAAACGGTCTGGTTGATAAAATGATGAACGATATAAGGACAAAGCAGGGTTTTAACACTATTTATAAAGATAATGCCGGGCAGGCTTTTAAATCGGTGATTAAAGCGCTTAAAGAAAATCATTTTGTGGCTATTTTGTCTGACCAGGATGCGGGAAAACAAGGCGTTTTTGTTCCTTTCCTAGGAAGGCTTGCGTCAACGCCTAAAGGCGCAGCGCTTTTTGCTTTAAGGGCGCAATGCCCGATAGTCACGGCTTTCGGCGTCCGCCAAAAAGACGGTACAATGCTTATGAAAGTCGGTGAAATACCCCTTCCAAATACAGGAGACCAGGAAAAAGACGTTGAAATAATATGCGCTGCTTACTCAAAGCAGCTTGAAGATCAGGTCAGGGCACACCCTGAACAGTGGTTTTGGTTTCACCGCAAGTGGAAAACGAGGCAGGAAGCGGTACAGGAGGGAAAATGAAAAAAATTATTCTTTGTTTTGCTGTTTTTTCAATTCTTTTAGGTTGTTCGGTGCGTAAAGGTACTACGGGCAGTAATGATGACAACATATTTTATACGCAAAAAGGCGGCGGAGTAAGGATTGAGATAGACTCAAACCCTACGACAGGCTACGCATGGGTACTGACTAATGAAAGTGATTTAAAGAACGTAAATTTAATCGAAAATGGTTTTGTTCCTTATGAAAATAAGAAAGGTTATGTCGGCAGCGGCGGAAAACAGTATTTCGCGTTTAAAGTAAAAGATGATGCTTACGGTATGGATGTAGTTAAGTTTGGTTATTCACGGGTGTGGGAAAATCTTCCCCCGATAGAAGAAAAGACATTTGAAATTATAGTTAGATAAACAAGTAATAACTAATAAGTAATAGTTAATAATGAAAAATAATTGAAAATTTAATATGTTTTGTCACCGCGAAGAATAGTGTTACAACATAACAAAAACGAATGACGAAGCAATCTGCATTTAGTAAGTAGAGAGCAGCAAAATCCTCTAAGGGCGCACTCTAAAATAAATTAAACCACCGGATAGATTATATCTACCCGGTGGTTTTTCATTTATTCATTATTACTTGTTACTTATTATTTGTTTTCAAGCGCGGTTTTTACTGCCGCCGATATCCTTTTACCGTCCGCCTGTCCGTTTATAGCCGTAACGGACGCTTTCATTATTGTTCCGAAGCTTTTGTCTTCTGAGTTTGCGATGACTTCCTTAATTTTTGCAAGTATGTCCGCGTCAGACATCTCCGCGGGAAGGTAGCGCTCCAGAACAGCCATCTCTCTTTTTTCTTTATCAACCAAATCCTGCCGGCCGCCTTTTTCAAAACTTTCAATTGATTCTTTTCTCTTTTTAGCTTCGCTTCTTAAAACTTTTATCACTTCTTCATCGGTCATTTTTATGTTTTTCATCTCGCGCAGGTTTACTTCGCTTAAAACGCCCCTGATGACATTAAGTTCTTCCATATTTTGGGATTTCATAAGCGCGGTTTGGTCTGCCCTTAATTTTTTTATCAATTCGCTTTCCATTTCTCTGCTCCTTTTACTTTATTATTTCTAAAATCATTCCTTTTGTTATGTTAAATTTTTTAGCGTCGCCTGCATTCAGTTCTACTACGGCATCGGCTGCAGAGGGGGATTTATATTTCGGAAGGTCCCAATCGTTTACTCCTTCCTGCGGTATCGGCGCTGAAGCTTCAATTCCGATTACTTCATTTTTGTATATCCATACAATATCAATTGGAAAATGCATGTTTTTCATCCAAAATGTCTGTATTTCAGGTTCGTAAAAGAAGAAAATCATTCCGTCTTTAGGTATAGCATTTCTGTCTGAAAGGCCCTGGGCTTTTGCTCTCGGCGTGCTTGCTACTACTAAATCCAGTTCTTTTTTTCCTAACTTTACTGTTATAACAGAATCATCCTGCAGGGTGAGAGGGTCAACTTTCTGTTGTTTAGCGCCGCCGCAGGAAATAAATAGAACCGATGAAATAATAAAAACTGAAAACAGCCTGAATTTGCAAAGCATATTCACTCCTTAATTGTTTTTGTAATTATAGCACAAATTGCAGGAAAAAATGCCTTGAAGCATATTCTAAGCTGCTGAAATTGCAGTATTTATGCTCACTGAAAATAATAGATTATATGCTTACCTATTACACAAAAATAATGAAAATCTTGACAGATTGTAAAAGAATCTATATAATCACGGTTGAAAGATTGTTCAACCGTTATATTTTGGAGGTGTTATGTCAGCGGAATACAGCGTTTTCAAATGTGACTGCAGCGTAATTAATGAAGAAACAGTAAAAATGGTGAAGGGTAAGATGCCGGAAGAAGGAAAACTTTATGATTTAGCCGAGTTTTTCAAGGTTTTTGGCGACAGTACAAGAATTAAGATACTTTGGGCTTTAAACCAGTCTGAAATGTGCGTTTGCGATATAGCTGTTTTGCTCAATATGACAAAAAGCTCTATTTCACATCAGCTCAGGATTTTAAAGCAGGCAAGGCTTGTTAAGTATAAAAAAGTGGGGAAGAATGTATTTTACTCTCCATGCGACTCGCATATACAGCATATATTTGACCAGGGCTTCGACCACATCAATGAATAAGGAAATAATTATGGCAAAACAAAAAATATTTACAATGGAAGGTTTACACTGCGCTTTATGTGCACAAAAGATAGAAAAAGCGGTAGGTAATATGGATGAAGTTTCATCCGCAAGCGTGGATTTTGTGACAAAAAAGCTTTCGGTCGAAGCTTCAGATTCTAAAAATCTGCTTGAAAAAATAAATACAATTGCAGATTTGATAGAGCCGGGTATAGTTATCTGCGAAAGCGGATGCCAGCCAAAGCAGGAAAAAAAGATTTCAGCAAGCAAAATTTTATTTGTTTTCGGCATTACTCTCTTTGCGTGCGCTTTGGTTCTGACTCTGCCTAAATGGCTGACGGTATTATTATATATCTCCTCGTATCTTATGTTTGGATGGAAAGTGCTGCTGACTTCCGCTAGAAATATACTCAAAGGTGAAGTCTTTGATGAAAACTTTCTGATGAGTTTGGCTACTGTAGGCGCGATTGCAATCGCAGAGTACCCTGAAGCGGTTGCGGTTATGCTTTTTTACAGGATAGGGATGTATTTTGAGGACTTATCAGTTGAGAAATCAAGAAAATCTATTACTTCACTGATGGATATAAAACCTGACTTTGCCAATGTAAGAAAAGACGGCAATACTATAAAAATGTCTCCTTGGGAAGTCAATGTGGGTGATATTATTATTGTTAAACCGGGTGAAAAAATTCCTTTGGACGGTATTGTTGCGGAGGGCAGTTCAGCGGTAGATATGTCCGCATTAACAGGAGAATCCGCGCCTTTTGACGCAAGCGAAGGCAGCAGCGTTTTATCCGGATCAATAAATAAAAACGGTCTTTTGACTATTAAAGTCACAAAAGCGTATTCAGAGTCAACGGTTTCAAAAATTCTAAATTTAGTTGAAAATGCAAGCAAAAATAAATCCAAAACCGAAAGCTTTATTACAAAGTTTGCCAAGTATTACACGCCTTTTGTCGTATTTGCAGCGGCTGCGTTAGCGGTGTTGCCTCCGCTTTTAATAAGCGGGGCTTTATTTTCTGACTGGATATACAGGGCATTGGTGTTTTTGGTCGTTTCCTGCCCGTGTGCGCTTGTAATTTCCGTACCGTTAACATTTTTTGGCGGTATCGGCGGGGCTTCAAAACAGGGTATACTCGTAAAGGGCAGCAACTATCTTGAGGCATTAACCGCTGCCGACACTTTTGTTTTTGATAAAACCGGCACTTTGACAAAAGGTGTGTTCAGGGTTACTAAAGTCAACGCTGAAATGGGTTTTGATGAAGAGTCTGTCTTAAAATACGCAGCGCATGCGGAAGCTTATTCCAACCACCCTATAGCTGTTTCCATAAAAAAAGCATTTAGCGGTAAGATTGATGAAACAGCTATTAAAAGTCACGAAGAGTCTGCCGGATACGGGGTAAAGGTGTTGCTGGAGGATGAAAAGATAATTGCCGGGAACGATAAATTTTTAGAAAAGGAAAGAATAGTATTTGAAAAATATGAAAAAATTGGTACAATCGTATACATTGCGGTAAATGGTCTTTTTGCGGGCAGCATTGTTGTGGCTGATGAAGTTAAAGAAGACAGCAAACAGACAATAAAAGACTTAAGAAGCATGGGAATAAAAAAAATTGCCATGCTGACGGGCGATATCAAATCCGTTGGGGAACGCATAGCGGAAGAACTTGGCATAGATGATGTCTATACCGAATTGCTTCCCGATCAAAAAGTCGAAAAAATTGCCGAAATAGAACGCCTGGAACCCACTAAAGGCAAGATGGTGTTTGTAGGAGACGGCATAAATGATGCTCCCGTTCTTGCCGGTGCGGATATAGGTATAGCGATGGGCGGAGTTGGCAGCGATGCGGCAATAGAAGCGGCTGATATCGTATTAATGACCGATGAACCGTATAAAACAGTTACGGCTTTAAAGATAGCACGGAAGACTAAAACTGTTGTTTGGCAGAATATATTTTTGGCTTTAGGCATAAAAGCCGTGGTTTTAGGGCTTGGAGCGGCAGGTGTGGCAAATATGTGGGAAGCCGTCTTTGCGGATGTCGGGGTTACTATCATTGCAGTATTGAACTCCGTCAGAACTTTAAGGCCGGTTAAGTAAAAATGCAGAAAAGTATTGAAAAAACTGATGATTGCGCTATTATATATTAATTGTATCGTAAAAAAGGTCACTTTTGAAATATTTGTGAAATAGTCTAAAATCCTTTGACAGGCTGGGGATAGTTTGGTATTTTGTAATCGTATCTCAGGGCTCAATGGATACAAATTTAAGGTGCAAAAATAAATGCACCATTAGCATGGGGGAAAAATGCGTAAAGTATTAAGTTTGGCAGTAGCAGCAATGTTCTTGTCAGTAGCAGCAACAAGCGCGTTTGCGTTTACGTCGGTTACGAAATCGACGAAAACGGCAAAAGTTCAATTTACGGGAGCAGGTGCATTTACATGGTCTGTTGAGGTAAAGAATGTGTCAGATAATTTAGTAGGAACTGACATTACGTGGAATACGTCAACTGTAACTCCCGGAGTAACAAAGTGGGCAACAGCTCAGCAGTATGCTCACATTAAGTCATCTATGACAGCTTCTAACTATGGTTTACAGGTTTATACTGATAACACAAACGCAAGTTCAGCTTTCAGGTACACCGGTGGACAAACTCAAAATCTTGGCGGACTTGTAGCTCAGGGCGCGGCAAATTCAGCAGCAAACCCTTTGCCTATGGGATGGTCAGTTATGAGATCGACACAGTCTGCATCTTATGTAGTTAATCCCACATCTCCTACTTTTGCGGGCCTTTATTTCAAAGACAGAGGCAATTCAACCGCATCTGACGGAAATACTCCTTTTGCTGACGGCGAAGACTATATAACCGTGCTTAATAAGAGCGGTTTGAAGTATGGCGGCAATGCTAACGAAAGAGGCGGTTCGCCATCAGGAGATTTCTATATGTATATAGGTGCTGATTTCTCAGCAGCTATGACTCCTATGACATACGGAACAGACACTCTTACATTCGAAGCTTACACAGAATAATTTTTAATGTTTTCAAGGCAGAGGGATGAACCCCTCTGCCTTGGGACGCAAAAGATGAAAAAAATATTTATCGCTTTTACGCTGATACTGGGATTTGTTATCAACGCTTCTGCAGGGTTAATAGTTACGCCTGCCAGAAGCGAAATTGTCATTGAGAATGAAAATTCCTTTGAAGGCGAATATATTGTAGAAAACGGCTTTGATGCCACAGTTGATATCAGCGTTACAACAAAAAACTGGAATAATTCCAAAGATAATAAAGATGTAGGTATTTCAGACTGGCTTGTTGTTAAACAAAAGAATCTGACGCTAAAACCGAATGAAAGCGCGGTAATCAATTACTCCATAAAATCAGGACAGTTGAAAGGTTCTTTGTCAGGTATGATTTCATTTACTTTAAGAATGCCCGGTTCGGAAAGCATTAACCTTATGACAAGTGTTCCTGTGTATATGATCATAGACGGAACGCAAAAAGTGTCTTATGGTTTTGATAAAATTACGCTCGCTAATGATAAAAATTCAAAAAACATTATTGTCGCGTATACTGTTAAAAATGACGGAAATGTATATGTTCGCCTTGGCGGAAAAATAACAGTTTTGTCGAAGAAAAAAGTTGTTTATGAGCAGGTTATTCCGCAGCAGAGTCCGGTATATCCGGATTTAAACAGGTCTTTTATTGAAAATGTGCCGCGTCTTCCAAAAGGCAAGTATGTATTGAATATTTCTTTGAGCGCTTATGATAAAACCGCTGAAAAAAGTATTCAGTTCAGAGTAAATAAATACGGAGATGTTTCTTTCTGATATGAAAAAAATAGCGACTGCATTATTTCTCACTGTGTTTTTTACGGGCTTGGGCTTCTGCGAAGATAATCTTGGCAGAGCAGTATACGCCGTTTATTCAGAAAATTTTAACGGTCTAAAGTATGTTGATATAGGCGACACTCCGTGGGACCCAGGTTCAATAGATAATGTTCATATATATGCATGGGGATCATATCAGGATGGTTTTTTGTCAACTGCCACTTATTCAAGTTTTTCTGAAAGACTTGACGGAAATACCTATTGGCAGCTTAAAGGCTTTGGTGCTGCTTACGGCGGGGGCGCTAATTTTATTTCAAACCCTGTAAGAATGATAGAGTATGCAAACGGCACATATGAGTTTTATGCGAGAGCGTCAACCGATGACGTTTTAGACATAAGAATAGGCATGAGCAGCGTTTACAGCGCTGTTGGAGAGAAGCTTATGACTTTAAGAAGCGCCGGTCTTACCGCTAACGGACAGTGGCAAAAAATAGTAATACCTCTTGCTACTTTAGGTATAAATGAATTGGCACTTTATGACGGAATCATATACCCTTTCCTTTTCAGCGTTCCTGCTTCGGTCTCTGCTAGCTCGGCTTTAGATTTAGATTGCATAGTAATTAAAAAAGCATCGGGCGGTTCATTTAGCGCCACTATTAAAAACGTAGATTCTTCCGATTCAACCACTCCTGAAAATATCACTTGGGGCAATGACGCGCTCGGCAACAGATGGTATGCTGCAAAACAATACATAGAACTTAATTTGGACATATTGCCTACATATTCCAGCACAGTGGGTACGTCTTCTCCCGTTACGATAGTTAACTGGGGAATCCAACTTTATACCGAAGTCAAAAATTCAACACCGGCATATACCGGAGAACTTACTGCGGACGATGCTTACTGAATGATTTGGACCACAGATACTGCTTTAATGTTGCCTATGTTCTGGCGCATTACCGATAAAACTTTGCCGTATGCGGGCAATTCCGCAGTTGAAGATGATTACAGCCAGACTTTAGTTATCGGTTTTAATGAGGGCGGCCTTTATGATGCGGGTTCAAACGCGCCAAAAAAGGATGAGTATTATTGTTGGTCAGCAATGAAAGATTCTGACATGTTTGGCGGAAATGCCGATATATACAATGGTTGTGACTATGTAAGGGTTTGGGACCAAAAAGGAATCCATACTGCTGCCGGAGACGCGAATTACTGGGGCGTTTACCCTACAGCTGCAGAAAAGACGATAACCCCAAAAATTTATTTTGGAGCGGATTTTGGTACGGCTTTTACTCCCATGGAGTATAGTGTTAATTCATTAACTATAGAGTTATTTTATGAATAAAAAAATGGCATTAAAATCATTTGCCATAGCTTTTATTATGTTCTCGGCTTTCGCCGGATTGCATGCTTTTACGCCTGTTTCACAGGTTTCAAAAAAAGCTACAGTCTCATTCACCAAATCTATGCAGTATATCGCCGTAATAAGCACCCAGACCGTTTTTGTTTTAGACGCGTCTTCTTTCCCTGTAAGCGGAAATATTATTATGACGCCCGGAGTTACAATTAACTCGGTAAAAATTGAGTATACGTATGATACTTCGACGCCTCCGTATATGTCTGTTTCTACGGATTCGTATAATGTTGACGGTTCTTTTACGGCGCTTGTCACGCCTGTAGTCCCTACTACAAACTATGTGTTTTACAGAATAGCGGTTGAATACTCTAAAGATTTTCTCCAGCAGCCTACAGTTTACTCCCAATGGTACACAATTAAAAACCCGGTAATTATGCACCTGGATATACAAAGAATTTCGCCGTATCAGTTAAATGTTGTGGTAAAAGGGGCTGTTTCAGGTTCATTTGTCACCAAAACCGAAATGGAATACTATGTCGATTCAGACAGTACAACGATTACAACGGTCGCAACCAATAACCAGTTTGATTTTACTACAAATCCTGTTTCTTTGCCTGTCGGCACCCAGACGTTTGCGTACAGGCTTGTCGTAAGCTGTGATAATAGTGATCCGACGCAGATTAAGTATCACCCTTCAGGCGATACCTGGATAGAAGTGCCTGTTCTTTCAAGTGCGGCAAAAACAATCGGCGCGCCAGGCGGCAGCCTTTTGCTTGATAATGAAGACCAAAGATATGGCAAATCTTTGTTAACTGTGCCTTCGGCAGCTTTGACAAGTGACGTCAATATTGTATTTACTGAATGTGATATTGACGGGACGTATATATGGCCGCCTTCAAAAGATATCGTTAAGATTTATAAAATAGACCCGGAACTCCACGTTTTAAACAGCGCAAACGGCAATTTGGCAAGCCCTTATGCCACATCACCTGCGGATTTAACTCTTTATTACGGTGCCAACAACAACGGTAAATACGTTATAAAATTTTGGGACGGCACTGCCTGGGTTGAACTGACCTCAGTGCAGGATATGTCAAAGAAAACCGTTTCGGCAAAGGTAAGCCAGCTCGGCTATTTTGCTATATTTGCAAGTTCGGCTAAAGCCGATAATGAGTACAGGCCGGATACAAGGTCATTTATGCCGGGAGAAAAGATACAGTTTAAGAACCTTTCAGACGGCGACAGCGTCACAATATATAATTTAAGAGGCAAGCAGGTCAGAAAAATAAGCAGCGATCCTTTTGAATGGGACGGAAGGACTGACGGCGGCGGTTATGCCGAATCAGGTTCATATATATACCAGATAAAAGTAAACGGCAAAATAATAAGCGGCTCGTTAGCGCTTATAAGGTAAAAAAATGAAAAAGAAACTTCTCATACTATCTATAATAATGACTTTTTTTTCAGGCAAAGCGATGGCTTTGTATGATATTTCATATTGGGGAGTAAGGGCTTTGGGTATGGGCGGCGCTTTTACTGCCGTGTCTGATGACGTTAATGCGCCTATCTATAATATAGCAGGTATAGCCGGAATGGAAAAACCAGAAGCTACTGTTATGTCGGCAAAAATATTTTCAGGGCTTGACGGTTTGGATATGAGTACTGATTATATTGGAGGAGTATACCCAATAAGCAGACAAATCGGGAGCATTTCCCTTAACTGGTCATATTACGGCGATACCGGCTTAAGAAGGGAAGATTCCGTAAATTTAGGTTATGCGAGAACCCTTAATGACATTATTAAAGTTGACTGGATGGACTTTATGGCAGGTATCAATTTGAGATATTTGAGCCAGGAAGCAAGATATAACGGCAGCGATTTAAATAAAAGTGCTTTTGCTTTTGATTTGGGGCTGCTTGCAAGGTTTAAATACGGCATTTCCGTAGGTTTCAGCGGCAAATACTTTAATAAACCGGATATCGGCTTTAAAACCGAGGACAGGATAAAACAAACCAATGTGCTTGGCGCTGCGTATTATAATGAAAAACTCCCTCTACTAGGCATTCCTTATTTTACATTTGCGATGGACTATGAAATGAGAGAAGGCGACAATACTCTCATAATGGGTATGGAAAGCAAAGTTATTGACGGTAATTTGGCGCTCAGGGCAGGCGGATGGGCGGAACAGATAAACTTTGGTATCGGCTACGGGTTTGATTTCGGAAAAGATGACAAAAAATCCAGGCTTATGATAGATTATGCTTTTGGGCTTCCTTTGCAGGTTCAGGAAACTTCCGGCTCTCACTTTATCAGCTTGTCTTTCAGGTTTCCTTAATCAAAATATAACTTAATAATTTAAACCTCCCTGTGAATAACTGGGAGGTTTTTTATTATAAGTTGAAAGTTACCGGGCTAAATGATAAAATTAATAAAATTTTATATAAGGGTGCTTTTAAAATGTCCAAACTTGAAATAAAGAAGTATGGCGAGCAGGTTTTACGCAAAAAAACCGAAGAAATTAAAGAAATAAATGACGAAATTAAAAAACTTGCCGAAGATATGCTGGAAACTATGTACCGCGCTCCCGGAGTCGGTCTCGCGGCTCCGCAGGTAGGCATATCTTTAAAAATGTGCGTTATAGACGTTGATCCGGATAAAAAATCTCCTCTTGTTCTAATTAACCCTCAAATACTTGAAGGAGAAAGCAAATATATTTCGGAAGAAGGCTGCCTGTCTTTTCCGGGCTTGTATGAAGAAGTTAAGCGTTTTGAGAAAGTTATCGCGAAATATACCGATTTAAAAGGCAAAGAAAAGATAATAGAGGCTGAAGGCTTTCTTGCCAAAGCGATACAGCACGAAATCGATCATTTAGACGCTAAGCTTTTTATAGATTACCTTCCGGAATGGAAAAGAAAAGCAGTTGAAAAAGAGATTAAAAGAAGAAAAAAAGCGGGGGAATGGTGAAAGTTCTATTTTTCGGCACTGCTGATATTTCAAAAGCATTTTTGGAATCTTTATACGCAGGCAAACACGATATATTTTGCGTGACAATGCCAGATAAGCCGGCGGCAAGAGGCCAAAAGCTTACCCCTCCGGCCGTAAAAACTTTCGCGATGGAAAACAACATCCCTTTTATACAGCCGGATAAATTTACCACTGAAGTTATAGATCAGATAAAAAACTTTAAACCTCAAGCCGGGATAGCTGTTTCTTACGGCAAATTGATACCAAAAGAGGTATTTGACCTTCCTGACTTTAAAACTTTTAACATACACTTTTCTCTTTTGCCTAAATACCGGGGTGCGGCGCCTGTCCAATACGCAATCCGTAACGGGGAAACTGAAACAGGCGTTTCATCGTTTTATCTTGAAGAATCCCTTGATACGGGGGCAATAATTCTTCAGGAAAGAACCGCTATAGGCGAAAAAGAAAACGCGCAGGATTTATTTAAACGCCTTATACCTTTGGGCATAAGCGTTATGAATGAAACTTTAAAATGCTTTGAAAACGGAGACTGCAAAGGCAAAACGCAGGCCGGAGAGCCCAGTTATGCTCCGACTCTTAAGAAAGAAGACGGGCTAATAATATGGAAAAAGAGCGCAAAAGATATTTTTAACCAAACCAGGGGGCTTTTTCCGTGGCCTGGCACTTACTCCGTAATTTTAAAAGGCAAACTGGAAGGCAAAAGGATAAAAATCATAGAAAGCGCTGTTATTGAAAACAGTACTATCAATGATGAAACGGGAAAAGTATATTCTGTTGATAAAAATAAAGGTTTTACAGTACTTTGCGGCAAAGGAAAGCTGCTTATTACAAAGATACAGCCGGAAAACAAACCCGTTATGAGCGCTTGGGATTTTATACAGGGGGGACAACTGGCGGAAGGGGATTATTTCAATTGACCGTACAGGTCTTAATTTGTATAATTTTTGTGTATTGTTAATGTAAATACAGGGAGGCGTTATGGCTATTGAGATTACCACAGAGAACTTTTCACAAGAAGTATTACAGTCAGATAAACTTGTTGTTGTAGATTTTTGGGCTCCCTGGTGCGGGCCGTGCAAAATGCTCACTCCTATTATTGAAGAACTTGCAACCGAATATGAAGGCAAAGCAAAAATTTGCAAATTAAATACAGATGAAAATAATGCTATTGCCGCACAGTTTCAAATAACATCAATACCGTGTATTATTTTCTTCAAAGGCGGCGCTCCTATACAAAAAATAGTTGGTTTTAAACCTAAAAATGATTTAAAAAGGGCAATAGATGAAGCTCTATAAACATATATTTGTTGCTTTTCTTATGCTTTTTGCCGCAGTTTGCGCGTTTGCGGCGCAGCCCGCAGCGGATTTTTCGTTAAAAGATACCAACGGCAAAGTCGTAAGGCTGTCAGATTACAAAGGAAAAGTGGTTTTTCTGGATTTTTGGGCAAGCTGGTGCCCGCCCTGCAGAAATTCTATACCTGCGATAAAAAATCTTCATAAAGAGATGTCCGGCAACAGCAATGTGATAATTTTAGGCATCAATGCCGGAGAAAGCAGTAATACCGTAACAAATTTTATTAAGAAGCAAGGCATCAATTACACTGTTCTCTACGGAAATAATACCACAATGCAGAATTATTCGGTAAACGGCATTCCGGCATTTTTTATAATCGATAAAAAAGGCAATATAGCAAAACGCTACACCGGTTATTCCGAAGGTCTTGAACAAGACTGGTACACGCAAATCAACAATTTATTAAAATAAAACTAACAGGAAACTTTACAACATGGTTTATGATGTCGTTATTATAGGCGGCGGTCCGGCCGGTATGACTGCCGCTATTTATACAGCAAGGGCGAGGCTTAGTACTGTGCTTATAGAAAAAGCAGGATGCGGCGGGCAAATGGCCATTACCGACCTTCTTGAAAATTACCCCGGATTTAACGGCGGCATAAACGGCTTCGATTTAGCAATGAAGCTTGAAGAACAAGTTAAAGATTTCGGCGCGGAGATAAAGTACGAAGAGGTTGTTAGCATAGAAGACGCCGGACATATTAAAAAAATTATAACTACAGATAAAACTTATGAAGCAAAGACGGTAATAATAGCCGCTGGCACAAAAGTTAAAAATATCGGCATTCCCGGTGAGGAAAAATTTATAGGGCGCGGTGTTTCTTTCTGCGCGATATGTGACGCGCCTTTTTATAAAGATAAAGACGTTTTAGTCGTAGGCGGGGGGGATTCCGCCCTTCAGGAAGCCATATACCTTGCAAAATTTGCTAAAAATGTGACTCTCATACACAGAAGGGATGAATTTAGGGCTGCTAAAATACTTCAGGAAAGAATTTTATCTTACAGCAATATAGCCGTTATGATGGATACCATTCCGGAAGAGATAATCGGTGAAGAAAAGATTGAAAAAGTAAGGCTTTCAAACGTTAAAACAGGTAAAAAGACTGATTTGGAAGTAAACGGAGTGTTTGTTTTTGTCGGCCTTCTCCCGAATACACTGTTTTTGTCGGAATTTGCATTAGACGCGACCGGCTACATTATAACAGATGAAAATATGCATACATCAGTTCCGGGGATATTTGCCTGTGGGGACATAAGAAAAAAGGTTTTAAGGCAGGTTGTTACCGCCGCTTCTGACGGCGCTCAGGCAGCCATAAGCGCGCAACACTATCTTGAAACCCAGGAAAAACACAAATAGCGGATGAAAAAATTTTATATCATTGACGGAAACGCCTATATTCACAGAGCATATCATGCCCTGCCCCCTCTTTCCACGTCGCATAACCAGCAGGTAAACGCGGTTTACGGTTTTATAAAGCTGCTGATGAAAATCAAAAATAACTTTAAGCCCGATTTTATCGCGGTATGCTTTGACTATCCCGCGAAAAATTTCAGGCATGCAATGTATAAGGAGTATAAAGCTAACCGCAAACCTCTTGATGAAGCGCTTATAAGCCAAATGCCTATTGCAAGGGAAGCCGTAAAGGCGCTAAATATAGCGGAAGTTGAGCTTGAAGGCTACGAAGCCGATGACTTGATTGCCACCATTGCCGAAAAAAATAAAAAAGATGAAATTAGAAGCATAATTGTTACCGGAGACAAAGATATTTTACAGCTTGTTGAAGATGATGATATCTTGGTGTGGAACGATTCGAAGGATATAATGTTTGGCGAAAAAGAAGTGGAAGAAAAATTTGGCGTAAAACCCGGGCGACTGACAGACGTTTTTGCTCTTATGGGCGACGCTTCGGACAATATCCCGGGCGTGAAAGGGATAGGGGAAAAGACTGCGGTAAAGCTTATACAGAAGTTTGGCACACTTCAAAAAACGCTCGATAATGCCGCTTCCGTAAAAGGAAATGCCGGAAAACTGCTGCAAAACGGAAAAAATGACGCGCTTTTAAGCAAGGAGCTTGTTGAACTTAAAAAAGACGTGCCTATAAAATATGACCTTAAGTACTTTGAAAACAGGGAAATTGATACTGCTGCAGCCGTGCCGTTCTTTAAAAAATATGAATTTAAGAGCCTTTTGAACAAATACGCAGGTGATACTGAACCTTCCGCCATGTCTAAAACCGGCGAACCTGTCCTGCCGGAAAATAAACACATGAGTATTAAGGGTAAAAAAGCGGATTTCAAGTCCGAGATAGCCGATACCGTTGAAAAAGCCGAAGAAGTGGCGAAAAAGATTGAAAAAGAAGGCGTTTTTGCATTAAAAACGATCGGTTCTTCCGATGATTCTTTAAAATCCCATATTATAGGCGTTTCATTTTGCGTGTCAGGCATATCTTATTATGTGCCAGTAGGTCATAATGACTTTACCGCGAAACAGATTGTTTTTGAAGATTTTAAAAAAATATTCGGACCCGTTTTAAATTCAACAAAGATAAAAAAAACCGGATATGATTTAAAACATGAGAGAAATATCTATTTTTCACTCAAAATCGGCATAGAAAATATATATTTTGACATAATGCTTGCTTCATATTGCCTTAATGCCGCAAAATCCCATGATATTGCGGATATGGCGGAAGAATACCTTGGTTTTAAAGCCGCTGATAAAAGTTATTTAGGCAAAGCTTCCAAAAAAATCGCCCATTCAGAGGCTTCTGTTGAGCACTCCGCTTCCTACGCCAATTCAATATCATACGCTTCATATGAAATATATACGATATTAGAGCCTGCAATAGAAAAAAATAAACTGTTTGAACTGTTTTTTGACATTGAAATGCCGCTTCTTGAAGTGCTTTCCGAAATGGAAATGGCAGGCATTAAAGTGGACATGGAGTTTTTAAAACATTTTGATACAAAAATATCTGCAGAGATAAAGAAAATCGAAGCGAATATATATATAACCGCCGGCACGGAGTTTAACATAAACTCCCCCAAGCAGCTCGCGTCAATAATGTTTGACAAACTGCATTTGCCGGTGGTTAAAAAGACAAAAACCGGCTATTCAACCGATGAAGAGGTTTTAACCGAACTCTCTTCTTATGAATTTCCGGCTGAAATACTAAAATACAGGGAACTCCAAAAACTTAAAAGCACATATATCGACCCTATAACAAACTACTGCGCCTACTACGGCGACAGAATACACACGATATTCAACCAGGCTGTAACCATTACGGGAAGATTGTCTTCCACCGAGCCAAATCTGCAAAATATACCGATAAAATCCGCTTACGGCAGGGAATTCAGAAAAGCGTTTATCCCGGAAAAAGGAAATGTTTTTGTTTCCGCCGATTACTCTCAGATAGATTTAAGGGTTTTAGCTCATATTTCCGGAGATAAAAAACTTATTGAAGCGTTTAAGGAAGGGGAAGATATACACTCGGCTACCGCAAGGGAAGTTTTTAATGTCCCTAAAAACGAAAAAGTGCCTGATGATTTGAGAAGCGCCGCAAAATCCATTAATTTCGGAATAGTTTACGGAATGTCTCCTTTCGGCTTGTCAAAACAGCTTAATATACCTTTCGCCAAAGCAAAAGAATATATTGACGGCTACTTTGAAAGATACAGCGGCGTTAAAAAGTGGATGTCTGAGATTGTTGAAGACGCCAAAAAAAATGGGTATGTCTGTACCATTACGGGAAGAGTGCGCTATATGCCGGAGTTTCAATCTTCAAACAGCCAGCTTAAAGCCGCCGGGGAAAGGATGGCGCTTAATACGCCGGTGCAGGGCAGTTCTGCCGATATAATAAAAATCGCGATGGTAAACATATATAATGAGTTGAAATCAAAAGAATATGATGCTTTAATGTTACTGCAGGTTCATGACGACCTTCTTTTTGAAGTTCACAAAGATAAAGCCGTTAAACTGGCGGCTATGATAAAAGATAAAATGGAAAACTCCGTTAAACTAGGCGTACCTCTTGTGGTGGATATAAAAACCGGCGGAAGCTGGGGCGATATGGAGAAATACAAAAAATGATAATAGGGCTCACAGGCGGCATCGCGACCGGAAAAAGCGAAAGTGAAAAATACTTTAAAAAACTCGGCGCGTACACTATAGATGCGGACGCAATTTCACACGATTTAACGGCTAAAGGAATGCCGGCGCTTAAAGAACTTGTCAAATATTTCGGCAAAGGCATTTTACAAAAGAACGGCGCTTTAAACAGAAGAAAGCTTGCCGAAATAATATTTACCGATCCGGAATCAAAACTCAGGGTGGAAAAAGTATTGCACGCCTACATAATATCCTGCATAAACGAAGTAATTTCAAAGAAATATAAAAAGTATAACGTCGTTATCAACGCCCCGCTTCTTTTTGAAGTGGGCTTGGACAGAATATGCGACAAAATAGTCGTAGTATGGGCTCCGTACAACACTCAGGCAAGGCGGCTTGCGTTAAGAGACCAGCTTGATATGAAACAGGTAAAAAAGAGAATAGATTCGCAAATGCCGATAGAAAAAAAGATGGAACTTGCTGATTATGTTATAGATAACAGCGGCCCTAAAAGCGCGCTTCCCAAAAAAGTTAAAGAACTTTATGCTTTATTGACATCCGAAAATAAATAATATAGAATTCAGTAACTTAACCGTTACTTCAAATCAAAAAATCCAAAATGGAAAAACAAAACAAATCAAAAACAATACCTAATTTTATGCATTCCTTAAAAAAACACCAACTAAAATTTAATTGCGCGCCAAAAAAACTCTGGAGGAGTTAATGGAAAAAGAGAAATCTATGGATGTTTCGGCATTGTCAAAACGGACAATGGCTGAGCTGACTAAACTTGCGAAGGATTTGAAACTTGATACCGTCGCGGGTTTGAGGAAGCAGGAACTTATAGCGAAAATACTTGAAGCCCAGACAAAAGAAAATAATTTGGTGTATGATGAGGGCGTTTTGGAAATCCTTCCGGACGGCTTCGGCTTTTTACGCTCGCCGGATTATAACTATTTGCCGGGTCCGGACGATATATATATTTCTCCTTCACAGATAAAGAAATTTGCCTTAAGAAAAGGAGATACAGTTGCTGGTTACGTACGTCCTCCGAAAGAACAGGAAAGGTTTTTTGCCCTTTTGCAGGTTAAATCCGTAAACGGACAGGAAAATCTGGAAAATATAAGAGAACGTTCTCTTTTTGATAATTTAACTCCGCTTTACCCCGATGAAAAAATAGTTTTGGAAACAAAGAAAGAAGAGATAGGAACAAGAATCATAGATATGCTTATCCCTATAGGAAAAGGGCAGAGAGTGCTTCTAAACGCGCCTCCCCGCACAGGTAAAACCGTCCTTATGCAGAAAATCGCGAACGCAATCACTGAAAATAATCCGGGTATCGAGTTAATGGTTCTTTTGATAGACGAAAGGCCCGAAGAAGTTACCGATATGCAGCGTTCGATAAAAGGGGAAGTTATTTCTTCGACTTTTGACGAACCTTCCGACAGGCATATACAAGTTGCCGAAATGGTAATAGAAAAAGCCAAAAGAATGGTTGAAAACGGCAAAGACGTTGTCGTTCTTTTAGACTCTATTACAAGGCTTGCTAGAGCCTATAATACGGCTATTCCTTCAAGCGGCAGAGTTTTGTCGGGCGGTCTTGATTCAAACGCGTTGCAGCGCCCTAAAAGATTTTTTGGAGCTGCAAGAAATATAGAAGAGGGCGGAAGCCTTACGATAATAGGGACTACCCTTATTGAAACCGGCAGCAGAATGGACGACGTTATATTCGAAGAGTTTAAAGGGACCGGAAACTGCGAAGTTTACCTGGACAGAAAACTTGCCGACAGAAGGGTGTTCCCTGCGATAGATTTGCTGCGTTCCGGCACAAGAAAAGAAGAGCTTTTGCTTACGGAAGACGAAAAAAACAAGATGTGGATATTAAGAAAGTGGATGAATTCCATGAACTCCATAGAAGTTATGGAAGAATTGAGCAAAAGAATGCTTACTTCCAAATCCAATAAAGATTTTTTGAAGCAGATGGAGCTTTCAAGCCTTGAAGGGCTGTAAAGTTGACTAAAACTCAAAAATATTGCATAATAAACCATTATTTTTAACCAAAGGAGAAGTTTGAAAATGAAAGAAGCAACACATCCGAAATATGAAGAATGCACCGTATCGTGCGCATGCGGTTATACATTTAAGACCCGCTCGACAAAACCAGTCATAAAACTCGAAATATGCTCAAACTGCCACCCGTTTTTTACTGGAAAGCAGAAGCTTATTGACACTGCCGGCAGAGTTGAAAAATTCCAGAAACGTTTCGCAAAAACCGACGGCAAAACCGTTGTAAGAAAAAAAGCGGAAAAGAAGGTTGCCGCCCCTAGAAAAACGACCGGAAAAATTCTTACATCTTCACCTAAAAAAGCAAAAACAGCAGTAAAAAAAGACAAAGAAGCAAAAAGCAAGTAGATAAAATAAATCAAATATGGCAGACGCTGATAAAAAGCTTCTGCCATATTTTTTTGTTCAGGGATAAAAAAGATGTTTTTAGAAAAATTAAAATCATTAAATGACCGCTTTTTGGAAGTGGAGAAAAAACTTGGCGACCCTTCCGTGGTTTCAAACCAGGATGAATATCGGGAACTCACGAAAGAACATTCATACCTTATGCCGCTTTCTGAAAAGTACGCAGAATATTCCAAGCTTCTTTCCGATATAAAAGGCGCGGAAGAACTGAAAACGTCCGATGATGACGAAATTAAGGCTCTTGCGCAGGCGGAATATGATGATTTAGTACAGCAGAAAGAAAAAGCGGACGCAGAAATAAAAGTCCTTCTTCTGCCTCCGGATCCGAATGAAAACAAAAACATAATCATTGAAATAAGAGCCGGAACAGGCGGCGATGAAGCCGCGCTTTTTGTAGGCGATTTATACAGAATGTACACGCGCTTTGCGGAAAGAAACGGCTGGAAGTTTGAAGTTATCGATTCTAACCCTACCGGCCTTGGCGGATATAAAGAAGTAATTTTTGAAATAAACGGAAACAAAGTATGGCGTTATATGAAATTTGAAAGAGGCGCGCACAGAGTACAAAGAGTGCCTGAAACGGAAGCATCCGGAAGAGTGCATACATCGGCGGTAACCGTTGCCGTATTGCCTGAAGCTGAAGATGTTGATGTTGAAATAAAAATGGATGAATTAAGGATAGACACGTACAGGGCAAGCGGAGCAGGCGGACAGCATGTTAATAAAACCGATTCCGCAATCAGAATAACACATTTGCCTACGGGCCTTGTAGTTGCCTGTCAGGACGAAAGAAGCCAGATAAAAAACAGGGCTAAAGCGTTTAAAGTTTTAAGGGCCAAATTATACGAACAAAAACTTATTGAGCACGAAAAACAGCTTTCAAGCGAAAGAAAACAGCAGGTCGGCACCGGCGACAGGTCTGAAAAAATAAGGACTTATAACTTTCCGCAAAACAGAATTACAGACCACAGAATAGGCTACAGCGTTTATAATATTGATGAAGTTATGGACGGTGATTTATCAGAACTTATAAATAAGCTTATAGAAGCAGATACCGAAGAAAAGTTAAAGGCAAGCAATGCTTGACGCTACAAACGTTTTTACCCTCCTGCAATCCTCAACACGATTTCTTGAATCCCAAAAACTGCAAGACGCCAAAATAGAAGCGGAATTTCTTTTGAGCGCGGCGCTAAATGTTAAACGCTCAAAGCTGGCTATTATCCGCGGTTATAAACCTACTGAAAATGAAACTAATCTTTTTACGCAATACGTAAAAAGGCGCTCCGAAAGGGAGCCGGCTGCGTATATAACCGGCAGCTGCGGTTTTATGGGATTGGAGTTCAGCGTTGATAAAAACGTTTTGATTCCAAGGCCGGAAACGGAACTTTTAGTTGAAAAAGTGTTGGAAAGAACAGGCGAAATTAGCAGAAAAGCCAAAATATTAGATTTATGTACAGGTTCAGGGTGTATAGCGGTTTCCCTGTCAAAACTCGGCAGCTTTTACGTTACGGCTTCAGACATAAGCCGGAAGGCGCTTGATATAGCCAAAAAAAATGCCGTTGCCAATAATGCTCTCAACATAGAGTTTATCCGCAGTGATATTTTTGAGGCTTTGGGAGACAGACAATTTGATATAATTGTCTCCAATCCGCCTTATGTTTCCAATGATGAGTATGCAGACCTTGAGCCGGAGCTTATGTATGAGCCGAAAATAGCGCTTGCAACGGAAGAAAACGGTTTATTTTTTTACAAGAAGATTGCACTTGAAGCAAAAAAGTATTTAAATGACAGCGGGATACTGTTTTTGGAGCTGAATGCCAATAAATCTGTTGAAATTAAGCAGATATTTCAAGATAACGATTTCAAAAATATAGATATTTTTAATGATTATTCAAATTTACCCAGAGTTTTAAAGGCTGATATAAAAGGATCTTAAAATGGATAAAATTATTATTAAGGGCGGAAAAAAACTTAAAGGAACGGTTAAGGTTTCCGGGGCTAAAAATTCGGCATTGCCGATTCTTTTTGCCGCTCTGCTTACGGATGAGCCTGTCACGGTAACAAATATTCCTTCTCTTGCGGATATAAAAACAACGGTTGAATTTTTGAATTTTATAGGTAAAAAGACCGTTAAAAAAGGAAATACGGTAACAGCGTATAAATCAAATAAATATAAGCATATCGCTCCTTATGATTTGGTAAGAAAAATGCGCGCGAGCGTTTTGATCATGGGGCCTTTGCTTGCAAGGCTTGGCAAAGTCGACGTTTCTCTTCCGGGGGGATGCGCTATAGGCGCAAGGCCGATAGATATACATTTAGACGCTTTTAAAAAACTTGGGGTTAACATAGAAGTTGAAGGCGGATACGTAAAAACTTCCTGCAAGGGCGGTTTGAAAGGCGCTGATATTGAGTTTCGTTTTCCAAGCGTAGGCGCAACAGAAAATTTAATGCTTGCAAGCGTTCTTGCTAAAGGTAAAACGAGGATAATTAATGCGGCAAGAGAGCCTGAAATAGAAGATTTGGCTGAAGTTTTGAATAAGATGGGCGCTAAAGTTTCCGGTGCGGGAACGGATACAATTATTATTGAAGGCGTTACGAAATTAAATGGATTTAATCATAAAGTTATTCCTGACAGGATAGAGGCTGCTACATATTTAATAGCTGCCGCAATTACGAAAGGCGAAGTTATTTTAAAAGATGTTGTGCCTGCCCATATAAAAGCGGTAACCGATAAACTTAAAAAAATCGGGCTGCAAATAAAAGAAACGGACGATTCCATAAGCGCAAAATGGGTCAAAAACTTAAAACCGCACGATATAAGCACAGAAGTTTATCCCGGATTTCCTACGGACGCGCAGGCGCAGTGGATGGCGCTTATGTGCCTTTTGAAAGGCAAATCCTGCGTTAAAGAAAATGTTTTTGAAAACAGGTTTTTGCACGTTGCCGAACTCCAGAGGTTTGGGGCAGATTTATCGGTTGACGGCAAATTTGTAAATATTAAAGGCGTTGAAAAGCTTTCTGGAGCGCCGGTAATGGTCTCGGATTTGCGCGCGGGCGCCGCTCTTGTGCTTGCTGGTCTTGCCGCTGAAGGAAAAAGCGCCGTTTCAAGGATTTACCATTTGGACCGCGGCTATGATATGCTTGAAAAGAAGCTGAAAAAGCTTGGCGCGGACATAAAAAGGATAAAAGGCTGAAAAGCCGTAAAATAGTTGAATTTTAAAGTTTTTTTTGATAAAATCTTTCAGTATTTTAAACGCAGAGCGTTTTAAATAAGCACGCGGACGGATTTGCCAAAGGTCCCTGAAAACAAAGTTTAAAGGGGTTTGGAGACTGAAAGCCGCGGAAGCCGCAGGCAAAAAGCCTAATGCGGAACCCTCAAAGAAGGGTAAAAAACCAAAGGAGAGTAGTATGGCTAACATTACGATGAAAGCTTTGCTGGAAGCCGGTGTTCATTTCGGACATCAAACCAGAAGATGGAACCCTAAAATGGCGAAGTACATTTTCGGGGTAAGAAACAAAATCCACATTATCGACCTTCAAAAAACCCTAAAAGAACTGAAGAAAAACTACAAAGTTGTGAGAGATTACGTCTCCGAAGGGAGAGAAGTAATATTTGTAGGAACAAAAAAACAGGCTCAGCAGCCGGTTAAGGAAGAAGCATTACGCTGCGGCGCTTACTTTGTTTCCGAAAGATGGCTCGGCGGAACACTCACAAACTTTGAAACGCTTAAAAAATCCATCGGCAGATACAGAGAAATCGAAAAGATGAAAGAAGAAGGCGTCTTTAAGCTTCTTTCCAAAAAAGAGCAGTCCCAAATTGAAAAAGAAAACACAAGGCTTGAAAAATCTTTGGAAGGCCTGAAAAATATGTCAAAACTTCCAGGGCTTATGTTCATAGTAGACCCGCACGAAGAATCTACCGCAGTTTCGGAAGCAAGAAAACTCGGCATTCCAATCGTAGCGATATGTGATACAAACTGCGACCCGGACTTGGTAGACCATCCGATACCGGGCAATGACGACGCAATAAGAGCCGTGAAACTTTTCTGTTCAATAGTTGCAGACGCGGTTTTGGAAGGAAAAGGCGTAGTAGAGAAAAAAGAAGATGATGATAACGAAGAATCATCTGAAGTAAAAACAGAAAAAGCTGCAAGCAGCGCAGAAGGAGATGCAAATGTCAACTGAACTTATTACAAAACTTAGAGAAATGACCAGCGCGGGAATAATGGACTGCAGAAACGCGCTTAAAGAAACCAATAACGATATAGATAAAGCTTGCCAGTGGCTCAGGGAAAAAGGCATGGCAACGGCCGTAAAAAGAGCCGGAAGAAGCGCGAAGCAAGGCCTTGTGTATTCTTATATACACGGAAACGGAACGCTTGGCGTTCTTGTGGAACTTAACTGCGAAACAGACTTTGTCGCTAAAACGGAAGATTTCCAGAGTTTGGTTAAAGAAATTGCTATGCAGATAGCCGCAGTCGCGCCTACTTACGTAACGCGCGAGCAGGTTCCTTCAAGCATTCTTGAAGCCGAAAAAGAAATTTATAAAGCCCAGCTTAAAGAAGAAGGAAAACCGGAAAAAGTATGGGATAAGATTATAGAAGGGAAAATCGAAAAATTCTATAGTCAGGTATGCCTCTATGACCAGATTTATATGAGAGACACGACAGGCAAAGAAACAATCAAAGATTTGGTAACAAATGCGATAGCTAAAACCGGCGAAAACATGGTTATCAAGAGATTTGCAAGATTTAAACTCGGGGAAGAATAATAATGCTTTCAAAAAGAGTGCTTTTAAAGCTTTCTGGCGAATCGTTATCTGATGGCAAATCATCGATAAGCGCGGAAAGTTTAAGCAGAACGGTAGAAGAGATAAAAGCCGCTTCAGCTTCAAATGTTGTCCAGCTTGCCGTAGTTATAGGTGCGGGCAATATATGGAGAGGCGCAAATAAAGCCATTGAAAGGGTTACTGCGGATAAAATGGGCATGACCGCCACGGTAATGAACGCATTGGCATTAAATGACTCTTTAAATAAAGCCGGATTAAAGTCAAAAGTTTTTTCAGCAAAAGGCGTAAGCGGTTTTGTTGAAGATTTCAACAGGGAAGAATCCATAGAATGCCTTGAGAAAGGATATATCGTGATTTTTGCCGGCGGAACGGGAAATCCGTTCTTTACGACTGATACCACGGCAGCTTTAAGGGCAGCTGAAATAAAAGCGGATATTCTTTTAAAAGCTACTCAGGTTGACGGTATTTACAGTTCTGACCCTAAAAAAGATAAAAATGCCGTAAAATTTGATTCTTTAACTTTTAGCGACGCGATTGAAAAGCGCCTTAAAATTATGGATTCGGAAGCTTTTTCTTTATGCATGCAGTCCGGCATATCGATTGCTGTATTCGATTTTTACAAAGACGGAAACTTGAGAAAAATTCTAAACGGCGAAAAAATAGGCACTACAGTATCATAACCGGAGGGATAAATGCAGCTACAGTCTCTTTTTAATGCTTCTGAAGAAGCAATGAAAAAAACCATCGAAAAATTAAAGAATGAACTTGCGGCTATAAGGACAGGCAGGGCAAACGCCGCAGTCATTGAAGGCATCAAAGTTGAAAGCTACGGCTCACTTATGCCTATAAACCAGATTGCGGGAATCAGCGTTCCTGACGCAAAAACTATCGAAATCAGGCCTTGGGACGCTTCGCAGCTTGGTGCTATAGAAAAAGCGATTATGAAAGCGGATATCGGAATGACTCCCATAAATGACGGCAAAGTCGTACGTATTTCAGTGCCGCCGCTTACGGAAGAAAGAAGAAAAGAAATTGCGAAATCCATAAACAAAATGGCTGAAGATTACAGGGTCGCGATAAGAAATGAAAGAAGAGTTTTGGTTGACGGCATAAAAAAGGCAGAAAAAGATAAGGCTATAACTGAAGATGAAAGAAAGAAATCGGAAAATGAAGCGCAGAAAGTAACTGACGAATACATAAAAAAAATAGACGAATGCATAGCTCTCAAAGAAAAAGAGATTATGCAAATATAAACGCGGAGGATGTAAAATGGCTTATAAAATTGATGCTGGTACTTGTGTAGGCTGTGGAGCATGTGAAGGTTCATGCCCTGTTTCAGCTATTTCTCCTAAAGACGATAAGTATGTCATAGATGCAGAAAAATGCATAGACTGCGGCGCTTGCGAAGGCACTTGCCCTGTAACAGCTATTGCTAAAGCATAAAAAGGATTTTGTTTGAATGAAATAGAACTCTCAAAGCTGCCACGCCACATTGCGATTATAATGGACGGCAACGGCAGATGGGCTAAAAAAAAATCTTTACCCAGGGTATTCGGTCATAAGCAGGGGGTCAAAACCGTTAAAAGTGTTGTTAAGGCTGCAGACAGCCTTGGCATAAAGGTTTTGACCCTGTATGCATTTTCCACCGAAAACTGGAAAAGGCCGCAAACAGAAATAAAAGCCTTGTTCTCACTGCTTTTACAATTTTTGAAAAAAGAGCTTAAAGAGCTTCACGCAAACGGAGTAAAACTAAGGATACTTGGAGATATATCAAAGTTTCCTGATAATATCCAAAAAGAGATTGAAAAAGTCCGCGGGCTTACAGCGGAAAATAAAGGGCTTGAGCTTAATATAGCTTTAAATTACGGTTCCAGGCAGGAAATTATCCGCGCTTTTGGAAAAATAGCGGAAAAAGGCATAAAAAACCCTACTGAAGAAGATATTTCAGAATATTTATATACTGCAGGGCAGCCGGACCCCGATTTGCTTATAAGGACTTCGGGAGAAATGAGAATATCAAATTTTTTATTATGGCAGATAGCATATTCCGAAATATATGTAACTGAAAAACTTTGGCCTGATTTCAGCAAAAAAGATTTAGAAGATGCTGTAACGGATTATCAAAAGAGAGAAAGGCGTTTCGGCGGTATTTAGGGCGGAGACTGCGGGGAGAATTTATTATGTTGTTGACCAGAATTTTAACAGCTATTGTCGGAATACCTTTGATTTTTATTTGCATCTATTTAGGCGGGCTTGCGTTTTTTGCGATGATGTTTGTAGTGATATTTTTTTGCGTGCATGAATGCCTTACCATATCTAAGAAATATAAACCCCACACCGCCGTATCTTTGATTATGGTTTCAGTTTTTCTTCTCTTTTTATATTTTTGCAAAGATTTTTCATTGGGCGATAAATACGCCATATCCGCTGTTGAAATGCTGTTTGTCTTATTTACTTTTGAAGTTTTCGGGAAAAATCCTGACCTTTGCGTCGGAAGAATTTCAGTTTCATTTTTCAGCGCTTTTTTTATACCACTTGCGTTAATGCATATGGTTTATATACGCCAGTTGGACGGCGGAATGCTGCTTATGTTTTTCTTGTTTATAGTTGTCTGGACTTTGGATACCGCAGCATACGCTTTCGGTAAAAAATTCGGCAAACATAAGCTTGCGCCGAACGTAAGCCCTAAAAAAACTATTGAAGGCGCGGTTGCGGGCATAATTTTCGGAATAATCGCGGCAGTAGCCTGCAGATGTATATTTATGGAGGGAATTCTCACGATACCTCAGGCGGCGATTCTTGGTTTTGCGGTTGCGGTTATAGGGCAGTTTTCAGACCTTGCCGAATCTCTTGTTAAAAGAGACGGAAATATTAAAGACTCCGGAAAAATAATTCCCGGACATGGCGGAGTTTTTGACAGGTTCGATTCTTATATATTTGCGGCTCCGGCGATGTATTATATACTCCAAATTTTTAAATAAACACTAAAAAATGAAAAAAATAGTACTTTTAGGTTCATCAGGTTCAATAGGTACGCAGACTTTGGATATAGTTTCTAAAATGAAAAAAACTATTTCCGTTGAGGCTTTGTCGGTAAATACGAATATAAACCTGCTTAAAAAGCAGATTAAGAAGTTTAAACCCAAGGCGGTATCCGTAAATGATCCGTCTGACGCCGAAAATCTAAAAAAATGGTGTGCAGCTAATAAATTAAATACTGCAGTTTACAGCGGGCACAGCGGCCTTAAAAAGCTTGTAACAATGCCGGGCATTGATATGATTATCGCGGCAATTGTCGGAGCCGCAGCGCTTAAACCCGTTATAAAAGCCGTAGAAAATAAAAAAAATGTAGCCATAGCCAATAAAGAAGCGCTTGTCATGGCTGGCAAAGAGATAATGAAACTTGCCGCGAAAAAGAAAGTTTCGGTTTTGCCTGTTGACAGCGAACATTCCGCGATTTTCCAATGCCTCGCGGGCGAAAAAAAATCACAGATAAAAAAAATAATTCTTACCGCGTCCGGCGGGCCTTTTTATAAATATAATAAAGATTTTTCAAAAATTACCGTTGAGCAGGCTTTGGATCATCCTACGTGGAAAATGGGAAGAAAAATTACGATTGACAGCGCTACTCTGATGAATAAGGGCCTTGAAGCGATAGAAGCGTCAGTCCTTTTTGGTATTCCGATAGAAAAAATAGAAATTGTGATACATCCTCAGTCTATAGTGCATTCAATGGTAGAATATGTTGACGGCTCTGTAATAGCGCAGCTTTCTAATCCGGATATGAAATTGCCGATACAGTACGCTTTAACTTATCCTGAGAGGACAAAATCAAACATTACTCCTTTAGATTTAACAAAAGCGGGCAAATTGGACTTTTTAAAACCTAACTTCGGTAAGTTTCCTTGTTTAAAGCTTGCGTATGAGGCTGCAAAAAAAGGATATACAATGCCGGCGGTCATGAACGCAGCTAATGAAACCGCCGTGGCGGCTTTCCTAAATAAGAATATAAAGTTTACAGATATAGCAGAAGTCGTATGCAAATCGATGAAAGCGCATAAAGTAACAAGAAATCCAAGCATAGACGATATAGTTGAAGCTGACGCGTGGGCAAGAATGTACGTTAAAAAAATAATAAGCAAAGGAAAATAAATGACTATCATTCTTCAAATACTCGGAATAGCTGTAGGATTGGGCCTTTTAATCTTCATTCATGAACTCGGGCATTTTCTTGCGGCTAAAATGTGCAAAGTTAAAGTTTTGACTTTTGCTTTCGGTTTTGGGCCGGATTTACTCAAATATAACCATAACGGCACAAAATACTGTATAAAAGCGATACCTTTCGGCGGTTTTGTCGCTATGGCAGGCGATGAGCCGGAAAAAGCGACAGGCGCGCAGGGAGAATACTTGTCTCTTCCCTGGTTTAAAAAAATATGGATAGCTTTTTCAGGTCCTTTTTCAAATTATATTCTAGCGGTAATTATTTTTGCAGTAATTTTTAACATCTGGGGAGTTTCAAAAGTTTCCACTTTTTCGGAGGTCGGCTCTACGGTTGCGGATTATCCTGCGGCGGCAGCAGGCCTTTTGAAAGGCGATAAAATAGTATCTATTGACGGCGTGCAAATAAAAACCTGGAACGAACTTTCCGATAATCTTAAAGATAAAGCCGAAAAAGAAACGGCTTTTATCATCGAAAGAGGTTCTTATACTTTTGATTTAAATATGGCTGTCGCAAAAAATCCGGTTACGGGTATGGGCGCGATAGGCATTTCGCCTGCTATTGTTAAAGCCGATGCTGGTTTCTTTGAATCTTTTGCGCTTGGCGCGGAAGCGGCTGTCGTGCAGACAGTTATGACCGTAGCGTATCTTTTGGATAAGCTTATTTCATGGGAAAAGCCGGATGTTGCCGGGCCTATAGGCGTTATGCAGGTTATGGCAAATGCCACAAAGTCCGGAGCGGAAGATTATTTAAAGCTTCTTGCGGTAATTTCTGTTGCTTTGGGAATGTTTAACCTTTTTCCTATTCCGCTTGTTGACGGCGGTATGATCGTTTTATTTGTTATTGAAGGCATTACAAGAAAAAAAATCAGCCCGAAAGTCGTACAGGCGTATAACACAGTAGGCATATTCCTTATTCTTCTCATATTTATTTTTGCCACCTATAGCGATCTGCTGCGGTTAGGCGTAGGGAAATTTTTCACTAAGTAAAACCTTGTTTTCTACAGGTAAGCTATGAAATTTTATAAAAGAAATGAAACCAGAAAAGTTAACATAGGCGGTATAGCGATAGGGGGCGGTTCCCCTGTTGCTGTCCAGTCTATGACAAATACTGATTCAAGAGACTGGAAAGCGACCGTAAAACAAATAAAGCTTTTGGAAGATGCCGGCTGTGAAATTGTAAGGCTTTCTCTTCCTGATATGGAATCCGCCAAAAACGTCAGAAAAATAAAGAAAAATATAAATATCCCGCTTGTTGCAGACATTCACTTTGATTACAGAATAGCGTTAGAAGCAATAAAACAGGGTATCGATAAATTAAGAATCAACCCGGGCAATATAGGTTCAAAAGACAGAGTAGAAGCGCTTGTTAAAGAAGCAAAAGCCGCTCATATACCTATAAGGATAGGCGTAAATGCCGGTTCTTTAAAATCCGTTCACAAATTTAATGATAGTGTTTTAAGGGCAAAAGAGCTTGCTAAAGCCGCAATGGAACACGTAAAAATCCTTGAAGCCCATAAATTCTACGATATAGTTGTTTCATTAAAAGCTTCCAACATCGCGACTACGGTTGAAGCATATAAAGTTTTTGCGTCAAAAAGAAATTATCCTTTGCATTTAGGGATAACGGAGGCGGGCTCTCTTTTCAGCGGTACGATAAAATCTTCCGCGGGCCTCGGGATAATGCTTTATGACGGCTTGGGAGATACAATAAGGGTATCCCTTACGGCAGATCCTGCAGAAGAAGTAAAAACGGCGTATTCGCTTTTACAGTCGATGGAGTTGAGGAATTTCGGCATAGAAATTGTTTCATGCCCGACATGCTCAAGATGCGCGGTTGATTTGATAAAAATAGTGTCTGATATGGAAAAAGCAACATCAAAACTTAAAAAACTATCCAAACCCGTTAAAGTTGCGCTGATGGGCTGCGTTGTAAACGGTCCGGGAGAAGCGCAAGACGCGGATTTCGGGATAGCAGGCGGAAAAGATACAGGAATACTTTTTAAAAACGGTAAAATAATAGGAAAAGTTAAACCGGAACAATGGGTCAAAAAACTTATTTCCATGATAAAAGATTCGCAGGAGCAATAAAATGGCAGGAATTTATTTAACAAGAAACGGAAGGGAAAAACTTATACAAGAACTTGAAGCCTTGCAGAAAAGAAAACCGCAGATTCAGGAAGAGATTGCAAGGGCAAGGGAACACGGCGATTTAAAAGAAAATGCCGAATACCACGCCGCAAAAGAGACGCTTACCAATTTGATGAGGCGCATAGCGGAAATTGACGCGAAAATATCAAGCGCTAAAATAATTGAAGATTTAAACATAGATTCCGATAAAGTTTTTATCGGAGTTACCGTGACTATACAGGATGAAGACGGCGATGAGTATGAGTACACGATAGTTGATCTTGAAGAAGCGGATCCGTCAGAAAATAAAATTTCCGTGCAGTCTCCGCTTATACAGGGATTGCTCGGGCATAAAGAAGGCGATACCTGCGACGTGGAGCTTCCCGCGGGTAATATGAAATTCAAAATTTTAAAAATTACAAGGCAGTTGTAACGGCAGAGTGAAGAGTTGTGAGTTGAAGTAAACGAGGAACTTGTTGTCAGCCCCGAGCGTTTTAATTGTGGATCTGCGGCGCCTGATTAGAGTAACAGCGTTATCAATAGCAAAACACATATCGGAGAAATAAAATGTATTTTTCAAAAATGCTTATACCTACGCTTAAAGAAGCTCCTTCGGACGCGGATATAGTTTCGGCAAAACTTATGATAAGGTCCGGAATGATAAGAAAGTTAGCGTCAGGATTTTATGAATTTTTACCCTTGGGTCTCAGGTCATTAAGAAAAGTTGAAAATATTATCCGTCGGGAAATGAATGCCGCTAACGGGCAGGAAATTACGCTCCCTTTGATGTTTTCAAAAGATTTATGGCTTGAAACCGGCAGATGGAATGTTTACGGAAAAGAGCTTTTCAGGCTTAAGGACAGAAAAGATTCGGAATTCTGTCTTGCTCCGACTGCCGAAGAAGGCGTCACGGATTTAGCCAGAAAAGAAATTAAATCATATAAGCAGCTTCCTCTGATGCTGTACCAGTTCGGTACAAAGTTCAGAGATGAAATTCGCCCGCGCTTCGGCATTATGCGCGCCCGCGAATTTTTAATGAAAGACGGATATTCATTCCATACGGATGACGCGGATCTGGAAAATTATTATAAAACTATGTATGCGGCGTATACAAATATATGCACAAAATGCGGTTTTAAGTTCCGCGCGGTTGAAGCTGCCTCCGGAGCTATAGGCGGTTCATTTTCTCATGAATTTATGGTTTTGGCGGACACCGGCGAAGAAGAGATAGCCTGGTGCGAATGCGGATACGGCGCAAACACGGAAAAAGCTGAATGCCTTACCTGCGAAACTTCAAATGAAGAACAGCTTCCAGCGGAAGAGGTTTTAACGCCTGATATCGGTTCTGTCGATGAAGTGGCTGATTTTTTAAAAGCTGACCCCAAAAAATTCATTAAAACTATGATATACGCGGCAGACGGCGAACCTGTTGCCGTGTTGATAAGGGGCGATTTTGAAGTAAACGATATTAAGCTACAGTCGTTTTTAGGCGCGGTGGAACTTGGCCTTGCAGATGAAAAAACTATACACGACGTCAGCGGCGCGCCGCTCGGTTTTGCCGGCCCGGTAAAAATGAAGAAAAAGATAAAAGTTAGTGCGGATTTGTCGGTTATTAATATTGTAAACGCGGTTACCGGAGCAAATAAGAAAGACTATCACTTGAAAAACGTAAATATAAAACGCGATTTTGATTATGACGCGGTTGCCGATTTAAGAAAGATACTGAAAGGTGACACATGTCCGCGGTGCAAAAAAGGCAAAATTGATTTTGCGAGGGGCATAGAAATCGGACATACGTTTAAACTCGGCACAAAGTACTCAAAATCCATGAACGCTACTTTCCTTGATACAAACGGTAAGGAAAACTTTATGGTTATGGGCTGCTACGGAATCGGCGTTACAAGAATACTTGCCGCGACTATAGAGCAGTCCCACGATGAAAACGGCATTATCTGGCCAGATAATATAGCTCCTTTTGAAGTTATTATGGTTCCCGTTAATTTTGCGGACGTAAAAACGAAGGAAGTTACGGAGCATATTTATAAAAATTTAACCGCAAAAGGGCTTGATGTCTTAATAGATGACAGAGACGAAAGAGCGGGTATAAAGTTTAAGGACGCCGATTTAATAGGCATACCATACAGGATTACCATAGGCGAAAAAAACCTTGCCAACGGAAATGTTGAGTTTAAGGCAAGAAGAGACGGCAAAGATGGGATAAAACTCCTAAAGCCGGAAGAAGCTGTTAACGAAATCCTTAAAATTTTTAATAAAATCTAAAAGTCATCCTGTTTTAAAATGCAATATTTTTTAGTAAAATATAAACTAACAATTTAATTATTGTTAACAAATAATAATTTTATGGTGTTTTTATGCAAAAAAAACAATATGATATAGCTGTTATTGGTTCCGGCCCAGGCGGTTTTTCCGCCGCGGTAAGGGCGGCTCAGCTTGGCGCCACAGTTTGCCTTATTGAAAAAGGCGATACGGGAGGAACATGCCTAAACTGCGGCTGCATGCCGACTAAGTTTTTGTGGCAGGCATTAAAAACCAAACAAAAAATAGAAAAATCTTACGATTACGGCTTTAAGGCGACCTTAGAGCCTTTTTCTTTTGCGGATATAGTTGCTAAAAAAGACAAAACTATTGGCAATATACGCAAAGGCATGGATATGATACTTGCCTCCTATGGCAACATAGATGTGATTAAAGGCGCTGCATCGTTTAAATCTGCCGGTTTAATTGAAATAGCCTCTTATATGGAAGTTTCTGCTTCTAAAATCATAATAGCTTCAGGCACAAAACCGGCGGCGCTTAAAAACTTTGGTTTTGACGGGGATAAAATAATCAGCTCCACAGAAGCTTTAAATATCAAAGAAATGCCTAAAACTATGCTGATTATCGGAGGCGGCGCAATAGGGATAGAGATGGCAACTATTTTTGCGGGCTTTGGCAGCCAGGTGACTATAGCTGAATATGAAAAGCAGCTCCTTCCAAGCGAAGATGCGGAAATTTCCGCAGAAATAACAAAAAATCTGCAAAGGCAGGGAGTCGAAGTTTTGACATCGTGTGCGGCGGCGCTTGAAATCGCGGATAAATTCGAAAAAGTGTTAGTAGTTGCCGGAAGAGTGCCGGACAGCGTTTTAAAAACCGAAAATGCAGGTATTGAAACGGATAAAAAAGGTTTTATTAAAACAAATGAATTTTGTGAAACTAACATAAAAAACATTTATGCGGTTGGAGATATAACAGGTAAATCCCTTTTGGCTTATACCGCGCAAAATGAAGGCGTAATTGCCGCGGAAAACGCGGTAGCAGGAAGCAAAGCAAAAGCTTTAAATGCGTTTGTCCCTGTTGCCGTTTTTGCTAATCCTCCGTCAGCATCCGTAAAACATCCGGATTTTGCGGAGTTTGAAAATGTTATTGTAGGCAAATTCCCCTTTACCGCAAGCGGCAGGGCTTTTCTTGAAAATGAAAGAAGCGGTTTTGTTAAATGCGCTGTTGACAATGAAACAAAAAAGCCTTTGGCTTTTTGGATTGTAGGCACGCATTCAGATGAAATGATAAATACGGCTGCAGCCATACTGAAAAGCGGTATAACCCATATTGCAAGGGAAAGTATGTTTCACCCTTCAATTACGGAATCACTTCTTAACGCTTATGAAGACGCGTTGGGAAAATGTACGGAAATACCAAAAAGGAAACAGAAATGAAAAAGACGTATTTGTATGACGAACACGTAAAGCTTGGCGCTAGATTTACCGAGTTTGGCGGATGGGAAATGCCTGTACAGTATACATCTATTATAGATGAGCATAATGCCGTGCGTTTAAACGCGGGCGTTTTCGATACGTCACATATGGGCACATTTATAATTAAAGGCAAAGACGCTGAGAGTTTTTTAAATAAAGTTACTCTTGGCAATATGTCCGCCCTTCCGGATAAAAAAGCAAGATATTCGATGATTTTAAATGAAAATGGCGGAATAAAAGACGATATTATAATTTACAATCTCGGTAACGAATATATGATGGTCGTTAATGCCGGAAACCTTGACAAAGACTGGGAATGGCTTAATCAGCATAAGTCAGGAGATGTGGAAATAATAAATATAAGCCCTGATATATGCCTTTTGGCGGTACAGGGCCCCAAAGCCGCTGAAATTATGCAAAGCTTTTCTGAAACCGATATAAAAGATATGAAGTACTTTACCGTATCGGAGTTGAAGCTTAAAGATATTCCGGCTGGCTTTTGCCGCATTGCCAGAACAGGTTATACGGGTGAAGACGGTTTTGAAGTTTTTATTTCAAAAGAACAAGCGCCGGCAGTTTTAAATAAATTGATTGGCCTTTCCGTCAAACCGTGCGGGCTCGGCTGCCGGGACACTCTAAGACTTGAAGCCTGTATGCCTTTGCACGGGCATGAAATATCGGAAGATATAAATCCGATAGACGCGGGATTTCAAAAAACCATTAAATGGGAAAACGATTTTATAGGCAAAGCCGCGCTGCTTCCTTTTAAAGATAAGCCGGCAAGAAAAATAATTGCTTTTGAATGTTTGTCGGGCATTGCCAGAAACGGCAATATTATATATTCCGGAGAAAAAAATGCTGGCTATGTCACAAGCGGTTCATTCTCTCCGACCTTAAAAAAAGCGATAGGCATGGCATTGGTAGATGTCACTGCAGACACTGAAAATTTAGAAGCTGAAATACATAATAACAGGAGGAAGATAAAAGAAGTTCCCAAACCATTCTATAAGAGAGCAAAATGAAAAAACTTATACTTATCCCTTTTTTATTTTTTGCATCTTGGGCATACTCCGAACAAATGGTAGAAATTTCAGTTGAGATTACTGAAATCAATGAAAACAAATCTATAGAACTAGGCATTAAATGGCCTGACGAAGTTACCGCAATAGAAACAACCATACCTTCAATAATCGAATCCGGCGCGTGGGAAAGAGTTACGGCTTATTCCGCAACCATTAAAGCATTGGAAGCGCACGGCGCCGCGAAAGTACTGTCAAAACCTAAACTTGTCACAAAGTCCGGCACCACCGCCAAATTTATGGTGGGAGGGGAATTTCCTGTCGTCGCAACGGCGATAGGCACATCCACTATTGACTGGAAAGAATACGGAATCATCATGAAAATCACACCGACTGTTACCAAAGACAAAAAAATCGACATTATGCTTGAAACTGAACTTTCGCGCCTTGATTATAATGCGCCTGTAGCTGGATATCCCGCGGTTGCAAAAAGGCAGGCGTCATCGCATTTGCAGATAAAAAACGGCGAAACGATGGTTTTAGCCGGCCTTATTGAAACCACAAAAGGGAAGACTGTTGAAGGCGTCCCGGTACTTTGCGATATACCGATACTAGGCGCTTTGTTCAGCGTAACAAAAAATTACGATACAAAGACCAATGTTCTAATTTTTGTAACCACAAAATTAATTGAAGAATAAGATGAAATCAGATAAAGGCCAAACCTTTGTTGAGTTTATTCTTGTATTTCTGGTGCTTATTATAGCTTCCGGCGGGGCTTTTGCTTTGTATAAAACCGTCTGGAAGAACAGGTATCAGGAAGCTGAAAATGTTTCTTCAGTTGTTATTATGCCGACTGAATTAAAGGCGGTAAACGCAAGAAGCCGCGATAAGGATTATGTTAAATGAATAACAAATCCGGACAGGCGATGCTCGAAGCGCTCTTTGTAGTTTTTTTTACGACCGTAATAATGCTTTGCTTTGTGCAGATATGCATAATAGTTGTGGATGATATGACTGCGAATGAGGCCGCTTTTGTAGCCGCGCGTTCAGCGGCGGTAACGCCAAGATATAAAAGAAAAACAGTGGCGGAAGAAAAAGCTTTGAACTACCTGCGCTATTATTCTTTTACTCCCGAAAGTTTTGCGAACATAATGCCTTCTGACAAGGCAACTGTTGAACAGTTTTTCACGAGAAGATCCGGCAGCGCACAGGATGAAGACGAAGTGCTTGACGAAAGCGGAGGCGGCAGCAAAAATTTTTTAACCCTTTGGGTGCCTCAAAATGCAGCAAATAAAAGATCTGACTATTTAGGGCACAGCATGACGAAGAGTACTGTTAAAATATATTACTATACAAGGGTCATGTTCAGATCTTTAGTGGCATGGTTTAACTATAAAAAAGACCCTCTTGGCGGAAACAAGAGATTTCAGTCAGCAAGAAACCGTTTTGTCGGCTCTCCGGATGTTTTGTACTACTATAAAGCGTATCCCGGAGCGAAAAAGTTTGATGAGGAATAATTTGAAAAAGAGCAAAGGGCAAACGCTATACTATTTTTTAGTATTTTCGATGATTCTGTTCATCAGTTGGGCAATGATGCTAAACATTGCAAAGCTGATAAGAGACAGAATGATTATGCAGAACCTTGCCGATAATACCGCCCTTTCTATAGCAACCCATAAAGCCCGCGTAATGAACTTTGTCGCAGGATGCAATTACTGGATAGGCACTTTGCTTGCAATGGGAACGCAACCAGATATTATACAGTTTCCATCATACCGGACGGATGCCGTAGCTTCCGTTGTGTTTGGAGATGTTGACAGGTTTGCTTCCGGGGTAAAACCTAAAGATAACGACGTTAAAAAACTTGCGGAAACGGTAAAGATTTTACAGGATGCACAGGAAAATGCCATGTTGTCTCATATGACATACAGTACATTATTACGAGCAGAAGTGATGCTGAAAGGTTATGCGGTGTCCGGACTGTTAGATGAAATAACTTTTTCCATAGAAGACGCCGAAAAGCATTTTGGGCTTAAAAGAAATAGAAAAGGGATTACCTATTTAAAGACAATAAATTTCAAAAGCAGCGCGCTGCCGCATATTGTGTTTAATCCTTTTCCTATGGAGTCAATGTTAAAAATTATTGAAAGTATCGCTCCGATATACAGTAAATCGGCAGTTGAAGAAGCAAAAAGTTTAATTTCAGGTATTGATTCCGTAACGGAAGTGGTATCATCACAATCAGATTATTCGTGGTATATCACTGATAGAAACTTCCACAAACAAAAAATAAAAGTTGATTTGATTAAAATCACAAATGAAAATGATTCTCCTCTGCTAAAAAAATGGTTAAAACTTGATTCACCTTTTAATAGTATGAAAAAAGCTTTTTCAGCGGCGGCTATATATAATACTAAAGGAACTATGTTTCCAAAAACAGAAAGCGAGTTTACAGGGTTTCCTCCTAAATTCATTAATTATATGACAGAGGGTATAATATTTACCGCTATGATGACAAAAATAGGTGAGTTTTTTTCTAAAAATTTAGTATTAGGCGTTGCTGCTTCAATTTACCTCCCTTCAGTTTTAGCGGCAAGCTTGTATACCGGCAATATAGGCAATAACATAAACATTTCTCCTATAAAAAGTTATGAAGAATCAAAACTGGGCGGGTGGGCGGCGCACTTGGTGCCTTACAGATCTCAATCCGAAAATGATGACAGGGAAGAAGATTAATAATATTTTGAAAGTTTTGTATAATTACACCAAGATTTGACCGGGAGATGATAACATGAAAACAACAAAAGGCATAGTACTTGCAGGTGGCAAAGCAACAAGGCTTTACCCTATTACGAAAGTAGTCAGCAAGCAGCTGTTACCTGTATATAATAAGCCGATGGTTTACTACCCTCTTTCTACTCTTATGCTTGCTGGCATAAAAGATATTTTAATAATTTCAAACGCTGAAACGCTTCCGAGCCTTGAAAAACTTTTCGGAGACGGCAGCAAACTCGGCATAAAGATTCAGTACGCTTTGCAGGAAGCCCCGAGAGGCCTTGCGGAAGCTTTTATAATAGGCGAAAAGTTTATCGGAGATGATAATGCCGCTTTGATTTTAGGCGACAACATATTTTACGGACACGGTTTGTCCGGCGCATTGATGAAAGCTGCCGCCAACGAAGAAGGCGCCACAATATTTGGGTACTATGTTAAAGATCCGCAGCGTTACGGCATAGTAGAACTTGATAAAAATAATAAACCTGTCTCGATAACAGAAAAACCGGAAAATCCTAAGTCAAACTGGGCGGTGCCGGGGCTCTATTTTTACGATAACAGCGTTGTAAAAATCGCAAAAACGATAAAACCTTCCAAAAGAGGCGAGCTGGAAATAACAGATATTAACGAACTCTACTTAAAAAACGGCAAACTTAAAGTGGAACTATTAGGAAGAGGTTATTCCTGGCTTGACGCCGGCACTTATGAATCGCTGCTTGATTCTTCAATGTTTATTAAAACTTTGGAAGAAAGGCAGGGTGTTATGATAAGCTGCCTTGAGGAAATAGCATATAGAAACGGCTATATTTCAAAGGAAGAAGTGCTTAAACTTGCCGAAAATTTACCTGAAGATTACGCTAATTATATAAGGCGCGTCGTCAATGAAAAGTAGATAATTGACTTGAAAGGCAATTTTAAGTATAATCTTTTAAGTTTTTCAGCGGGCCTGTAGCTCAGTTGGTTAGAGCACTCGACTCATAATCGAATGGTCGTAGGTTCAAGTCCTACCAGGCCCAATTATATAAAAAATTCAAATAACTCTTGAGAAATCAAGGGTTTTTTTATTTGACCGACTATTTTAAAACTTGCTATAATATGCGAAATTTGAGGGTAGTTAGCTCAGCGGAAGAGCATTCGCCTCACACGCGAAGGGTCACAGGTTCAAACCCTGTACTACCCACCAATAATGGGATTAAAACGGGATAGTTCGCTGCCCTTCATTCAGCCGGCTAACAGGGGAATTAATGGAAAACTTAAAACAGGATTTAGAGTTGTTGTACGGATTGCAAGATTATGACCTTAAAATAGAGAAAATAAGGGAAGAAATCCAAAGCGCTCCGGAAATAATTGCTTCAAAACAGAAAGAACTTGAAGATAAAAAACTTGAAACAGAAGAAAAAAAGAAAGATTTTGTTGCCTTAAACTCGTTGAAAAAGGAAAAAGAAGCTCTTTTAGATACAAAAGAAAAGGCTATAAGCAAGCATTCACTGGAACTTAACTCGGTAAAATCTAATGATACATATAAAGCGCTCCTGCTTGAAATTGAAAAAGCAAAAGCAGATAAAAGCGTTATTGAAGATGAAATTCTTGCGCTTATGGATAAAATAGACGCGGAAACATTGGTTGTTAAGGCATCTGAAAACGAATTAAAAGATTTCGACCAAAAAATTAAAGCCGAAATCAACACAATAGAAAACACGGCAAAAAAGAATGAAGAAAGCATACAAAGCATTGAAAAAGAAAGAGAAGAATATAAACAGAAAGTCAGCAAAAACATATTAGACCAGTACGAACGCATAAGAGAAGGCAGAAACGGCCAGGGAATATGCGTGATTGACGGCGAAAGTTGCGGCGGATGCGGTATGGTTTTAAGGCCACAGCTTATAAACCAGGCTCAGAAGTGCACAGATTTGGTGTTTTGCGACAACTGTTCACGAATATTGTTGAAAAAATAAATTGACATAGACGGACGCGCAATCGCTTCACTATAAGGAATTGTGAAGAGGAAAGTCCGAACTTTATCTGCAGCTTGCTGCAGAAAACGGTAGCAGGTAACCCCTGTCGCCCGCGAGGGCAGAGGTGCGAGCAGTGACGCTTTCTCCGGAAACGGAGAAAGTATCCTTGTAAAAGGATAAACTTCTGCGGTAACGCAGAAGGTGAAACGGCTAAATCCTTACCGGAAAGCAAGGCTGAAGTATGGCCGCTTGACCGTTAAAAGCGATTTTAACGGCAGAGAAATGATTGCGCTTTTGGATTTATTCCAAAAGACAGAATTCGGTGTATAGTCCGTCTATATCAAACCATAGGAACGTATGGAAACAGGAATTTGCATAGGTATCGGTCTTGCAGGCGGAATTTTAAGCGGGCTTATGGGCGTGGGCGGCGGGATAGTTTTAATTCCGCTTATGATATTTTTTTTGAAAATGACGCAGCATCAGGCTCAGGGTACGTCGCTTGCGATAATAATGTTAAGTTTTGTTTCTATGCTTGTGTATTACAAAAAAGGCCACGTAAATCTCGGTATTGCTGCGCTTATAGGAATCGGTTTTGTAATCGGCGGTTTGATAGGTTCTTATTTTGCTACATCTCTGCCGGAACACATTTTAAGAAAATGTTTCGGCGTATTACTGATAATAGTCGCAGTGAAAATGTTGTTTTTTAAATAGGTTCTCCTAAAAATGTACCATATCTCGGTTATGCCTTCCCAGTCATGCGAATATTTGATTAATAATCCAAAAGGACTTTACGTCGACTGCACTTTTGGCGGCGGCGGGCATACGTCTTACATTCTTAAAAGATTTAAGGACGTTAAGATAATAGCTTTTGATTGGGACGGAGACGCTTTTAGCAGGTTTCAGGAAAAAGAAGCTTTGTTTGGCGGCAGGGTAACGTTTATACGCGATAATTTTAAAAATATTAAAAATGCTCTTTCAGCAATAGGCGTAAAGAAAGTTGACGGCATTTTAGCCGATATCGGCGTATCATCCAAGCAATTTGACGATATGGACAGAGGATTTTCTTTTAATTCCGATACTTTGGATATGAGGATGGACACGAGAAACCCGCTGACCGCTAAAGAGATTATCAACTCTTATCCCGAAGAAATGATGGCGGATATCTTTTATAAATACGGCGAAGAATACCTTTCAAGGCAGATAGCGCAGGCAATTTATTTCAGAAGAAGAAAAGGCAAGATAAATACAGCCCGCGAGCTGCAGGATATTATACGTTCCGTAAAAAGGCAGGAAGGGAAAATTAATCCTGCGACAAAAGTTTTTCAGGCTTTAAGGGTTTATGTTAACGGAGAACTTGAAAATCTTGAACAACTGCTTCAAGGCGCCCCAAACCTTTTAAATTCGGGCGGGCGTACGGTGATTATAACTTTTCATTCGTTGGAAGACAGGATCGTAAAGCAAAATTTTAAAGATAATGCCGCTGAAGGAATATATAAAATTCTTACAAAGAAGGTTGTTACGGCGGAGCAAGATGAAATCAGGCAGAATCCGCGCAGCCGAAGCGCGAAAATAAGAGCGGCAGAGAGAGTTTAATGAGAGCATTTTTAGCGGTTGTTTTTATAATCTTGGCGGTTTTCCTATATTTGTGGCAGCAGACTACCGCGACGCGCTTGGGATATAAAGTGAGCGAACTGCAGGCAGAATATGACAGGTTAAACGCGGAAAATGATTCTTTAAGGCTTAAGATAAACTCTATACTTGCGCTTGAAAAAATGGACAGGATAGCAAAAGAGAAAAATCTTTCAAAGCCGAAGGAAAATTCAATAATTTATATAGATTAAAATGAATAAAAAAAATAAAGAAATTAACAGAAGAAAAGTTGTCGCGATAGCGGTGCTTTTCATTTTTTTTGCTCTGTTTGCCAAGTTAATATTTGTACAGGTTTTTTTGTACGCTAAAATTAACAGGGCGGTAGAAAGAATGGTG
>JAVBLP010000020.1:0-23167 GCA_031553505.1 Endomicrobiaceae bacterium
CCGCCTCTACGTTCTCATCTGCCGTTATCTTATTATAACTCCCGCTTACCTGCCCCCATAACGATCCGCTTATCCCGTTATCTTCAAATTCCCTTGGCAGTATCCGCCCCAATACCTTTTCACGGTTTACGCTTATCAGCGGGCTCATCATTACGTTCCCTATAAACCCCCCTGCCATCTCCGTTAACGCTATCTTCTGGTTCGATACCGATGTCATTAATATATCATCTAATATTACCGCCATTTCCGATGTCGGGTCTAAACTTCCTGATACCATATCCATTACCTTTGCCACTTCCGTCTGGTTGTGGCTGAGCCCAGGATAACTTAAAAAGTCCGTCTGTACCTGCATATACGTCAGTATCTTAAACCATGTTGGCGTGTACTCTATTCGCCAATTCGTGTCTTCCGGAATTAACTGCCCCCCTGCAAGGTTTATCAGGTTTACCTGCGAAAACTGATTATCCAACTGCGCGTTTTGCGAATTTATTAAATATATTATTTTTCTTGTGTAATCACCTACTCCTATATATAAGTCAAGCGTACCATCCAGCCACACTTCACCGCTTGATACTATCTTGTCATTAGAAGGGCTATTGTCCGTTAAGTCCATCTTTAATGTGCTGTTTGACCCCATTCTAAAATTACTTACATTCACCGTTTCGTTTGTCCCGTTATACATATTAAATACCGCGTTTTCGCTTAACTCTAACTTTTGCGTACTCATATTTATGTTGGAAGCCAAGTTAAATACGCTGTCGCCTTGCACATAATAATCTACATCCCGCGTTAAGGCATCCGCATTTAAATTGAATACGCCGCTTCCTTTTACCGTTACCCGCGAATTTGTTGTACCAGACATTATACGGTCGTTCATGTTTACTATCCCGCCGTACCCGCTGTCAAACGTTATATTGCTGTAACTTCCTATATACATCGCGTTGCTTTGACCGTTTGCCATATTGCCCGTAAATAGTGTCATTGAGGATGTATTAAATATTATTTCAGATATACTACTATCGGATGTTCCTTCTATGTATATAGCTCCACCAGAACTTGCTGCTACATTATTAGAAAACACTGCATCCATTAATGACAATTTACTGCCAAAAGCTAAATATACTGCTCCGCCGGAATCCCCCGCGGTATTATTGCTAAAAACAGTAGTTTTAGACGATGTTATATTTCCAAAACCATATACTGCTCCGCCGCTTAAGCCTGCCGTGTTTGAAGTAAAAAATACGTCTTCAAAATACATAAGGGAATTTGACGAATTTAAATTTATCGCGCCGCCGTGATCAGACGCGGTATTGAAAGTAAAAGTCGCATAGTTAAGCGTCATGAATCCCGAATTAGAAATAGCGCCGCCGCTTCCGTTTAACGCGTTGTTCGATGTAAACAAGACTTCGTTGATTGTAAACTGCGTATCTAAACCGCTGTTTGATACCGCGCCGCCGTTTGCGTTATTGGCCGTATTTTCAATAAAGTGCGCCGTGCTGAATTCAATTATCCCATGATTTCTTACGGCGCCGCCGTTATTTTGAGCTGTGTTATACATAAAAGGCACATCGATATCCAAAATTTGTATTTTTGAATTAGCGGAATTATATATCGCGCCGCCTATATTGCCCGACGTATTACTGCTAAACTCCACATAATCAGCTGTAAGCGTAATTGATGAGTCTGCCGCCGTATATATCGCACCGCCTGAAGCATCTGCAGTATTGCCTATAAATTCTATGTAATCCGCTGCAAACGTCATAGTGCCGGCTGATGCGTATACGGCGCCGCCGTTGCTGCCCGCAGTATTGTTGCTAAAAATTATGGTTGATGCATAAAAATCAAACTTTGTGCCGGTGGTGTATGTGCCTATAGCTCCGCCGTAGCTTCTGGCATAATTGCCGTAAAAAACTATTGATTCGGAAGCGTCAAAACTAAAATTTGAATTATTCAAAGCCTGTATAGCTCCGCCGTATACAATATTTGACGCTGCGCTTGCTATATTATTTTCAAACAATATGTTTTTTGCCAAAAAACTAAATGACGAGCTATTTGTCGCGTATATTACCCCTCCTCCTCCGTTACTTGCGGCATTTAACGTCTGATTGTCCGTAAATCTTATTGTATCCGCCGTAAACGTAAACGTTGACAAAGTCGCATATATTAACCCGCCGCTGCCTGCTGCCGATAAACCCGCCTCATTATTTGTAAAACTTACTTCATTAGCCGCAGACACTACAAAAGATGAAGCAGTAGCATATATCGCTCCGCCGTTCGCGCCTGACGTATTGCTGCTAAATTCTATATAGTCAGTGCTTACAATGTCTAAAACTGATCCTGCGGAAGCATATACCGCTCCGCCAAGGCTGCTTGCGTAATTGCTATTGAACTTTATTTCTTCCGCATTAAAACTTAACAATGAGGCGTCACGGCTGTATATTGCGCCGCCATAGACGTTTACTGACGCTGCGCTTGCTGTATTATCCTCAAACAAAATAGCATTTGCCAAAAAAGCAAATGAGGAAGCCGCCGTTGCGTATATCGCGCCGCCTCCGCCTATATTGGCGGCATTTAAAGTTTTATTATTTGTAAAACTTACCGTATCCGAATTAACCGTAAATATAGAAGCGCTTGCATATATTGCCCCGCCGCTGCCCGTAGAATAAGTTCCCGCCTCGTTTCCTGCAAAACTTATTATATTATCTGCCGCGATTGTATAAGAAGAAGCGGTAGCTGCATATACAGCTCCGCCGTTAGTGCCTGCTGTATTGCTTGTAAAACTTACAGCATTCAAGGCGTTTAAATTCAAGATTGATGAGGTTTGTGAATAAATCGCTCCTCCTGTAGTTTTAGCATAGTTATTATCAAAGTTTATTATATCCCCGCTTGTAATAACATAAGTAGAGGCAGACGTGTACAAAGCACCTCCGCCGCCGGAGAAGGAAGTCATATTAACGTTAAAGTTTATTGAGCCCGAGCTGTCCAAAGCCATGAAAGAAGCATTTGAATATATCCCTCCTCCGGAACCGCTGGCAATATTGTTTGTAACGCTTATACCGTCATTTGCCGTAACCGTAAAAGATGAGTTAGTAAAAGATGCTGCTCCGCCGGAACCGTTTACAGCGCTGTTTGAAGTAAAATATACATATCCGCCGCTGGCAAGGGTAAAAGATGAACCTGTTAAAGAATAAAAAGCACCTCCGTTATTTGCCGAATTAGCGGTAAATGAAATTTCTTTTGTACCTGTTATCGTTAACGAAGAACCCACAGAAGCATAAACCGCGCCGCCCGATGTGCCTGCTGTATTTCCAGCAAACTCAATATAATCCGCTAAAAACGTAAAAGTTGAACCGTTTGTAGCATAAACCGCGCCGCCCGATGTACCTGCCGTATTTGATGAAAAAGTTATTGAAAAAGAATTAAAAGTGAATTCAGCTCCGTTTGTGTATGTGCCTATGGCGCCGCCAAATATTCTCGCATAATTATTACTAAATTCTGTCTCTTCTAAAATGTTAAAATTAAAAACAGCGTTGCTAAAAGCTTCTATTGCGCCACCATAAGTATTACCTGACGTGGAGCTTGCTATATTGTTTTCAAATAATATATTTCTAGCTAAAAAACTGAATGTTGAGTTGTTATATGCATAAATCGCTCCGCCTCCGCCGGTATTTCCAGCGTTAAGAGTTTTATTATCCGCAAATTTTATGAAATCCGCGGATAAGATAAACACAGAAGCGTTTGAAAAAATAGCTCCGCCGTTACCGGACACGTATATTCCGCCTTCATTTCCTGAAAAAACTATTTCATTATTTGCAGTTATCACATATGATGAAGAGTTAGATGAATATATTGCGCCGGCGCTCCCGCCTGCTATATTACTATTAAAATAAATATTGTTACCATCAAAATTAAATATTGAATCAACCGTTGCAAAGATAACGCCGCCGTGCGACATAATCGCCGTATTTGAAGCAAATACTATGTCATTTACAGCTTTGAAATCAAAATTTGCTCCGTTTGTATATGTAGCGATAGCACCGCCGTAAGTCCTTACGGAGTTTTTCGCAAATGTTATTTGTTCGGCGTCAAAGCTGAAAGCTGATTTATTTAAAGCCTCTATAGCGCCGCCATATATATTACCGGTAGTAGCACTGGCAATATTATTTTCAAATATTATATTTTTTGCCAAAAAAGTAAATGAAGATGCACTTGTTGCATATATTGCTGCACCTCCGCCCGCACCTGCCGAATACATCTCTTTATTATCCGCAAATCTTATTGTATCTGCAGTAAATGTAAATGTGGAAGCACTTGAATAGATAGCTCCGCCGCTACCAACAGCATAGAGACCGCCTTCATTTCCTGTAAAATTTATTTCATTACCTGCCGTAAACGTATATGAAGAAGCGGAAAGGGCATATATAGCCCCCCCGTTTGTACCCGCAGTATTGCTTGAAAAATTAATAGCATTTAAAGCATTTATATTAAAGTTGGAAGATATTTGTGAATATATTGCTCCGCCGATTGCAACAGAAGATTTATTATTAATGAAGTTAATTGTATCTCCGCTTGTTATTGTATATGTTGAAACTGTCGCATATATTGCTCCGCCAACAGCGGTAAAAACAGAATTATCGTTAAAATTTATACTTGCTGAACTGTCAAAAGCGGCAAACGAAGAAGTTGCGTATATTGCGCCGCCATTGCCTGATGAAGTATTGCTCGTAAAATTTATGCCGCTGCCTGCAGTAACTGTCATTGAAGAGTTTGAAATGTATATCGCTCCTCCGGAACTATTTGCCGCCATTGCATTATTTGAGATAAAACTAACATATCCGCTGCTTACAAGTGTAAAAGTTGAACCCGTTACGGAATTAATACCTCCACCGGTTGCAGCTGAATTTCCAATAAAAAGAATTCCGGTATTTCCATTTATTACAAACTTAGAGCTTGCCGCAGAATAAATCGCGCCGCCGTTTGTTGCTAATGCATTATTAGCTTTAAATTCAATATAATCGCTCAAAAATGTAAAAGTTGAATTATTTGTAGCATATATAGCGCCGCCATATGAACCAGCAGTATTTGATGAAAAAGTTATTGATGAAGAATTAAAGATAAACGCGGCTCCGTTTGTATATGTGCCTATTGCTCCGCCATAAGTTTTGGCAAAATTATTGTTAAAATTTATTGATTCGGAAGCGTCAAAACTAAACACAGAATTATTTAACGCATCTATAGCCCCGCCGTATATATTGGCAAATGAGGAACTTGCTATATTATTTTCAAATATTATATCTTTGGACGAAAACGTAAATGATGAGGCAGAAGCAGAATAAATCGCACCCCCTCCGCCATTGGCAGCGGCATTTAACGTTTGATTATTTGCGAATTTTATTAAATCGGAAGTAAATGCAAACACAGAGCCGCCCGAATATACGCCTCCGCCGCTCCCTAAAGCGGCTGTATTTGATGAAAAAATTATTACAGAAGACTGGAAACTCAGATTTGCAGCATTCGTATATATTCCTATAGCCCCGCCCCCGTTATTAGCCGAATTACCGATAAACTCGATATAATCTGCTAAAAAGCTAAAAGTTGAACTGGTTGTCGAATATATTCCTCCGCCGTTTGTACCCGCCGCATTTAATGAGAAGGTTATTGTAGAAACGTCAAAATAAAATTCAACTCCATTCGTATTTGCAGCTATTGCGCCGCCGTGCGACCGAGCGTAATTATTGCTGAATTTTACTTGCTCGGCGTTAAAGTTCAAAACCGAATTGCTTACAGCGTATATCGCCCCGCCAAATATAGTCCCTGAAGGCGCGCTTGTTATATTGTTTTCAAAAATTATTTGCCTGGCTGAAAATGTAAGAGATGAAGCCGAATTAGAGTAAATAGCGCCTCCTCCTCCGTTTGAAACAGCATTTAACACTTTATTATCAGTAAATTTAATTATATCAGCCGTAAGCGTAAACGTAGAAGCTCCTGCATATATGGCACCGCCTGATCCTGTACCGGAAAGTGTTGCCTCGTTGGCTACAAAATTTATTTCGCCGTTATTTGCCGTTATTTCATACAGGGAAGATGCGGCATATATTGCGCCGCCGTTTGTCCCTGCATTATTGTTTACAAAGTTTATTTCGTTCGCTGCCGTAATTATGTAGCTTGAAGCGGTTGCGGCAAAAATTGCCCCGCCGTTTGTGCCGGATGTATTGCTTGAAAAACTTATGATATCGCCTGCATCAATATTAATTGCAGAAGAAACCTGTGAATATATGAATCCTCCGATAGTCGCAGATTGGTTATTGCTAAATTCAATGTAATCGCCTAAAAATGTAAGGACGGAATTATTTGTCGCATAAACAGCGCCGCCATTCGAGCTTTTGTAAAAATTTGAAAGATTAATGTCACTAAAGGTTACAGAAGAGTTTGTAGCATTAAAGCCTGAATAAGTACCGTCACCGGAAATATTTTTAGATGTATCGCTACTTTGAATTATTATAGACTTGTCGGATATACTGTTGAGGTTTGTATTCATTATTATATCTGATGTAACGGTAATTGTGTCTCCTGAAACGGAATTGGTTATGGCAGTATTAAGCTCAGCAGTATCTGAAACTATATATTCTGTCGCGTTAACGTCAGCCGCAAAATATATGAGAACTGTGATAATGAGTAACGGCATCAACCTTTTCATCAGGTATCCTTTTTAGTAAGCAGGTTTTATATCCACAACGCTCAACTGCGCTGTCTGTTTTTCACCCCTACCGATAATATCAAGGTTAAACGCGATATCTAATGAGCTTTCGGAACGTATCATGCCTGACAAATCTGCATTGTTCCAAAAAACGACCTGCACGGGCCTGCTGCCTTTCTGCGAAACTTTAAACTTTAAATGTTCGCCTTTATTGCCAAAAACGGACACTTCCGTAGCATTAACGCTTTTTAAGAAAAAAACAGGCCTTAAATTGCCCATGCCGAAAGGTTCAAGAATTTCAATCTGTTTATAAAAATCTACGTTTATATCTGAAATTCTAAGTTCCGCATCTATAATGATATCGTCATTTGTATTAATTTCTTTCATGTTTTTGTCGCAGTATTCCAAAATACGCTTTCTAAACTCCTCAATTTTTGAATCTTCCAGCGTAAAACCCGCCGCCTGACTGTGCCCGCCGTATTTGATAAGAATGTCTTTCACGCTTTCCAAAGCCGCTACAACATCAAAACCCTCAACGGAACGAGCCGCGCCGGTAGCTTCTTTACCGTCAGTTATAAGAAGAAAAGCGGGTTTTGCGTAAGCTTTTACCATCTGCGAAGCGACTATGCCGGTAACGCCGTGTTCAAGATTCGCCGCTTTAACGATAAGGACTTTATTTTTTCCCAAATCACACTGTTCTTTAAGAAGAGATTTAAATTGCTCTATATTTTCAGACTGGAGCCATCTTCTGTCTTCGTTAAGCTTAATTATATCCGCATACAAATTTTTTGCCTGAAAAGCGTCTTTTGTCATAAGAAGCTGGGCTGAAAGCATTCCTCTACCCATGCGGCCGGAAGAGTTTAAAACCGGAGTCACATTCCAGGAAATTGAACGCGCGTTTATAGATTGCACGTTTCGTGACGTCAAAGTATCTTCTATCAAAAGCCCGAGGCCCGGTTTGGCATTAGGGTTTTTCTCAATTACTTTTAATCCTTCTTTTACTACAACGCGGTTTTCATCAGTTAACGGCATAGAGTCTGCAATTGTGCCAAGGGCGCATAAATCAAGGTTATTATCAAAAAAATCTCTTATTTTCGCATCATCAGCGATTTTCTTCAATTTATATTTTTCAAACAAGCTTTCAATATTATCTTCTTCCACGGCAGGCAAAAGTATTATTTTATCTTTAAGAAGCGCATCGCCTTTTACAAGCGTATCCTTTATTTGCGCGCTGTTTGTGTATATCCTGAAAAAACTTTTGATTATTTGTTTTATTTCGGTTATCGAATTAAACTCTTCTCTTCCGGTTTCTAAATCATTTTTAAGTTTCAGGTTTACGCCATTAAAGTCCCCGTTATTATCCTGTGACAGACACAAAAGCACGTCTTTATTGTAATCTTTCGCAAAAGTCAGCATTAAAGCCTGCGCTGTTTTTAAAGCGACAAGGCAGCCGGCTATGTCTTTGAACGGGTAATTAGAGTTGCTTATTTTTGGGTTTATAACCGCAAAAGCATCCGGAATGCCTTCGTAAGGGGGTTCGTGATGATCCGTCAGGATAACATCCATTCCGAGGTTATTAGCGTAAGAGATTTCTTCAACGGCGGATATTCCGCAATCAACGGTAATCAAAAGCTTAACATTTTCCGCGGCATATTTTGTAAGGATGTCTTTATGTATTCCGTAACCCTCGTCAGCGGGAACATACCACTGCGCGTTTCCGCCTAAAAGGCGTATTGTGCTTACAATAATGTTAACGGCAGTCACTCCGTCAACATCCCTGTCGCCGTAAATAAGAATCTGTTCTTTAGAATCAACCGCCTTGCGTATTCTGTCGGCAGCTTTTTGCATATCCTGAAAAAGAAAAGGGTTATGGATATTTTCAAACCCGCCGAATAAAAAAGTTTTCGCTTTTTTAACATTATCGATACCGCGGTTAACCAGCACGGAAGCTATTTTGGGATTTACGGATAAAGCTGCCGTTATCTCTGCTGCGGCAGAGGCGTTTTCAACCGGAAATTTCCAATCTCTTTCGTTTTCTAAAATCATAGTTATATAATTTCCTTTATCATTTTCGGATAATCAGCCTTGTCATCGCTGATAAAATATGACTCATTCATAATCGCCGCTGCTTCATCTATGGAATCAGAAGCATTATATAACAGCTCTGCCAACATTTCGCCTTTTTTTACATAATCGCCGGTTTTTTTAAACAGAAGTATGCCTGCGGCGTGGTCTATAGCGTCTTCTTTTGTTTTTCTTCCGGCGCCTGTCATCATTGAAGCTATGCCGATTTCCCTTGTCCTCATACCGGAAATATAACCGTCTTTATAGGCGCTTATTTTTAATGAATGTTTTGCTTTCGGCAAAACTTTTGCGGGATTCTCAATAACTTCGGGGTTCCCGCCCTGCATCTTTATTATCTGTTTGAATTTCTCCAGGGCTTTTCCGCATTCCAGCTGTTTTTTTGCCAACATTCGCGCTTCTTCGATAGTTGCGGTTAATTTGGAGTCAAAAATCATCTTTGCCGAAAGTTCTATGGAAAGGTCATATAAATCGTTTTTTATTTCGCCTTTCAATATATTTATCGCCTGCTCAATTTCAACGGAGTTGCCCGCGCAGTTGCCTAAAGGCGTATCCATATCCGTAATATAGGCTGATACGTTTCTGCCAAATTTTTTGCCTATATCTATCATCTTTTCCGCAAGCTCTTTAGCATCTTTTAAATTCTTCATAAAAGCGCCGCTTCCGGTTTTTACATCTAAAACCAAAGTTTTCGCGCCCTCTGCTATTTTTTTAGACATTATGCTCGCGCATATAAGAGGAATAGATTCCACCGTTGCCGTGGCGTCGCGTAAAGCGTACATTTTTTTATCTACAGGGGCTATTTCCTGCGTTTGGCCGATAAGAGCGGCTCCGGAATACTCTAAAAACTCAAGAAATTCTTTTTTATCTACATTCGTGCGAAACCCCGGAATAGATTCAAGCTTATCAAGAGTGCCGCCCGTATGCCCCAGTCCTCTGCCTGACATCATTGGTACGCAAACTCCGGCGCTTGCCGCTACAGGGGCAATAATAAGAGATGTGCCGTCGCCGACACCGCCGGTTGAATGTTTATCCGCCGTAGGAGCGTCTATAAAAGATAAATCCATAATATCGCCGGAATGCGCCATTGCGTCCGTAAGATTGAAAGTTTCCTCATCTGTCATTCCGGTAAAGAAAACAGCCATCAAAAAAGCAGACATCTGATAGTCAGGAATATCGCCGTTATTGTATCTGAATACCATAAACTCTATTTCTTCCCTTGAAAGCTCTTTTCCGCTTCTTTTTTTATGGATGATGTCGTATGCTCTCATTAAATATCCTTTATAAGAGATTCTAAAATTTTCGATATTTTTTCGCCGGCTTCTATTCCCGCTTCAAGCACTTCTTTATGGCTTAAAGGTCTTTTGGCTGCCCCTGCCGCCATGTTTGAAACATACGCAAGACCCAAAACTTTCATATCCATCTGTGCGGCGGCAAGCGCCTCGTAAACGACTGACATACCTACAATATCCGCTCCGAGTATTCTAAACGCGTTGATTTCTGCGGGCGTTTCATAAGAAGGCCCTGTAACGCCAAAATAAACGCCTTCCCGCAGTTTAATCTTTAATTTTTTTGCGACCGCCAGCGCCTTGCGCTTAAGGGCACCATCATAAATCCCGCACATATCAGGGAAACGCTCTCCAAATTCTCCACAATGCTTTCCTATAAGCGGATTATTGCCGGTAAAGTTTATATGGTCTTTTATTAAAACAATGTCTCCTAGCGCATAATTTCTGTTTACCGCGCCTGCGGCGGCAGTTAATACAAGCGTTTTAATTCCTAAAGATTTCATCACTCTTACGGGATATACAATATCCTGCGCCGAATGGCCTTCATAAAAATGGAATCTCCCGCTGAAAATAAGCATATCGCGGTTTTTGGATCTGCAAAGATGCAGTTCTCCGGAATGGCCTTTTACGGTTGTCGCGGCAAAGTAAGGTATTTTTGAATATTGAATGGTTTGAAGGATTTTGAAATGTTTTTTTAATCCGTTAAGGCCTGAACCTGCAATTATTGCTATATCCGGCTTGAATGAACCAACCGACAGGATTGTTTTTTTAGTTTTTTGAATTTTAGAATGAATGTCCACCGCCATAAAATAACCCCTTTATATTCAAAAAATCATATTTTTAAAACTTTTTCCGTTTTTCATCTCAGGCAAGCCGAAAATATCGGCAATGCTTTGCGCTATGTCGGATAAACTTTCCCTTACTCCTAAATCAACATTTCTTTTCAATTTATTTCCGTATATAAGCAAGGGCACGTACTCCCTTGTGTGATCCGTGTGGATTTTATACGTAGGGTCGCAGCCGTGGTCTGCAGTTATAATTAACATGTCGCTGTCAGTAAGCTCATTAACTATTTCAGGAAGAGCCAAATCAAACTCTTTCAGCGCCTTAGCATAAGAAACCGTATCTCTGCGGTGTCCCCAAAGCATGTCAAAATCGACAAGATTTGTAAAAATTAAAGTATTTTTTTCAGAAGCTTTTTTTATTTCCGCCAAAGTAACTTCCATACCGTTTATGTTTCCTTTGGTGTGGACGGCTTTGGTAATACCTTTGCCGTTAAATATGTCTTCTATTTTACCGACAGCCACAACATTGCCGCCGGAATTTTTGATCTCATCCAATATAGTCGTTTCTATAGGCTCAAGCGCATAATCTTTTCTGTTGGCGGTACGCGTATAAGTGCCGCTTTTTCCTATAAAAGGCCTTGCGATAACCCTGCCAACAGCGTTTTCGCCTTTTAATATATCGCGAGCTGTTTCGCATACATTATAAAGCTTATCAAGCCCGAATTCTTCTTCATGCGCAGCTATTTGAAACACTGAATCGGCGGACGTATAAATTATTGGGCAGCCGGTCTCAACATGTTTATCACCTAGATTTTTTATTATTTCCGTACCGGACGCAGGATAATTGCCTATAATTTTCGTGCCGGTTCTTTTTTCAAATTCTTCCACGATTTTTTTGGGAAAACCTTTCGGATAAGTCGGAAAAGGATTTTCCAAAACTATTCCCGCCATTTCCCAATGGCCGGCCGTAGTATCCTTTGCCGGAGATTTTGTCGCCATCTTACCATAACAGCCCAAAATATTTTTATCCGGCATATCGGAAGATTTATTCAATACCTTATAAAGTCCTAACTTTTCAAGGTTTGACAGAGAAAAACCCGGTCTCATAGCCTCAAAAATATGCCCTAATGTGTTCGCGCCTTTATCGTTATATTTATCGGCATCGGGCAAAGCCCCGGCGCCGGCGCTGTCTAACACGATAAGAACTATTCTTTTTATCATTTTCTTTTTAATACCTTTTCCGCAGCAGCGGCAATATTGACGTCTTTCAAACCGAATTTTGTAACAAGGTCAAACGGTTCGCCTGATTCGCCGAAAGTATCGTTTACGCCGACCATTTCAACCGGCACCGGCGCGTGCTTTACAAGAACTTCCGCAATTGCGGAACCAAAACCCGCGTAAAGCTGGTGTTCTTCTGCGGTAACAATCGCTCCGCATTCTTTCGCCGCAGATATAATCGCTTTTTCATCTATAGGCTTTATTGTGTGCATATTGACTACTCTTGCGTTTATGCCTTTGCTTTTTAAAATTTCAGCGGCCATAAGCGCTTCATAAACCATCGTGCCGCAAGCAAATATCGCGACATCATTTCCTTCTCTTAAAACATTCGCTTTGCCTATTTTAAAAGGCGTTTCTTCTTTCGTTATAATAGGCACATTTTCTCTTCCGTAACGTATGTACGCAGGCCCGTTATAATATGCCGTTGCAACAGTAGCTTTTTTAGTTTCAATATAATCGCAAGGTACAACAACAGTCATTTTAGGAAGGCATCTCATGATGGCTATTTCTTCCAAAGCCTGATGCGTAGCACCGTCCGGACCGACCATAAGGCCGGAATGCGAACCGCCGATTTTAACGTTCAGATTTGAATAACATACAGTAGTCCTTATCTGTTCCCAAGGCCTGCCGGACGCAAAAACGCCGTACGTTGCCGCGAACGGGATAAAACCCGCAACCGCAAGGCCTGCCGCCATACCTATTAAATTTGTTTCCGCTATGCCGACATTTATGAATCTGTCGGGAAATTTTTCCTGAAAACCGTTTATTGCTACAGATGAAACCGTGTCAGCGCCTAAAACAAAAATTTTATTATCTTTCGCGCCAAGCTCTACAAGAGCTTCTCCAAATCCAAACCTGGTAGCTTTTTTGCCGAATGTCTCTATCATTTTTTATCTCCTTCAAGTGAAGCATCAATTTCTGCCATGGCCTTTTCCACAAGTTCTTTAGAAGGAGCCCTGCCGTGCCACTCTGCCAGATTTTCCATAAATGAAACGCCTTTTCCTTTTACCGTCTTCGCGATTATCGCGGTAGGTTTTCCGGAGTATTTTTTAAAAGACGCATAAGCTTTATCTACTTCTTCCAAATTGTGCCCGTCAATTTCTATGACATTCCAGCCAAAAGACATGTATTTGCCCGCCAAAGGCGCAACATTCATTATATTTTTAGTATAGCCGTCTATCTGAAGGCCGTTATCATCGACTATTGCACAAAGGTTATCAAGTTTATAATGCGCGGCTGACATCGCGGCTTCCCAAATGCTACCTTCCTGCTGCTCCCCGTCACCCATTAAAACATAAACTCTGTTATCCTGTTTTTTTTGCTTAAGCCCTACGGCAATGCCGGCGCCAATCGAAAGTCCGTATCCGAGAGAGCCGGTAGATATTTCTATGCCTGGAAGATCCTTGTCTTTCGCCGGATGGCCCTGAAGCCTGCTGCCGGCTTTTCTTAATGTGCACAACTCATCGGGAGTTATGCATTCAAGCTGGGCGAGTACGGCGTACAAAACCGGACAGACATGCCCTTTCGATAAAACAAAATAATCCCTGTACGGATCCGCGGCGTTTTTAGGGTCAAACTTCATGTGTTTAAAATAAAGCGCCACTAAAAGTTCTACTGAAGATAAGCTGCCTCCGGGATGGCCCGAACCGGCAAGCCCAAGCATTTTAATGATATCTTTTCTGACATTTGCGGATATCATCTTTAAATCTGACATGTCCATTTTTTACTGCTCCTTTTATATCTTAATTATTGGCTGACTTTGCATGTAGAAAGTTCGTCATATAAATGCGCGTTTTCAATAAGTATTGCCGCCTGGTTTGCTATCATGACTATTAAATCTTTATCTTCTTCCGTATAAACGCCCGCATCATGTTTGCCTACCCTCAACACGCCTATAACCTCTTCATCATATATGAGCGGCACCACGATTATCGATTTTATTCCCCATTCTCTTGCGCTTTGGCTCTTAATTGACGGATCCGCAGTCGCGTCTTTACTGAGATACGGAACGCCTTCCCTGAAAGTCCTTGCAGATAAGGAATTCTGGTCGTCTTTATGTATTTTAAGCAAAACCTTTTCGCTTCCACCGGTAAAAAACGCGCCGGGCCTTGTGATAAGATTTTGGCTTTCCTTGTCATAAAGCAATACGGCACACAAATCGGCTTTAAATGCGTCTTTAGTAACGTCAATGATATTTGCCAGAGTTTTTTCCAAATCGGGCGTTTTTGATATTGCAGAAGATATTCTCTGTAAAAACGTAAGATTATCAACTTTTTTCTTAAGCACGGAATACAGCCTTACCTTTTCTATGATTCCCGAAAAAAGAACGGCGATATGCTCTATTATCGCAATATCATTTTCAGAAATTTCAGAGCCGAGTTTGTTTACTGACGTTATAATGCCCGTCAGTTTGCCGTTATTTTCAATCGGCACAAATAATGCGGAAGACACCGGAAGAATTTCCGCAACTTTCGGAGCTCTCTGCTTAACCAGAGCGGCATCGTTAAAAACTATAGGAAGCTTTGTTTCCTCAAGAGTTTTTACTATATCCGAATTTTCGGAAGATAAACGGATTGATGAAATATTTTTATAGTCAACGCCGAAGGAACCTTTCAGCAGTTTGAATTCATTAGCCGTTCTGTCTAAAACCAAAACAGCCGAAGTTTCAAAACCCGTGAGTTCCGTTATTTTCTGTATGGCAAAACCCGCTATTTCATTTAAATCAAATTTCACAGAAGCGAAAGCGGATATGTCAGACAATGCCTTAATATCCCTGACTTTTCTTATAAGCCTTGCGTTTGTCTGTAAAAGTTCGTTAGAAGTAATATTAACTTCAGTCTCAAGCCTGCGGTTTAACTCCTGCATTCTGTCATACATTCTTGCGTTTCTTAATCCTATGGACAAATATTTACCGACTGTCGCTATTGTATCGGCAATATCGGTATCAAATATATCGGTTGATTTCGCGCTTACGTTTAACACGCCGAGGCATACATGGTTTTCATCCATGAGGGGTATATTGATCTGCGTCACGACCTGCTCCCCGGTAAAAATTTTTGAAAACTTTTCTACCATAAGGCTCATATTTTTAACAATTGTCATCTTGCCCGTAACAAAAGTATCCGCTACAGGATTACCGTCTTCCATTTTCATGCTTTTGACAAACTGCGGGGAATAACCTCTTTTCGCTACTACTCTCAAAGAACCGTCCTCGCCGGGCAGTATAACCGCGCACATCGCGTCCGGAAACTTCTTTTGAATTATGCTCATCGTTATATTATATATCTGGTTCGTATCAACCTGTGAAGTTAAAGCTTTGGAAACGGAAAACAGCATGCTCACGGTGCCGTTTATATCTAAAACTTTAGAATTGAGTTTTTTAAGGGCAATGCCTATCTCTTTCCACTCATCGCGCTTATAGTTCATTTTTATATCGGGAGCATTGCCGTTTGCGATATCTTTAATATTTTTTCTGAAAGAAGCCAGCGGAATCAGGAATTTTACGACAAAATACACGGCAGTCAGGCAAAACACAATTAAAATAGTCAGCACAAACGAGCCAAACAGGATCAAAAGATTCTTTTCCGAGAAAAATGCCTGGAGCACAAGCTCCGGAGCGGGCCAGACTTTAATCCACCCGGTTATCGTGTTGCCTATTGTTACCGGATAAATTACGTACAGCGGCCATAAAATGCTGTCTCTCTTTCTTAAGCCTTCCGTATAATTCTGGCTTTTATCTTCGCTTAAAAACGAAAAAGTTATTATCTCTTTGCTTTGTTCTAAATCTGAAAAGAAAAGCTTCAGCCTGTCTCTTGTACTAACAGTATTATCTTCCACTGATCCGGCAAGCTCGGTTTTAGTTTTTTCCATAACGGGGTCGAGTGATTTTTGCACCGTGCTCTGGAACCAAAAATACACAATAACGCTCCAAAGCAGCATAGCGCCCAAAAGCGCGAAAAAAGAGACAATAAGGTATTTAAAAACAAACTTTCTCATGTTTAATCCATACTCTCTATAATTGACGAAGTTCCTATTCTTGCCGCCCCGGCGTTAATAAAATCCAAGGCTTGTTTATAATTTTTTATCCCGCCCGAAGCTTTGATAGATGTTGCCGGATTTATCGCGCTTTTAATAAGCAGAATATCTTCCACTCTCGCACCGTAAGCGCCGTAACCCGTGGAGGTTTTTACGAAATCAGCGCCGCTTTCGCTTATCATTTTACTCGCAAGCACTATTTCTTCAGGTTTAAGATAACAGGTTTCAATGATTATTTTTAATATTTTGCCTTTTGAGACATCTCTCAAAACGTTCAACTCATTTTTGACATAGGCAATATCGCCGGATTTGAGCGCAGTGAGATTGATAACAGCGTCAATTTCACCAGCGCCGTCATTAATAGCGCTGATTGTTTCCGATTTTTTAGTTCCCGTACCTGAGTTTCCAAGCGGAAAAGCAATTACCGTTGCAACCTTAACGCCGCTGTCTTCAAGCAGTTTCTTGCACATTTTTACCATAGAAGGCGGGACGCACACAGAAAAAAACTCCCTTTTTGAGGCTTCTTTACAAAGAACCTCAAACATTCCGTAATCCGCGTCAGCCTTTAAAAGCGTGTAGTCTATATACTTTGCAATGTTCATTTCCAGGTGTATTTAACCGTATATGTAATAGTTTTTTCGGAATTTGCCGGTATTGACAGCAAAAATTCCGCAGTCCGGGAATCCGTTTTATTGAATTTCAGCGAACTTTCGGTTATGGTCCATTCGTTCCATCTGTACATCGGTTCGACAACATTAACCTCAACAGCCGTATCTTTGCTGTTTTTGACCGTTATTTTATAGCTTTCTTCAGCGCTTTTTGAGGCGGATTTATAGTTGGTCTGCGTTCTTTCTCCGGTAATATCAAATGCGTTTCCCGTATAAATTGAGAGTTTTGCGTCTTTCGCGGTATGGTCTATCGTATCTTCGCCTACAAACTCCATTGCGTCACCGTCATATTTACAAACGCGCACCCTTCCTTTCGGCAGAGGAATTCCAAGATTATTCTCTTTAGAATTTTTAAACTCGAGATTTACAGTAACTTTCGGATTTGCGTAACCGTTAAAAGTAAAAACTTTTTTTACCGGCACTTTTGACGCAGCCGTAAATTCTATCTGTTTTACTTCATTATCTTTTACGGTTGATTTCCTCTGAAGCTCGTAAATATGATATTCAAAAAACGCTTTTTCCTGAAAAGAAGGTGCCGCCGCGTACATTTTAGATTCATTAAGAACCATATCATCCGCATATCCGTAATTCGCCTGCGCCTGCACCATATTAACGTCGCCTGCAACCAGTTTAAGTTTGGCGTCTTTATATGTGGCTCCGGAATTATTTGTAACGGTAACCCAGCCGGTTATATCCGCCATAGTATCTTTCTCATTCGTAACTAAAACATAATCCGCGCTCCAGCCGATGCCGGCTGTTTGGTACGCAACTTCCATCGTATCTTTTCCTTCATATTCGCTTGCGATAAGCCAGGTAAGAGTAGGTTTAAGCCTCAGCCCTTCCGGCATCTTATCCAAAGAAATTTCGCCTTCGGGATTTAAAATAATTTTCTTTCCGGACTGCACAACCAAACCGCCGTAAGCGGATAATAATTTCCCGCTCAATTTGCCTCTTTTATCATTTCCGGTTCTTTCAATTTCTATATCTTTGCCTATATATTTGCTCAAAAGCTTATCGGTGCTTACCAGGTCATAATCAAAATTTTGTTCCAAAACAGTTATTTTAGACGAGTTATTTATAAATTTAGGTAAAACGCTTGTGGCGTCTATATAAGCCGCTACTTCGTCAAATTCTATTTTCTGTACGTCTCTTTTAAGGTTTATTTCACGGGTCTCTTTTACCAAAGCCCTGCCGCTGTTATAAATAGTTACCGCGACATCCGCATAGGATTGAGCGGCAAAAAAAGCCAAAGCTAAAACAAAAACGCTGATCTTTCTCATTTTATCCTCTTATTTCCATGTATATTTTACCGCATAACTTATTTCTTTTTCTCCGTTAGCCGGAACCGTCACAAGGAATTCCGCGGTGGAAGAATCGGTTTTCGTAAACGCAGTTGAATTATTTTCGATTTTCCAGTTATTCCAGCGGTAAAAATGTTCGACAATGTTAACTTCCACGGCTTCATCTTTGCTATTTTTCAAGGTTATTTTAAAACTTTCCGTTGCGGATTTGCTTTCAGTTTTGTATTCGGTTTGTTTTCTTTCTCCGGTTATGTCAAAAGCGTTCCCGATATAAATTGAAAGTTTGGCGTCTTTAGCGGTGTGGTCTATCTGGTTTTCGCCGATAAACTCCATTGAATCGCCGTCATATTTGCAGACCCTTACCCTTCCTTTTGGCAACGGTATTCCTAAATTGTTTTCCTTGGCGTTTTTAAAATCAAGGTTTACGGTAACTTTTTGGCCGTTTTTAATTCCGTCATAAGTAAATACTTTTTTTACCGGAATCGCAGACGCTGTAACAAATTCTATCTGTTTTATTTCATTATTTTTTACAGTTGAATGCCTTTGGAGTTCATAAATATGATATTCAAAAAATGATTTTTCCTGAAAAGACGGCTCTGCCGCTTTAGCCAAAGAAACAGTTTTATATCTAATATCGCTGCGGACATTACCAGCCGCAGGCACCATATTAACATCGCCGGCTATAAGCTTAAGTTTGGCGTCATTAAATGTCGCGCCGCAGTAATTATTAACCGTCACCCAGCCCGTCATATCGGCTTTAACGTCTTTATCATCCGTTACCAAAACATAATCGGCGCTCCAGTTTATGCCGGATGTCTGGTAGGAAACTTCCAATTTTTTCACGCCGTCAACCTGGCTTGCAACAAGCCAAGTCAGAGTCGGCTTTAATCTTAATCCGTCCGGAAGTTCCGGCATGGAAATTTCTCCCGCAGGATTTAAAACAATTTTTTTATCGGTTTGTATTACAAGTCCGCCGGAAGCGGATAAAAGAGTGCCGCTTATTTTGGGCCTTTTATCTTCGCCGGTTCTTTCAATTTCTATGTTTTTGCCTATATATTTGCTTAAAAGTTTATCTCTGCTGACCAAATCGTAATCAAAGTTCTGTTCCAAAACTTTTATTTTAGAAGCGTCGCTCAAAAATTTAGGAAGCACGCTTGTAGCGTCAATCTGCGTGGCAACGTTATCAAATTCGATAAGCTGCACGTCTTTTATAAGCTTAACGTCGCGCGTTTCTTTAACCAAAGCCCTGTTGTTGTTATAAACAGTCACAGCGACATCGGCATATGCCGACAAAGAGCACATAAAAACAGCCGCTAATACTGCAGTTAAACATTTTTTCATGCTTTTACTCCTTTGAAACTATGTTTTCACGAGGTAAAGATCTGAGAATATACCTTACCGCGCCGTCTAAAGCTGAAGATAAATCTATCCCTTCATAAGTGTATGAATCGGTCCAGACCACTTCACCCGTTTCCGCGTCAACCATATACGCGTAAACGCCTACGGTGGCATTGCTTGCCATTATTTTATTGTCTTCGCCAAGCCCGAAAGCCGTACCCAAATCGTACATATTTGAGCCGCTTATCTCTACAACATCATTTGTATAAATTACCGGCTGATGACGCCCTCTTTTATCATTTTCAGGCGTGCGTATTAAGTATTTTTTATCGGGTTGGAAAGTTGTAACGCTTCCTTCTATCAAAGCATCCGCTTCAGAGTTGGCGTCGGCGACAATTCTGTAGCCTTTAGCCAATAAGTTTTTCATAAACGCGTTCTGTACCGCGCTTGCGGAGTTAGGATACATGGCGTCCGGAGAAAATTTTCCTACGCGGACAGTTTTTACCGAAGCAAAATCATAATCCGGTCTTACTACAGCCCTGTTTGAAGCGCACGAAACAAACAAAATAAAAAAAACAGCTAAAAAAGGAACTTTTTTAATCATTCAATTCCCCTTTTAGCTGGTTAATATGTTTTTCCGCGAGAGATTTAAGCGTCTCGTCTTTTGAATATTTGGTGATTTTTTGCCATTTATCTATGGCTTGCTTTGTATCGCCTTCTTTTTCATAGATCATCGCAAGCATATAGTGCGCAGCTACAATTTTTCTATTTATTTTCAGCGCCTGCTTAAAATTTTCTTTGGCATTGGCATAATCGTTTTTTTCAAGCTGTATAAGCCCCATAGCCATGTAATTATCGGAAGAATCGGGTTCGCTTTTAAGCCTTTCTTTAACGATTTCCATAGCCTCATCGGTTTTTCCTTCATTTAAGAGAGAAAGCGCCTGTTCCAAATCCGCAGAAGCTAAAGCGGCGGATGATACGGCAAAAAAGAAAAACAGACTCAAAAAAAACTTTTTCATGCTTACCTCTCGCATTGTTTCTTTTCAATCTCTCTGATTTTCGCAATCCTTTTGGCATGCCTTGCTTCAAATTCGGTTTCAAGAAAGATTTTTATTCTTGAGCAAAGCTCGCTGACTGTAGCGGTTCTTGAGCCTAAACACAACACATCCGCGCCGTTATGCTGCGCTGCGAGTTTTGCAGTGTCGTCATCCCAGCAAGGAGCAGCAATAATGCCGTGCACTTTATTTGCCGCTATGGACATACCTATCCCGGTACCGCAGATAAGAATGCCTTTGTCGGCTTTTTTATTAAGCACCGCTTCGGCAACCTGCACCGCATAATCGGGATAATCGCAGCTTCCGGGCCCGTTAAAACCGAAATCTTCAACTTCATAACCAATGCTTTCAAGATACTCTCTTACCGTATTTCTTACTTCAAATGCCGCGTGATCCGTGCCAAACGCCAGTTTTTTAATTTTATTCATTTTATTATATCCGCTTTATCGCCGTTTTTTATTAATGCCGCATTAGCTTCTTCAATATCTAAGTGGCACTCGAGTTCGGCGTTTTTTTCGTCAACCCTCACTACTACATTTTCGTATATTAAGGACCTTTCTCCTGAGACTTTTATTGAAACCGTATCTCCTGTTTTAAAGTTCATCTCTTTCGCGTCCGAAACAGGGAAATGTATATGCCTTTTCGCGACAATTGCGCCTTCTTTCAGTGCAACTGTCCCTTTCGGGCCTTTTAAAGTAACCGGAGCGGAGCCTTTTAAATCTCCGGACAGCCTGACAAACGCTTCTACTCCCAAATGCCTTGCATCGGCTACGGTTATCTCTATCTGCGTCTGATTTCTTTCAGGCGCGACAATTCTTACATTAGGAATTTCATTTCTCGGCCCGACAACAGTTACAACTTCATTCGCGGCAAACTGCGCAGGCTGCAGCAAACCTTTCTTTTTCGTCAAAACATAACCTTTGCCAAAGAGCATTTCAACATGCTCTTTGGTTAAATGTATGTGTTTATTGGATACATTTACGGTTACTTTTTTCATTTTATTTAGAATATTTTACGAGCTGCGCGAAAGAATCGGCTTCCAAACTGGCGCCGCCTACCAAACCGCCGTCAATATCAGGCTGTTTCATAAGTTCGGAAACATTTTTCGGATTTACGGAGCCGCCGTAAAGGATTCTCACTTTGTCCGCGGCGTCATTATAGATTTCTTTGTAAAGTTTTCTTATAAAAGCGTGCACGTCCTGAGCCTGTTCGGGAGTTGCCGTTTTTCCGGTGCCGATTGCCCATACTGGTTCATACGCTATAACAACAGTTGAAGCTTCTTCAGCGGATAAGTTTGCCATTCCGCCTCTTATCTGCGTTTCAATAACTTTGAAAGTTACATTTTTTTCCCTTTCATCAAGCGTTTCGCCTACGCAAACTACAGGAATTAATCCTGACGCAAAAGCGGCTTTTGCCCTTTTGTTTACCGTTTCGTCTGTTTCGCCGAAGTACTGCCTGCGTTCGGAATGTCCGATTATTACATAAGAACATCCACAATCTTTAACCATAGCGGGAGAAATTTCCCCGGTAAAAGCGCCTTTTGCTTCCCAAAAAAGGTTTTGGGCGCCAAGGTTTATATTTGAACCTTTAATTTCATTATTTACGGCATAAAGAGAAGTAAATGTTGGGCAAACTAAAATTTCTACGTCTTTTACATCCGCGACAGCCGTTTTCAAAGCTTTTACCATATCAACAGCTTCCGCAACTGTTTTGTTCATCTTCCAATTTCCTGCCATAAGCGGTTTTCTCATAATACATCTCCTTTTTTGATTGTAATTGAATGCGAAATTATACCAGATTTGCACTGTGTTTTCAACCTGATTTTTATTGATTTTACAAAGCGATTTTGTTGTTTTGGTTTACTTTGCGGATATTTCTTTTTTGTATGCGCTAAGCGCCTGCGGAAAAATCTCTAATACTTTTTCAATTACACCCTGGAAAACAGATATTGCTATACCGTAATTTGTCACGGGTATGCCAGAGCCAATGGCTTTATTTAGCCTTGAAAGCATCGCTTTTCTGTTTAGCGTGCACGCCCCGCAGTGAATTATGAGTTTGTACTGCCGTAAGTTTTCAGGATAGTCCTGTCCGGACGAAATATCGGTTTGGATATTTTTTCCGGTATATTCTTTAAGCCATTTTGGTATTTTTATCCTTCCTATATCATCAGATGAAGCATGGTGGGTGCAGGCTTCGGCAATAAGCACCTTATCACCGTCTTCCAGATTATTTAAAGCCGCCGCGCCTTTTGCCATCTCAACAATATCGGATTTTTCAGCGGCAAAAATAGTAGAAAATGTAGCGAGCTTTACATTTTTAGGCGTTTTTAAAACTACTTCTTGCACAACCTGCGAATCCGTAACAACTAAAGATGGCGGCGTTTTCAGTTTTTTTAAAGCGTTTTCGTATTCCGTATTTTTAACTATAAAAGACAAAGCATTAAAATCCAGAATATTTCTTATTGTCTGCACCTGCGGCATAATCAGCCTGCCCCTGGGAGCGCCTAAATCAACAGGCACAACCAAAACAACTACGGAATCTTTCAAAATAACGTTTTTTAAAACGGAGTGGTTTTCAATAAAATCATCGGGGAGAATTTCTACTAATATTCTCTTAAAATCATTTAAAAATGCGTCTCT
>JAVBLP010000019.1:0-38917 GCA_031553505.1 Endomicrobiaceae bacterium
GAGATGGTGATGCCAGGCGACAATATAACGATGGATATAGAATTGATAATGCCTGTAGCGATGGAAACGCAGTTGAGATTTGCGATAAGAGAAGGCGGAAGAACGGTCGGATCCGGTGTTGTTACGGAAATTTTGGACTAATAAATAAAGTTCCCTCGCCGTCATTGCGGGGGAGTGAAGCGCGAAGCGGCATTTGCCGCCACGCTGCCTCCGGCAGCTCGCAATGACAAAGTAAAAAGGAAATATAAACATGGTAAATGAAAAAGCAGTTCCAACTCAGCGTTTAAGAATTAAATTGAGAGCTTACGATCATAAAATGTTAGATGATTCGTTGGCTAAAATTGTGGAAACGGCAAGACGTACCGGCGCGGCTATAACCGGTCCTGTCCTTTTGCCAACGCACATAAAGAAGTATACGGTAAACAGATCTGTCCATACGGATAAAAAATCCAGGGAACAGTTTGAAATGAGAATTCATAAAAGATTAGTCGACATTCGTGAGCCTTCATCCAAAACGGTAGAAGAACTTATGAAACTTGATTTGCCTGCTGGCGTAGATATTGAAATCAAGATGTAATCTGAGAGTTTAAAAAAATATTTGAATTTTAGAGAGAAAATATGTTAAAATCAATAATTGGAAAAAAGATCGGCATGACCCAGGTTTTCGACGATAAAGGAAACCTAGTACCTGTTACCGTTGTAGAAGCAGGCCCTTGTGTTGTTACGGGAGTGCGCACGGCGGAAAAAGACGGATACAGCGCAGTTCAGCTTGGATTTGGAGACATTGAAGAAAAAAAGCTTATTAAACCGCAGGCTGGTTTTTTTAAGAAAAATAATATCTCTCCTAAAAAAGTTATCAGAGAATTCAAAGTTGCAGATGTTGCCCCTTTTTCTGTAGGGCAGGAAATAAAAGTCGACGCTTTTAAAGCCGGCGACTATGTGGATGTTTCTGCTTTAACAAAAGGAAAAGGCTACGCGGGCGTCATTAAAAGACATAATTTCGGAAAGCAGCCTACTACTCACGGCCAGTCCGACAGGACAAGGGCGAGAGGGTCAAGCGGCGGTCAGGGGCCTCAGAAAGTTTTGAAAGGCATGAGAATGTCTGGACATTTGGGTAACGAATATGTTACAATTCAAAAATTGTTGGTTGTAAACGTTGATGCCGAAAAGAATCTTATGCTTATTAAAGGCGCCGTTCCCGCCGTCAAAACTGGGACTCTGGTAATCAGCAATACGCTTAAGAAAATTCCTGTTATACAGGAATTTAAGGTAAAAGCAAAGAAAAAGTAAATTTAATCCGGGTTTAAAAATTCCGGAGATAAACGTTCTTCCAAAAAGAAGACGAAAATAAAATGATTTTCTGCATAAATATTGATGCAAGAAAACGATTCAAAAGAAGAGAGAATGTTAAATGGAAACGATAGTTTATAATTCAAAAGGCCAAGAAAAAGGAAAAATGGAACTCCCGGCTCTTTTTAGTACGGAAGTTTCAAAAACCCTTTTGCACGAAATTACTACAGCCTATTTGAACAACCAAAGATCCGGAACACACAAGACTAAAACAAGAGGTGAGGTTTCTTTCTCCGGGGCAAAACCGTGGAAGCAGAAAGGTACGGGTAATGCGCGCGCCGGTCAGAGAAATTCTCCGCTTTGGAGAAAAGGCGGAATAATATTTGGGCCTCAGCCGAGAGATTATTACACAAAATTATCCAAACAGAAAAAGAAACTTTCATTGAATATGGCTTTTTCGGCGCAGCTTCAGAACGGCAATGTCATAGTTGTCGATTCAGTTAAAGTTGATGAAGCTAAAACAAAAAAAATTGCCGAATTAATAAAAAATCTTAAAATTGACGGCAAGAAAGTTGTATTTGCTATAAACAATGATGCGGATTTTAAGCTTGCTGCAAGAAATGTTAAAAACATTGTTGTTGAGAACGTTAAAAATATTAACGCATATCAGGTTCTTTGGGCGGACAAGCTTGTTATTACGCCTGAAGCTATAGAAATTCTTAAAGAAAGACAGTCCGCATAGGATTGTCTTTATATATTATAAGTGTAACGGGAAATAAAATGGACATCAGAAACATTATAAAAAAGCCGATAGTAACCGAAAAAGCAGCTGTCATGAAAGAAAAAGACAATAAATATACTTTTATGGTAGACAAAGACGCGAATAAGTTTCAGATTAAGCAGGCTGTTGAAAACTTATTCAAAGTTAAAGTAGAAAGCGTGCACACTGCTAACTATGCCGGAAAGGCAAAGAGAATGGGTATGCACTCAGGATATAAAAGCGACTGGAAGAAAGCGATTGTAAAGCTCTCTAAAGGTCAAGAAATTCAAATGGTCGACGAAGCCTAAAACTATAAACAGGCTGAACTGGTAATCATTTCTGCCTTGGGTTTAAGTATGATCCAAGGGTAGATATTTTTTACCGCAGAAGTAACTATGGGCGCAGGTATAATTCCGGCTGCCCGATAACAGGAAAGAACAATGCCGATTAAAACATTTAAGCCGTACACGCAGTCAAGAAGACAAATGTCAGTTTCTGATTTTTCAGACATTACAAAAACAGAGCCGGAAAAATCGCTCATAAAAATCATAAAAAAGAAAGGTGGCCGTAATAATACCGGTCAGGTGATGGTACGCTTCAGAGGCGGCGGTCACAAAAGATATTACAGAATCATCGACTTCAAAAGAGAAAAAATCAATATTCCCGCCGAAGTTATCGCAATCGAATATGATCCTAACCGTTCAAGCAGAATAGCTCTTCTGCAGTATAAAGACGGAGAAAAAAGATATATAATTCAGCCCGTGGGTGTAAATGTAGGAGATTCCCTTATGTCCGGTCCGGATGCCGAGATAAAAGCTGGAAACTCTCTTCCGCTTACAAATATCCCGGTGGGTACGTTTATACATAACCTGGAATTAGTTCCCGGAAAAGGTGGTCAGCTTGTGCGTTCAGCTGGTGCTTCGGCACAGTTGCTCGCAAAAGAAGGCGATTATGCTCACATAAGAATGCCTTCCGGAGAAATAAGACTGGTTCGCGTAAACTGTTATGCAACGATTGGTCAGGTAGGAAATTTAGACCATGAAAACATTACGATAGGCTCTGCAGGAAGAAGCCGCCATATGGGCAGAAAACCCCATGTCCGCGGAACTGCAATGAACTCTGTTGACCATCCTCACGGAGGAGGCAGAGGCAGATCGAAAGGTAACAATCAGCCGAGAAGCCCTTGGAACCAGCCTGCTAAAGGTTTCAAAACCAGGCCTACAAAGGTTTGGGATTGGGTAATCGTAAGCCATCGTAATAAAGCCAAGAAGAGATAGGAGAGAGGAAATAAATGAGTCGTTCAACTAAAAAAGGACCTTATGTTGATGAGAAGCTTTTGAAGAAAATGCAAAAGCTTAATGAAACCGGAGAAAAAAAGGTTATAAAGACCTGGGCAAGAGCATGCGTAATCCCTCCGGAATTCGTAGGACATACAATAGCAATACATAACGGTAAAAAGTTTCTTCCGATATTTATATCGGAACAGATGGTCGGCCACAGGCTTGGAGAATTTGCTCCTACAAGAACATTTAAAGGCCACGGCGGCATGACGAAACAGGAAACTTCACTTACATAAAACGAAAAGGACAAATAAGATGGAAGCAAAAGCAACGGCAAAATTTGTTAGATATACCCCGAGAAAAGTAAACCAGGTTTGTTCTCTTATAAGAGGCAAAAAGGCTGAGAAAGCGTTTGAAATTCTTTCTTTCCTTCCTAAGTCTGCTGCAACGCTTGTTGAAAAAGTTTTAAAAAGCGCAGTCGCGAACTCCGGAAAGATGAAAGATTTTTCGGGTATAAAGGTAAAAGAAGCATGGGTAGGAAACGGACCTATTCTTAAAAGAATGAGACCGGGTCCTATGGGAAGAGGAATGCCGGTGAAAAAAAGAATGGCACATTTGACGATCGTTGTAACGGACGCGGGTGTGACAGCTGATAAAAGAAAAAAGAAAACTGTAAAAGCGGCAATTCCGGCAGCAAAAAAAGAAGAAATAAAGAAATAAAATAAAGCAAAAGGGTAAGGCAATAATATGGGTCATAAAGTTCATCCTAAAAGTGTAAGATTAGGGTACATCAAAGATTGGGAATCTAAATGGTTCAATCTTAAAGAAATGCCTGATTTTATTGAAGAAGACCGTCGTATAAGAACTTATTTGAAAGATAAGCTGAAAATGGCTTCGGTCTCAAAAATCGGTATTGAAAGAGCAGGAAAATATTTAAGAGTAAACATCTATACCGCCCGCCCCGGAATTGTTATCGGAAAAGGCGGACAGGGGATTGAAAACTTAAGAAAAGAAGTTGAATCTATGACAACAAGAAAAACTTTTGTTAACGTCATGGAAATTAAAAGACCCGAAACAGATGCCCAGTTAGCTGCGGAAGGCATAGCATTTCAGTTGGAAAAACAAATTGCTTTCAGAAGAGCAATGAAGAAAACAATTGAAAAAGCAATGGCTGCCGGAGCGCAGGGAATAAAAGTTATGGTTTCAGGAAGGCTCGGAGGAGCGGAAATCGCCAGAACGGAATGGCTTAAAGAAGGAAGAATTCCTTTGCAGACATTCAGGGCTGATATAGATTACGGCTTTACTGAAGCTTATACCACTATGGGCCAAATTGGCGTCAAAGTGTGGATATTTAAAAAAGAACATTTTAAGAAAACAACGAAAGAACTTCTTGAAGAAGCAAAGCTTGTTGACGCGGAAAGCTTAAAACCCCAGTCTGAACAAGAAGGACAAAAAAACTAAGACATAAAAGTCAGAGGACATTTATATGTTAATGCCAAAGAGAGTAAAATATAGAAAAACCCACAGGGGAAGAATGAAGGGGAAAGCGAAAGGCGGAACAAGCCTTGCTTTCGGTAAATACGGACTTCAGGCTTTAGAACCTGTTTGGATAAACAGCAATCAGATTGAGGCAGCGCGTATTACGCTTGCCAGATACATAAAAAAAGGCGGAAAAGTTTGGATCAGAATATTCCCTGATAAACCAATAACTAAAAAGCCAGCAGAAACAAGAATGGGTAAAGGCAAAGGCGATCCGCAGTTCTGGGTTGCGGTAGTAAAGCCGGGCAGAGTAATGTTTGAAATGGAAGGTTTGCCCGAAGTCGAAGCAAGGAAAGCTCTGAGGCTTGCTTCAAACAAGCTTCCTATACACACAAAAATTTTAGTGAGAGCGGATATTTAAAATGAAAACCAAAATTTGGAATGAAATGAAAAATATGTCTGACGCAGAGCTTAATGTTAAGTTAAACGACATGCAGGACAGAATGTTTAAACTTAAATTTCGTCATACGACGGCTCCCGTAAAAAACCCTCTTGAAATAAGAGAGTTGAGAAGAGACATTGCAAGAATGAAGACACTTATTGCACAAAAAAAAGGATAAAATCTGAATTTTTTCAGATGAAAGACCGAAATAATAGGAAGGAAAAATGGCTGAACGCGGAAAACGTAAGTTTAAAACAGGCGTAGTAGTAAGCGATAAAAGCAATAAAACAAGATTGGTTACTGTCGAAAGGACATACCGCCATTCTTTATATGACCGCGTAATGCGCGGAAAAAGCAAGTTTGCCGTTCACGATGAAGAGAATATCTCTAAAGTCGGAGATACCGTTAAAATCATGGAATGCAGGCCGCTTTCAAAAACAAAAAGATGGGTTATGATAGAAGTTGTCAATAAAGCTTAAAAGCATACGCGGAGCGCTGTATAAAAGCTCCGGATGTCAGGAAATAAAATTTTACGACATGACAAAATGAAGAAAGGAAATTAAGATGATTCAGGAAAGAACTATTTTAAATGTTGCCGATAATTCTGGAGCTAAAACAATACGTTGTTTCAGAGTTACAAAAGGATTGAAACGCCGCTACGCAAGCATTGGCGATGTTATACACGCTTCTGTTCAGGACGCTATACCTCATGCAAACATAAAGAAAGGCGAAGTTGTTAAAGCTGTGGTTGTGCGCACGGTAAAAGAAATCCGCCGACAGGACGGAACGTATATAAAATTTGACGATAATGCTGCTGTTATAATCAATGACGAAGGCGAACCGAAAGGAACGCGTATTTTCGGGCCTGTCGCAAGAGAGCTCAGAGAAAATAATTATTTGAAGATAATTTCTTTGGCGCCGGAAGTTATATAATTTTTGCAGGTTGACGCGTAACATGTATTCCGCGTCGTTTATGAGATAAAGAAGAAAGGAAGATAAAAATGCTTAACATTCAGAAAAAAGACAAGGTCGTGGTGCTGTCGGGAAAAGACAAAGGCAAAAAAGGCGAAGTTTTAAAAGTTTTCCCGGATAAAGATAAAGTGATAGTTTCAAAAATCAATTTTGTTAAAAGACATACAAAACCTACCCAGAGAGATCCTGGGGGAATCCGTGAGAAAGAAGCTCCTATAGCCGCAAGCAAGGTTATGCTTGTTTGCCCTAAATGCGACCAGCCTTCAAGACCTAAAGCGGACGCGCTTTCAGACGGGAAAAAAATAAGAGTTTGCCGTAAATGCGGTGAAATGATAGTGAACGACCATAAATAATTGTAAATAGATTGGATAAGGGAAAAACAATGAATCAACCTCGTTTAAAAGAGTTTTATCAGAAAAATGTTGCAGGCGAACTGCTAAAACAGTTCAAATTTAAAAATGTACATCAGGTTCCTAAACTCGAGAAAGTCGTAATAAACATCGGTCTTGGCGAAGCTAAAGAAAATATTAAAGTTTTGGATATAGCCATTGCTGAACTTTCAGCGATTACGGGACAGAAGCCTTTGACTACGCGTGCGAAGCAGTCCGTGTCAAACTTTAAGATCCGCCAGGGAATGCCTATCGGGGTTAAAGTTACCCTCAGAGGCGCTATGATGTATGAATTTTTAGACAGGCTTATCAATGTCGCTATTCCCCGTATAAGGGACTTCCGGGGCATAGAGCCTAACGGATTTGACGGAAAAGGAAATTATAACCTTGGTCTTACGGAACAGTATATTTTCCCTGAAATCAATGTTGAAAAATCAGATAAACCCAGGGGAATGAATATAACGATAGTGACTACCGCAGAACAAGATGACCATGCAAAAGCATTGCTTGAGTCGATGGGCATGCCGTTTAGAAAAAGAGAAAGTAAATAAGATAAAAAAGTAGAGGACATTTTTAATGGCTACAACTTCAGCAGAAGCAAAGATGAGAAAACCCCAAAAATTTGCAACACGGTACAGGAACAGATGTCGCCTGTGTGGAAGACCGCGCGGCTTTTACAGGGATTTTGGTCTTTGCAGAATATGTTTGCGCAAATTGGCGCATAATGGCGAAATACCAGGCGTCACAAAATCAAGCTGGTAATAATTTTTTAAAGAGGTCGTTTGAATGATTACAGATCCTATATCAGATATGTTTGCCCGCATCCGCAATGCGAATGCGAAGTTGCACGAAAAAGTCGATATTCCTTCTTCCAAAGTGAAAGTCGAAATCGCAAAGATTTTGAAGGATGAAGGTTATATCGCAAACTATAAAAACATCGAAGACCACAAGCAGGGTGTTTTGAGAGTTTACCTTAAGTATACGCCGGAAGGAAAGGCTGTTCTTCAGGGGATTAAAAGAGGTTCCAAATCCAGCTTGAGGATATACAGAGGCTATGCCGAAATGCCTAAAACAGTGGGCGGTCTTGGAGTTACTGTAGTTTCGACTTCAAAAGGCCTTATGACTGACAAACAGGCAAGAAAAGATAAAATCGGCGGAGAAGTAATAGGTTATATTTGGTAAAAATTTTATATTGAGGATCAAACAATGAGTCGCTTAGGTAAAAAACCAGTTCAATTACCGGAAAAAGTTAAAGCAGAATTTAAGAACGGAGTTCTCGAAGTAACGGGCCCCGGCGGAAAACTTTCTCAGAAAATTGATAGAAAGATAGCAGTAAAAGTTGAAAAAGATACTTTGCTTGTTGAATCCCTTGGCAATTCCCGCGAACATAATATGATGCACGGCCTTTACAGAGGGCTTGCGTTAAATATGGTCGAAGGTGTTACAAAAGGCTTTAAAAAAGAATTGGAAGTAATAGGTCTCGGCTATAAAGCTAATATCGAAGGCGGAAAAAACTTAGTTTTGGCTGTCGGTTTTTCACATTTAGTGAACATTCCTATTCCTTCTACGGTAAAGGTTACCGCGGCTCTTACGCCGGATAAAAATACTTTGATTACGGTTACAGGTATAGATAAATACGAAGTTGGCGCATTTGCCGCTAAAGTAAGAGCAGTTAAGCCTTCTGAACCGTATAAAGGTTTCGGGGTGAAGTATGTCGGCGAGCACATAATCAGAAAGGCAGGTAAGGCTGCTGCCGGTGGTAAAAAATAAAAATTAATAGAATAAAGAAGCAGATAGAGGATTAGATGAAAGGTTCTAAAAAAAGATTTGATTACCGAGTAAAAAGAGTAAGAAGTAAAATAGACGGCACCCAGGAAAGGCCGCGTTTAAGCATACACCGCGGGCATAAGCATATTTATGCGCAGATTATCGATGACAGCAAGGGTGTTACTCTGGCGTCAGCGTCAACGCTCTCTCCGGAACTGAAAGGAAAACTTAAGGTTACGGATACTGTTGCCGCAGCTAAATCCGTCGGAGATTTGATTGCGAAAAAAGCTTCTGAAAAAGGCGTTAAGAAAGTAGTTTTTGACCGCAGAGGTTATGAGTATACCGGCAAAGTGAAAGCTCTCGCGGACGCAGCAAGAGAAAGCGGATTAGAATTCTAAAATAAAATTATATAACCGTAAAACGGTTTGCAGCATTTAGGAGGATCAGTTGGCTGAACAATTTGGAAAACATCAACAAAATGAAAGCGGATTGAAAGAAACCGTCGTAGCCGTTAATAGGGTAGCAAAGGTTGTTAAGGGCGGAAAAAGGTTTTCTTTTAATGCTTTAGTAGTAGTAGGCGACGGCGCGGGTAAAGTAGGGTGCGGGCTTGGAAAAGCTAATGAAGTCCAGGCGGCAATCCAGAAAGGCAGCGCGCACGCAGCAAAACACATGATTCCCGTACAATTGAAAGGAAGCACGATTCCGCACGAAATTATCGGTGTTTCAGGCTCGGGTAAAGTTCTTTTGAAGCCTGCAGCTCCCGGAACCGGCGTTATAGCCGGCGGCGCGGTAAGAGCTGTTTTAGAAGCGGTAGGAATTAAAGATATTCTTACGAAATCTATGCGTTCTTCAAATCCTTTTAATGTGGTTTATGCAACTATAGAAGCTCTCAAGGATTTGCGCACGAAAGAAGAAGTTGCCAAAATAAGAAATAAAGAGGTTGCAGAAATATGATAGGCTTAAATAATTTGAAACCTGCAAAAGGTTCAAAACAAAGAAAGAAAATAGTTGGCCGCGGTCTCGGTTCTGGCATGGGACGTACTTCAACCCGCGGTTCGAAAGGCCAAAAATCACGTTCCGGCGACGGATCAAAGAAGATTGGTTTTGAGGGCGGGCAGATGCCTTTGCTCAGAAGGATGCCGAAAAGAGGATTTAATAACCCTTTCCGCAAAGAATATGAAATTATAAACCTTAATAATCTTAATAAATTTGACGCAGGAACTGAAATAACGCCTGAGAAGCTTAAAGAAGCGGGAATGATCTCTAAAGCAAAACTTGTAAAAGTTTTGGGAGAAGGAGAACTCAGCAAATCTTTAACGGTTAAAGTAGCCGCGTTCTCAAAATCAGCTGCCGATAAGATAAAAGCAGCCGGCGGAAAAGCCGAAATAGTGAAATAAATAATCTGAATCATTTTAAAAAATAAATAACGGGAATAAGATATGCTAAAGACTTTTACAGATATATTTAAAGTGCCTGAACTTCAAAAAAAGGTGCTTTTTACATTGGCTATTATAATTGCTTACAGAATTGGTGCTACGATTCCGATTCCCGGCATAAATGCCGAAGCGGTCAAATCATTATTTGCCGCGCAAAGCAATGGTCTTTTAGGTTTTCTTGACATGTTTTCAGGTGGCGCTTTAAACAGGATGTCGGTTTTTTCGATGGGTATTATGCCGTATATCAACGCATCCATTATTATGAGCTTAATGCAGGGCGCGCATGTCATCCCTTATTTGGACAGATTGGCAAAAGAAGGCGAACAGGGCAGAAAAAAGCTTACCCAGATTACAAGATACGGAACGCTTATTCTTGGTACGATTCAGTCTTTTGGATTGACAATGGCAATCAGCAGAATGCCTACTCCTTCCGGAATGCCTATAGTTCTTGATCCTTCAATGTCATGGATAATCATGACTGTTGCGACTCTTGTAACAGGCACGGTTTTAATAATGTGGCTTGGTGAACAGGTTACGGAAAGGGGCATCGGAAACGGCATATCGCTTATAATTTTCGCAGGTATTGTTGAAAGACTTCCTCATGCTGTTTTAAGCGTTTTAAAGCTTATACAGATGGATGAAATTTCACTTATAAAAGTTCTTATTATCACGGCTTCTATACTGGCAGTCTTGCTTATCGTTGTTTGGGTTGAAACGGCTCAAAGAAGAATTCCGATACATTATGCAAAAAGAATGGTCGGCAGAAAAATGTACGGCGGGCAGACGTCATTTCTTCCAATAAAAGTTGACCAGTCAGGCGTTATAGCGGTTATTTTCTCTGTTTCTATTTTGTCGGCACCTTTAACAATAGCGCAGTTTGCTCCAGAATGGACGATTTGGGGTTTTCCGATCGCAAAAAAAATTACGGAATTGTTTAACCATAATTCAGTATGGTACAGTTTAGTTTATGCGGCACTTGTTATTTTCTTCTGTTATTTTTATAATTCAATATCGTTTAACCCTAAAGATTTAGCTGAAAACATGAAAAAATCAGGCGGTTTTGTTCCTGGAATAAGACCTGGCGAACCTACCGCATTGTATATTCAGAAAGTTTTAGAAAGAGTAACGTTAAGCGGAGCTCTTTTTGTAGCATGCATAGCAGTTTTACCTGACATTGCGAGATCGAAATTCGGAATACCTTTTTACTTTGGAGGAACATCTCTCCTTATCGTAGTCGGTGTTTCTCTTGATACAATAGGACAGATAGAGTCTCACCTAATTATGCGCCATTACGAAGGTTTTATGAAAGAAGGGCGCATTAAGGGAAGATGGTTCAACGTTAAGTAAATATTTCGTTTTAAGCGTTTTTACGCTTCGCCAATATACTTTGCGTTTAATATTCAGTTAAACCAAAATCAAGGTGAAAAAAATGAATTATGTACTTCTAGGGCCGCCAGGAGCAGGAAAAGGGACGCAGGCAAAAAATATTGTTGAAAAGTTTTCGCTAGTGCACCTTTCAACGGGCGATATGTTCAGAGATGCAAAAAAGTCTGATAAAAATATTAGTTCTTTGATATCTGCAGGAAAGCTTGTGCCTGATGAAGTAGTTATAGACATGGTTAAAGGCAGGCTACACAATGAAGATATCGTTAAAAACGGTTTTCTTCTTGACGGTTTTCCCAGGACAGTACACCAGGCGCAAGAGCTTGATGATATGCTTCGAACAGAGAATAAAAAAATCAATGCAGTTTTTTTCATAGATATAGGTAATGAGGAAGCTGTAAGAAGAATTGCAGGCAGAAGGGTTTGCGTATGCGGAGCGAGTTTTAATGTCGTCATGATGCCGCCAAAAAAAGAAGATATATGTGATTTCTGCGGCGGAGCACTTGTCCAAAGAAGCGATGACAAGGAAGATGTCGTGAGAGAACGGCTTGAAATTTATGATAAGCAGACAAAACCTTTAATCGAATACTACAAAAATTCTGGAATTTTGGTTGAAATAGACGGTTTGAAGGATGAAAAGCACGTTTTTCAGCAGATAAGCGAATATATAGAAAAAAGCAGGCGGTAAAATTGTTTTTTAAGAAAAGAAGCATAGAACTTAAGACAGCTAAAGAAATAGAAAAAATGAAAGTTGCAGGACGGGTTGTTGGCGAGATTCTTGAAAAGCTTTCGGACATAATCAAGCCCGGCATAACAACAAAAGAAATAGACGTTTTTTCAGAAAAATATATAAGATCATTGAATATGATTCCGGCTTTTTTAGGAGTCAACGGGTTAAGTTATCCTTATCCCGCTTCAGCCTGTATTTCAATAAACGACGAAGTTGTACACGGGATTCCGAATGCTTCCCGCGTACTTAAATCAGGCGATATAGTTTCCGTTGATATGGGAGTGATTTACCAGGGTTATTATGGCGACGCAGCAAAAACCTACGCAGTCGGCAGTATCTCCGACACCGCCGCAAAACTTATGGAAGTTACGGAATTATCACTTCGGAAAGGCATCGAAAAAGCGTTGCCTGGAAACAGACTGGGAGACATTTCTTTTGCAGTCCAAAAGACTGCTGAAGAAGCGGGTTTCTCGGTTGTAAGGGATTTTGTGGGACACGGGATAGGAAGAGCGCTTCACGAAGAGCCGCCGATTCCGAATTTTGGCAAAGCCGGCACAGGGGTTAAGCTTCTTCCCGGAATGGTTCTTGCTATTGAGCCGATGGTAAATTCAGGCGGATATGAAGTTGCCATGACCGATGACGACTGGACGGTTGTTACAAGAGACGGGAGCTTAAGCGCCCACTTTGAACATACGGTCGCGATTACGGAAAACGGTTATGAAATCCTTACAAAAGCATAAAAATGCTTTAAGTTTCTATAAAACGACAAAAAAGGTTGTAAGATGACAAAAGAAGAAAAGATTGTTGTAGACGGAAAAATTTTAGAATCACTGCCCAATGCGATGTTTAAGGTTGAAATTGAAGGCGGACACGTAATTTTGGCGCACATATGCGGAAAGATGAGAATGCATTACATAAAAATCCTTCCCGGCGACAAAGTCAAACTGGAACTTTCTCCTTATGATTTGACGAGAGGCAGGATAACTTATAGAGAAAAATGACATCTAATACGTCATTATGCCGCAGCGGCAAAAAAGACTTGCGGTATATATTGATTGATACAAAAGTAAAATAATGGAGCAGCAAAATGAAAGTTAGAGCATCAGTAAAACCAATTTGCCAAAAATGCAAAGTAGTAAAACGTAAAGGCGTAGTAAGAGTAACTTGCTCGGACCCAAGACATAAACAGAGGCAAGGATAAATAACATTCAGGGATTTCTGCCGGACGGCAGAAACATTTTTTTGGAGGATAGATAAATGGCTCGTGTAGCTGGAATAGATTTGCCCAAGAACAAAAGGCTTGATATAGCGCTCAGATACATCTATGGTATCGGACCTGCAATATCAAACGAAATCATCGCTGAACTTAATCTTGAACCGACTAAAAGGGTTAAAGATTTAACTGAAGAAGAAGTTAACAAAATAAACAATCTTATTACTAAAAACCTTAAAGTTGAAGGCGACCTGAGACGTGAAATTCAGGGGCACATTAAAAGACTTATAGAAATCGGCAGTTACAGGGGAATGCGCCACAGAAGAAATCTCCCCGTAAGAGGCCAGAGAACAAAAACAAACGCCCGTACAAGGCGCGGCAAGAGAAAAACTGTAGGAGCGGGAAAAGCGGCTCCGCAGCAGGGGAAAAAAGCATAAAAAGCTTAACGAATAAAAGGTAATTAAAATACGGAGGAAGTACAAATGGCAGATGAAAAGAAATCTGGCGGTTCAAAAAAGAAGAAATACACTGGCGGCGTAGCCAGAGCATATATATTGTCGTCCTTTAACAATACACTCGTAAACGTGACGGATGAACGAGGCAATACTCTTGCCTGGGCTTCCGCAGGCGGTTCAGGATTTAAAGGAACAAAAAAAGGCACTCCTTTCGCGGCGCAGATGACTGCGGCAGCGGTAGGAAAAAAAGCGTTTGATATGGGCGTAAAACAGGTTGCGGTGTTTGTAAACGGCCCTGGGCCCGGAAGAGAAACCGCTATAAGAGGTTTACAGAGCGCTGGCCTCGGAATTACGGCAATAAAAGACATTACCCCTGTTCCCCACGACGGGTGCCGTCCGCCAAAACCGAGAAGAGTATAAAGTCACAATAACGTAATTTGGCATCACGGCTGCTGCCAAATGAATGTTAAATATAAGGTAAATAATTTCGGAGGATTTTAATAGATGTCACGTTATCTAGGTTCAGTATGTAAGTTGTGCCGTCGTGAAAAAGAAAAACTTTTCCTTAAGGGCGAAAGATGCTCGACGAATTGCACTCTCGACAGAAAAAGAGGCAAAAACGGTCCCGGGCAGCATGGCGCCGGAAAGAGCAAAATGTCTGACTACGCGAAACATTTGCGTGAAAAGCAGAAAGCAAGAAGAGTGTACGGGTTAACCGAAGAGCAGTTCCATCACTATTATGTAGTCGCTGAAAAAATGAAAGGCTCTACCGGCGACAATCTTCTTAAACTTCTTGAATTAAGGCTTGATAACGTAGTTTACCGTTTCGGTTTTGCCGCTTCCAAAAAAATGGCAAGGCAGATAGTAAACCACGGAAACATACTTGTTAACGGCAAAAAAATAGACGTTCCGCGTTATCAGGTAAAAGCCGGCGATGTAATAACCGTTCCTGAAAAATACAAGGATAATTCGGTTTTAAAAAAACTTATGGAAAAAACTGCGACTAATGTCCCGGGATGGTTGAGTTTTGATAAAAGTAAAGTTACGGGTACGGTAGTAAGCGAACCGATGGCAGGCGAAACGTCTCACCCGATAGACAGCCAGCTTATCGTAGAATACTATTCAAAATAAACTAACAGCCAAAAAGGCTTGTTGAGAGGTTATATAGCATGAAAATGCCAGATTTAGAAAAATTACGCAAATTGACTTTGGATGAAAAGACAGCGACAGATGCTTACGGTCGCTTTACAGCCGAACCTTTTGAACGCGGCTACGGTCACACAATCGGCAACTCTCTGCGCAGGATCCTTCTTTCCAGTTTGGAAGGTGCCGCGATTACGTCAGTTAAAATTACCGGAGCTCTTCACGAGTTTGCGGTTTTGAAGGGCGTAAAAGAAGATGTCGCGCAGATTGTTTTAAACCTTAAAAAAGTAAGAGTAAAATTGCATTCTGACAGCCCGGAAAAACTTTACTTAAAAATTAAGAAAGCGGGAAAAGTCACTGCGAAAGATATAGAAAAGAACGCAAACGTTGAAATAATGAACCCCGAACAGGAAATTGCCAATATCGATAACGGAACCGTTCTCGAAATGGAAATGGAAGTTTCATCGGGAAAAGGTTATGTACTTGCGGAAGATGTGAAATCAAACAAATATTCCGTAGGCACCATTATCCTTGACTCATTGTTTTCACCGATAACAAAAGTTAATTATGAAGTTGAAAATACCCGCGTAGAACAGACTTTGAATTACGACAGGCTTGTCATGGAAATATGGACTGACGGTTCAATATCTCCTGAAACAGCTTTGATTGAATCCGCAAAGATATTAAGAAACAGCCTCACGATTTTTACAGGCGTTATACCGGAAGAAACTGAAACGGAAGAAGAAAACGCAGCAGATAAAGAAGATGAGAAAGTTTCAGAACTTTTGGATCAGTCTTTAAGCATAATGGACCTTTCCACAAGATCTTCAAACAGCCTTAAGAACGCCGGCATAGAAACGCTGAAAGAATTGGTTCAGACAAAAGAAGAAGATATGATGAATTTTGACAATTTCGGCAAACGCTCTCTTGAAGAAATAAAAGCAAAACTCGCAGAGCTCGGATTGTCGCTTGGAATGGAAATAAAGAAGGGAGCAAAAAAATGATAAAAAATCATAACGGGAGCAAACTCGGCGTCACAGGTTCGCACAAAAAAGCTATGCTGCGCAACCTGGCTGCCGAATTGTTTCTCCATGAAAAAATAACAACAACTTTGCCTAAAGCAAAAGAACTTGTAAGCTATTCCGAAAAGCTTGTAACAAAAGCAAAAAAGGCCGATTTAAGCGCGATAAGAGCTCTTCACGGCGAAATTAACAATAAAGAAGTCGTAAAGAAAGTTTTTGATGTTTTAGTCCCGAGATACAAAGAAAGAAAAGGCGGTTACACGCAGATTCTTAAAGTCGGACCAAGGCGCGGAGACAGCGCGGAAATGGCGATAGTAAAACTGGTTATTTAAGAGGACTAAATGTTTAATTATCTTCTCAGCCTTATTTCAAACGATATGGGCATAGACCTTGGGACGGCGTCCGTTCTTGTATATATTAAAGGACAGGATATTGTTTTAAGGGAACCTTCGGTTGTGGCGATGGAAAGAGACACTAAAAAAGTGTTGGCTATCGGCGTTGAAGCGAAAAGAATGCTCGGAAAAACTCCTGCGAATATTATCGCGGTAAGGCCTCTCAGAAACGGCGTTATTGCCGATTTTGAAGCTACGGAGAGGATGATAAGATATTTCATAAAAAAAGTACATAACAGAAAAACATTGCTTCGCCCGAGAGTTGTAATAGGCGTGCCTTCCGGAATTACGGAAGTCGAAAGAAGAGCTGTCAGGGAATCCGCAGACCAGGCAGGCGCCAGAGAGGTTTACTTAATTGACGAACCCATGGCGGCGGCAATCGGCGCCGGCATCCCTATTCAGGAGCCGGAAGGAAGCATGATAGTTGATATCGGCGGCGGCACTACCGAAGTCGCGGTTATTTCGCTCGGTGGAATGGTTGTGGCAAAGTCACTCGGCATAGCCGGCGATGAAATGGATGAAGCGATAGTGCAGTATTTCAGAAGAAAATATAATCTTATAATCGGCGACAATACTGCGGAAGAAGTAAAGATGAAAATCGGTTCGGTTTTCCCTTTAGAAAAGGAAATGACAATGGATGTTAAAGGAAGAGACCAGGTCAGCGGCCTTCCTAAAACAGTAAAGATTACTTCCGAAGAAGTAAGAGTAGCGCTTTTAGACCCAATAAAATCAATAGTAGAAGTCATAAAAAACACTCTTGAAGAGACGCCTGCCGAAATAGCCGCAGACCTTGTGGACCGCGGAATAATATTAAGCGGCGGCGGATCGCTTATAAGAGGGCTTCCCGAACTTTTAGCGCAGGAAACGGAACTTCCGGTAAACCTTGCCGATGATCCGCTTACCTGTGTTGCAAAAGGTACCGGCATATACATGGAAGAACTCGATAATATAAAGAATCTCAAAAAAAATAATTACTGATCTTACGTTTGATTTTAGGGCTATCCCTGCCGATACGCGCATTTCATAATTTGGAATAACAATGCGAGACAACAAACAATCTCGATTCGCTAATTTGGTTTTTGTAATACTTCTGATAATAGGTTTTACGTTTATTATCGTAAGATCTACCCCGTCAGTCAAACTTATCAAAGATTTTATATATTACGCAGCTTACCCCAATGTCCGTACGGCTAATCATATTTTCCAGTCAGCCGGAAATTTTGCGGATAATATTAAATCAATGGTTTACATACGCCAAGAAAACCTTGCATATAAACATAAAAACCAGGAACTTGCAGACCAACTGCGCAATTATGACGCTATGCGCGCCCAATACGAAAACCTTGCAGACCTTCTTAAAATCGGTAAAATAAAAAATACCGTTACTGTATTTGCCAAAGTCGCAATCAGGGAACCAAACGAATGGTACCAATGGTTTATAATCGATAAGGGCAAAAACGCCGGTTTGCTCAACGAACTTCCCGTAGCAATGATGAGAGATGACGGAAGTTTATGCGCCGTGGGAAGAATTGTCGAAACGCGCGAAAATTCCGCCAAAGTCGCTTTCATCACGAACTCCCTTTCTGCCATCCCCGTACAAGTGAAAGGCAAAAAAATCAACTGCCTTGCAGAAGGTTTTAACTCAAACCTTATGAAAATAACATATATACCGTTAAATGCCAATGTTGAAGTTGGCGATGAGATTATTGCAAGCCCTTTAAGCTCTGTGTTTAACGAGGGAATGCCGTTAGGCGTAATATCAAGCGTTTCTAAAACTCCGGCTCTTGATTTTAAAACGGCTGTCGCAGAGGTGTTTTTTGAATCGGATACATTATATGAGGCGGTCGTTTTAGTGCCGCAAGAGAATTTAAAATGATAAAACTGATTTATTACATTATATTTTACGCTTTATTTTGCTGGCTGCAGTTTTTTTTTGGCAAATACTTAAATATTGACGGTATCTTTCCTAACTTTATCCTTATTGCCGTTGTTTATCTTGGGCTCAAACGCGGACAGTTGCCTGCTGAAGTTATGGGTTTTTTACTCGGTTTAACATGGGACGCGTTTTCAACGGATGTGTTCGGCGTAAGGGCGATAATGTTTACGGTTATAGGCTATTTTTCGGGAATGCTAAGCAGCAGTTTTGACAAAGAGCAGGTTTACACGCAGCTTGTTGTTGTTTTTATTTCAAGCATAGTTTACTGGCTGGGTTTCAGCCTTATATATTTTATAATTCCTGAGGGCGCGGGAAGCTATACTCCGTTTGTCGTTTCTCTTTACGGTTCGCTTAAAATAGGGCTGACGGTTTTGATAGCGCCTATTGTTTTTGCCGTTTTAAATTTATTTACAAAGCTTGGAAGAAGGTATCTGTAAATGGTATGGCAGAGGGAAGATAAATACGCGTATGAAAGGTTTCTTGAAAAACACAAGGTTGTTCTTGTGTTTTTTGTTTTTTTATTTGCCGTTCTTTCGCTCCGTCTTTTTTACCTGCAGATAGTCAAAGGCAATAATTACAGGAAAATTTCCGAGCAGCAAAGGATGTACAACACTCACGAAAGAGCTCCCAGAGGCATAATTTACGCCGATGACGGCTCAATGCTTGTCGGAAATGAGTTTACTTACGTTGCCTTGTTTTATCCTTTTGAACAGCAAAAATCCCCGTCTGAAGAAACTCTTGAAGAGCTTAACAAAATACTTAAAAGAGACATAAAGCCTGAAATAGATAAAGGCTGGCGTTACGGCAGGGTAGTTAAACTTGCCGATAACCTTACAATGGAAGAAATGTTTAAGATTCAGGAAAAAAAGCTTAGCTTAAGCGGCATTTCAGTTGTAAAAGAACCAAAGAGAATATATTACTTTGCCGAACCAAACAGCCATGTTACAGGCTATATCGGTGAAATACGCGCTGATGAAATTGAAAATATGTCAGGCGACGGTTATAAAATGGGCGATTATGTCGGCAGGGGCGGCGTTGAACAGTCTTATGACAGGTACTTGCAGGGGGTTGACGGTGGATGGCAGCTTGAGGTAAACGCCAAAGGATACCAGACAAAAGCGTTTCAATACGTGCCTCCGGCAATCGGCGCAAGCGTGCATACCACTATCAATTCTAAACTTCAGGAAGCCGCGTATGATGCATTAAAACACAGTTCTACCGGTAAAGGCGCGGCGGTTGTTTTAGATACGCGCACCGGTGCGATAAAGGCGCTTGTTTCCAGCCCGGGCTTTGATACAAACAAAGTGGGCACTAAGTATTTTGCCGCGTATTTAAAAGATAAAAAACTTCCGCTTTTTAACAGGGCTTTGCAGGCTTTGTATCCTCCGGGGTCAATTTTTAAGATAGTAACTTTTGCGGCGGCAACAGAGATGTTAAAAATAGATCCTAAAACTACGGATTACTGTACCGGAAGCTTTGAACTTGGCGACAGGTGGTACTCTTGTTCCGTTAAAACGGGGCATGGAAGGGTAAATCTCATTTCCGCTATGGCTTATTCCTGCAATATATGTTTTTATAAATACGGGCTTGAACTCGGCGTAAGAAATATAGAAAAGTACGCTAAAGAGTTTTATTTGGGGCAAAAAACCGGAGTTGACCTTCCCAATGAAAAAAGGGGTTTTGTCCCTAATCCTGAATGGAAAAAAATGAAAATGAAGATGTCTTGGCTGCAGGGGGACACCGTTATCCTTGCAATCGGGCAGGGCGCTTTATGGGTTACGCCCATACAAATGGCGGATATGATATCAGCAGTTGCAAATAAAGGCACGTATTACAGGCCCTATATAGTTGATAAGGTAGTCAATGTAAAAGGCGAAACTCTTTATAAAAATACGGCGAAAACTTACGATAAAATAGACTTGTCTGAAAGAAGCTGGGACCTGCTCCACAAAGCTTTGGAAGAAACAGTTGAGTACGGAACCGGCAGAAGAAGCAAGCTTGCAAATATACGTGTCGCGGGCAAAACAGGCACAGCGCAAAACCCTCAGGGTGAAGACCACGCGTGGTTTGTTTCATACGCGCCTGCAGATAACCCTGAAATCGCCATAGCTGTTATTGTTGAAAACGGCGGAGGCGGCGGTTTAAACGCCGTGCCAATCGGCAGAAAGATTTATGAAGCATATTTTAATATATCGCCGGAAGATGAAGAAAAAGAGAAAGGTAAAAAGTAATGGATCGCGAAAAAGGTTTTTTTCAAAGGCTTAACTCAAACATAGACTGGATGCTTACAATATCAGTATTTGTTTTGGTATTAATCGGTTTTCTTTCCATATACGCGGCTACCGTTAATTACGGTTCGGCGCCAAAATACCTTTCGGTGCAGTTTATGGCTTTAGGCATAGGCTTTGCCGGCATGTTTATTTTGACAAGCTTCAATTACCAGCATTACAGGCAGCTTGATATGGTTGTTTATGTTTTGTCGCTTATGCTGCTTGTATCGGTGTTGGTTTTCGGCACAACGATAAGGGGTACCAAAGGCTGGTTTAACCTTGGTTTTGCGTCTTTCCAGCCGGTGGAGATAGCAAAGATTATGTTTATCCTTGTGCTTTCTTCATTTTTGGATAAAAGGTCAAAGGAAGCCGGCAAACCGTCATTTCTTATTGCCGCGTTTTTGCTTCTTATAGGGCATCTTTCGCTTATAATGATGCAGCCGGATTTTTCTTCCACTCTTTCATACTTTCCCGTTACGTTGGTGTTATTGTTTATTATAGGCGTAGAACCTTTTTACCTTTTATGCATGATTCTTTTCGGCGCTTTTTCTGTAGGCGTCCCGTTATTTGCGACATTTTTAAAACTGCAGCAGGACATTCTTCAAAGCGGCTCTTTTACCGGGTATTTCTTTACTTCAATGATTGAAGGATATACTGGACTATACATTGTTTTTGCAATGATAAGCCTTATTCTTTTTGTCTGGTGGTTTTTATGGCGGCTCAGGGTGCGTATTCCGTCAGTTTATCCGGTTCTTTTGTGCGCTGCGATAGTTTTAGGCTGCGCGGCTTCCATACCGGTAGAAAAATCATTGAAAGAGTATCAACGGAAAAGGCTTGTGGTTTTTTTAAGCCCTAAATCCGACCCGCGCGGCGCAGGCTACAATATAATACAGTCAAAAATAGCTATAGGTTCCGGAAAATTTGTAGGTAAAGGATACCTTAAAGGCACGCAGACCCAGCTTGGTTTTCTTCCGGAACAGCATACGGATTTTATCTTTTCGGTAATTGGCGAGGAAGGCGGCTGGCTTATATCACAGCTTACTCTGCTGTTTTACTTTTTGTTTATATGGCGCGCTCTGGCTATTGCCAAAGAGTCGCGCGATAGGTACGGCTCTCTTGTTGCCACGGGGCTTGCCACTATGTTTGCTTTCTACGCGTTTATCAATATAGGCATGGTTATGGGAATAATGCCCGCTACGGGCATGCCGCTTCTTCTGCTTTCTTACGGCGGTTCATCTATGGTGTCTTCTCTTTGCGCTATAGGGATTTTATACTCTATACATATCAGGCGCCATACGTATTATTGAGGTGGCTTCAATCTTTGGGCTGCATCTTTAAAAAACAAAAGCTTATGTGCCGCGCGCTCCGCTTCACTTCCGCACACTGCGCTTTTGTTTTTTCTCGCTTCGCTACAAATCTTGAAACCTTTATTTGTACATTTCGTCGATTACGCAAACATCGCATCACACAAAACTTTAAAGTTTGAATCTCTGCTATCCTAAATTTATTGCAGGATCTGCCGCAAAAATCTATGGCTCGTGATGACAGACTAAAAAAGAGAGCAGCAAAAAGACATGGGTTGTGAAACCGCAAAAAAGGCGGCATAACAACAAAACCGCTGGTTGTCATTCTGTGCAAACCTTGTTTCTCGCAGAATACAGCCTTTTAATTTGAAATCCCGAGGATTTTTCAGTTTGACGGATGGAGAGGCGCAGCCTTACGGGAGCAAAGCAAAAGTGCCATTTGCTTTTTCTTCCCTGTTTGTTAGCATTTTCTTGTTTTTTGTTCCTGAAGGTTTTTGAAGTTCCGTTAAGTTGCTCCAGTAGCGTTTCGGCATAAGAGTCATTCTGCATTTCGGGTTTTCGCGCCCTTCCACTGCTATCGTATCGTAAAACATCTGCCATAAATCCCTGTAAGACTGTTCAGCGCTGTCGGCTTCCGGCATTTCTATGTCGGTTGCTTCAGACACAACGTATCTGCCTTTAGCGTAGGCGCAAAGCATTTTATGCTTTTCATCATAAATAATAAATTTTTCATCAGGCATTCTTTTGGAAAAATGCGCCGCCAAATGATACAAAACAAAATTTACGGGTTTTATCTTTGCAAGCAGTAAATCGTCGTGTATTGAAAACCTTACAAAGCCCATAAACTTCTGCGCTTCGTGCGTCATCTGCTTTATGGCTTTTGTAAGAGTGATAACAGAGTCGTTTGCAAGCATTTTTAATATTTTAGGCCCCGCTTTATAGCCTGTGCGCGTAAAATCCAGCATTTTCATTTCTTTTTCAGGCAAAGCCGTGAGCAAAGCATCTTCCAGAAACTCCAAAGCTTCACGGCTGATTTCATTAATGATAGATTTACGCACCCTTTCGGCATTTTTCAAATCTGTTGTGATATTAAACCTGTCAAGAAGGCTAGGCTGCGTATTTTTTTCGCTTAAAATGCTTACCGGCAGTTCTTTATGCATAAAACTCTCAAATACGCAGCACAAAAAACCTTCAAAAGTACCGTCATAAACATAAACTACATCGCGCTGCTTGAAGGGAGCCATTTTTGACCTTCCTTATTTTGTATTTGTGCTGGGTTAAAAAGCGGGAGCTGGTGCGGATAGTTTGCGTCTTGGTACATTCCGTACTCTTTTTTAGACATCAACGCCCGCAGAATGCTGTCATGTTTTATTATTACGCCGTCATTTTTTCTGCCGCTGCAGGTTAAAAAGTACTGGGCGCGCTTTAAAACTACGCCGAGTTTTTTAAGGTTTAAAAAGCTTAATGTTTTATAGCGGCACGCGGCAATTATGCGCTGCGCGCTGAGCACGCCTATTCCGGGAACCCTTAAAAGCTCTTCATAAGAAGCGGTATTTGCTTCAACCGGATAAAAATCAGGATGGTTTACCGCCCAATTACATTTCGGGTCCATAAACGGGTTAAAATTCGGAGAATTATCATCTAAAATCTCTTTGGCTTCAAATTTATAGAACCTCATAAGCCAGTCCGCCTGATAAAGGCGGTGTTCCCTCAAAAGAGGCGGATGCGTGTCAAGCGACGGCAGCAAACTGTCGCTTGACACTGGAATATAAGCGGAAAAAAAAACTCTTTTCAGCTTATATTTTTTATATAAACTTTCAGTAAGGCGCAGTATCTGGTTATCGGTTTCGGGGGAGGCGCCGATTATCATCTGCGTGCTTTGTCCTGCCGGCGCGAATTTAGGCGCGCCCCTGTAAATAGCAAGCTCTTTCGTGCTTTCTGTTATGTTTTCCCTGATAAGACCCATAGGCCCTAAAATAGAGTTTTTACTTTTGTCGGGGGCAAGCAGTTTCAAGCTTTCCTGCGAAGGCATTTCTATATTTACGCTCATTCTGTCCGCAAGCAGCCCTAGCTGTTGTAAAAGCCTGTTGTCCGCGCCGGGTATTGCTTTTGCGTGTATGTAACCGTTAAATTTATGCGTTTTACGCAAAATCATAAGCGTGCGTATCATGATTTCACAGGTATAATCCGGATTTTTTACTACTCCGGAGCTCAAAAATAAACCTTCAATATAGTTGCGTTTATAAAATTGTATGGTTAAATCGGCAAGTTCTTCGGGCGTAAACATAGTGCGCCTTATATCGTTTGACTTGCGGTTTACGCAGTATTTGCAGTCGTATATACATATATTAGTCTGCAGCACTTTAAGCAGGGATATGCATCTGCCGTCAGCCGCGAAGCTGTGGCAAATGCCGCCAAGCGCTTTGCTTCCTATTCCTCCGGTATTTGCGGAGTTGTCTTCCGCGCCGCTTGATGTGCAGGCAACGTCATATTTGGCGGAATCCGCGAGAATTTCCAGCTTATTGTAAATATCCATGGCAATATTGTGGCAAATATTTAAAAGGAATACAAGTGTATTCCCAAGGGCGTGATGCGTAGGCAAAATCAATAGCAAAATATTGTATTTGGATGCTGCGGCTGCGCGCAGCACGACAACTTTCTAATTCTGCAGTGTTGTTATGCTGCCTTAATGCGGGTTTATGAGACTATTTCGCGAGTTCCGAAACCGCCGATAAAATATGAGTGAATGCATTTCCGCGGCGGGATTTTTTTGAGACTTTTTTGACTCGTGAAAAAAGTATCCTGCCTGTGAGACGGAAAATGCCCGGGCACAATACCCTTCATTCTCAAAAGTTTACATATCTTCCGTGAAAAGTTATAATACGCCTACAACTATGCTCTGCTTACATAAGTATTCCGCGTAATAAAGGAAAATGTTTATGATAAGTGCCACGGGTAAAAAAATCTTCCAAGCAAAATCACTTAAGGCGTGCCTTTATATAATTTTTTCAAAAGGAGAGTAATTATGAAAAATTTTGAAACGGCGTTTTACGCAGGGATAGGGATGGCTCTTAAAGGAAAAGAAAAAGCCGCGGAAGTAGCAAAAAAAATAGTTAAAGACAGTAAAATGGAAGCTAAAGAAGGAAAAAAGTTCATAGATAAAGCCGTCAAGCAGGCGGAAGCGGCAAAAAAAGAGCTTTCAAAAAAAATAGATGAAACCGTTAAAACTACTTTTAATAAAATGGGCTATATATCCAAAAAAGAAGCGGATGCTCTTAAAACGGAAATAAAAAAATTGAAAAGCGAAGTACAGAAGTATAAAAAAAGCAAAAAATAATTTTAACAGAGGATTGCCATGGGATTTGTTAAAAAAACTATCCGCCACACGCAGCGCTACAGCGAAATAATCAAAGTTCTCGTAAAATACGGAATGGGCGACGCCGTGCGCACTTTAAAGATAGCCGACAAATTCCCGTTTGTAAAAAAATATCTTCCCAAAAGGGGAAACACGCCGATATACAAATTTAACCAGTGGGAAGACATAAGAATGGCTTTGGAAGAGCTTGGTCCGGCTTTTGTCAAACTCGGGCAGATGCTAAGCAGCCGTCCGGATATAGTACCTCTTCCGCTTATAAAAGAGCTGGAAAAACTTCAGGATACAGTGCCTCCTTTCTCTTACGAAGAAGCTGAAAAAATTATTGAAAAAGAGCTTGGCCAAAGCATTGCTGAAGCGTTTGACAGTTTTAATAAAAAACCCGTGGCGGCAGCATCCATGTCGCAGGTGCATAAAGCAAAATTGTGCGACGGCACTGCGGTTGCCGTAAAAGTGCAGCGCCCGGGCATAGACAAAACGGTTGAAGCTGATATTGAGATACTGCGCACCTTTGCCTCTCTTGCCGAAAATAATATTGAAGGCGCTAGATATTTCAATCCCACAGGGCTGATTAATGAATTTGAAGAACATATAAAACAAGAACTTGATTTTAACCTGGAAAGGTTTAATATTGAGCGTTTTGCTAAGAATTTTGAAAAAGACGGCAGGATGAAAGTCCTCAAGGCGTTTAAAAAATATTCTTCAAAATGCGTTTTAACAATGGAGTTTATTGACGGCGTTAAAGTGAGTTCCATAGCCGAAAAAAACCTTGAAGGGTATGACAGGGAATTGATAGCAAGAAACGGCGCCCAGATAATTTTAAAACAGATTTTTATTGACGGTTACTTTCACGCCGACCCGCATCCCGGCAATATAATGATTCTTCCGGAAAATAAAATATGTTTTATAGATTTCGGGATGATGGGCTCGCTTGCGGATTCCCAAAAAGACGATTTAGGTTCGCTGATAATCGCTTTGATGTACAGAAACTCATCAATGGTTACAAGCGCGGTTTTAAACATTGTAAATATGCCTGACCACCCGAAAACGCGCGAGATTGAATACGCCGTCCAGAAGCTTATAGACCGCTACATAGATTTGCCTCTTGAGGACATAAACGTGCCGGAAGTTCTTTTGGCGCTTGTGGGTTTGACCGCGAAATTTGAGTTGAAGATGCCTTCAAACTTCGCGTTTATGGTAAAAGCGCTGATAACTATAGAAGGCGTCGGAAGGCAGCTTGACCCGGATTTCCAGATAATGGAGATAATACAAAATTTTTCAAAAAGCATTATTCGCAACCGCCTCAGCCCCAAACGCTTCGCGCAGTCTTCCGCGGCGATGCTTCTTGAATCTAAAAAGCTTATAGAATCCGCTCCGAGAGATTTAAGAGAGCTTTTACATAAGGCAAAACAGGGAAGGATGAAGATTGAGTTTGAACACCGCAACCTCGGAAACCTGCGCCGGTCGATAGAAAATTCAAGCAGCAGGCTTTCTTTTGGTATAATGCTGGGCGCTTTGGTAATCGGTTCTTCAATCATGGTGCACGCAGACATAGCTCCGAAGTGGAACGGCATACCGGTTATCGGTTTAATAGGTTTTTTGATAAGCGGCGTCATGGGCATAGCAATACTGGTTTCTTCCGTAGTCGCGGGGTACAGGGAAAAGAAAAAAGAACGCATTGAAGCAAAAAACGCAATTAACGACTAAAACACCGCATTACGCGCCGCATCAGTAGTTTATACCGCCGAAATTGTGTATAATTATACGCAGCTTTATTCTCAGGATAATACAAAATTAATGGAAACGCAGCATTTAGAAGAAATACTAACGCTTGTACAAAAACCTTCAAGGTATATAAACAGCGAACTTAACTCACATCCGGCGGATATGTCAGCCGGTTTTTCCGTTTGCCTTTGCTTTCCTGACGTTTACGAAGTCGGCGCGTCAAACCTCGGGCTGGAAATCCTTTACCATTTAATAAATGAAAAAAAACTCGCAAGGTGCGAGAGGGCTTTCGCTCCGGACGCGGATTTGGAAAAGCTTTTGCGCGAAAGAAACCTGCCGCTTTTTTCCCTTGAATCTCAAAGCGGTTTGAAGAGTTTTGACATTGTCGGTTTTACGATACAGTGCGAGCTTGTAGCGACCAATATAATAAATATGCTTGATTTATCGCATATCGCGCCGTTTGCAAAAGACAGGAATGAAAATGACACCCTTATAATCGCCGGCGGCCCGGCGCTTACAAACCCGGAGCCTTTCGCGGATTTTTTTGACGCTTTTGTAATCGGCGACGGTGAAAAAGTGATGGAGGATATCATTGCTTTTCTTAAAGAGGCGAAACAGGCAAATCTTTCCCGCTCGGAAAAACTAAAAAACCTTTCTAAAATCAACGGAATTTACGTTCCGTCGCTTTATAAAGTCGAATACAACGAAGATAATACGATTAAATCCGTTTCTGCGGATAAAGACATTAAAGCGGTTGTGGATAAAGCCGTTTTAAACCTTGAAGACGCGTATTTTCCAAAAAAGAAGATAGTGCCTTTCGCGGAAACCGTTCATAACAGGCTTAACATTGAAGTTGCCAGGGGATGCCCCGGGCAATGCCGTTTCTGCCAGGCGTCAAAGTATTACCGCCCGTGGAGACAGCGGCCTTTGGCAAAACTTTTAGAAACGGTTAAAGAAGGCCTGGCTGCTACCGGTTATGAAGAAGTCGCTTTTTCTTCGCTCTCTTCAAGCGATTATAAAGACCTTGATAAGCTGCTTATTGAAACAAATAACTTGTACGGCGATTCTAAATTAAACATATCGCTTCCTTCGCTGCGCTGTAATGAGCGCTCTTTAAAAGTCGCCCAGTATATTAATCGCAGCAAAAGGCCGACGCTGACTTTCGCGCCGGAAGCCGGCTCAGACAGGCTAAGAAATGTCATCGGCAAATATCTTTCGGAAAAACAGATTGTAGAAACGCTTGTCACAGCCAATAAAATGGGCTGGAAAGTTATAAAGCTGTACTTTATGATAGGCCTCCCTACGGAAACAGAAGAGGATTTGGCAGGCATCAACGCTCTTGTGCGCGCCGTGAAAAAAGAAGCCAAAGGGCTCAATTTTAATATAACCGTTTCGCCGTTTGTGCCGAAAGCGCAGACTGCGTTCCAGTGGGCGCCGATGGCATCGCAGGAAGAAATAAAAAATAAGATAGGTTATCTGCATAAACTGCTGCCAGCGTCCGTGAAAGCGCACAATCACAGGGCAAGCGTTTTGGAAGCTTTTATCGCCAAAGGCGACCGAAGAACGGCGCAGGCTATTTACAAAGCGTGGCAAAAAGGCGCCCGTTTTGACCAGTGGGCGGACAAATTCGGCAATGATATCTGGACTGAAGCTATAACCGAAAGCGGTTTAAACCTTGATTTTTACGTTTACAGACAAATCAAAGAAGATGAAATTCTTCCGTGGGAACATATAAATTTCGGCGTTTCAAAGCAGCTTCTGTATGCCGATTACGAAAAAGGCATAAATGAAAGAGCCGGTGCCGAAGCAGAAAAGTTTGATAAAACGCAGTGTTCTTTGCCGGACAACTACGTTGAACCGGAAATTTCCGTTCTGCCTCCGGCAAGAAGGGTAAGGATACGTTTTTCAAAAACAGGAAAAACAAAGTTTGTGTCGCACCTTGAGCAGATAGAAGTTTTCAGAAGGGCGGCGCGCCGCAGCGGCCTTCCGGTAGCTTTCACGGCAGGGTTCAGCCCGCAGGTAAAATCCGCGTACGGCCCTCCGGTTTCAGTGGGGCAGGAAAGTTACTGTGAATATATGGAACTTTATCTTACCAAAAATGTTGATACCGGTGAAGTAAAAAAGAAAATATCGGAGGTTTTGCCGCAGGGATACGGCGTCATAGATGTAAAAAGGGTGCCTTTATCTTTTCCCGCGATAGATATTTTGGCAAATGTGGCTGAATTTTCAGTGCAAAATATTAATATAGCCCAAACAGAAATAGATAAATTTTTATCACAAGACAAGATTATCGTTGAAAAAATCAAGAAAGGCAAAACCGTTGAAATTGACGCGAAGCCGTTAATAAAGAAATTTGTAAATAATAACGGAAATTTGAGTTTGTTTTTAAGATTCGGGCAGGGCAAGAGCGTAAAGCCCGGTATGATTTTAAAAAAACTATTGGAAAATCAAGAAAATTATGGCAAAATATATCATACGGTAAGGACAAATTTGTATATTGAAACTAGCAATGGAGAAATCTATGAGCCGTAATGCCGCAAAAATACTGTTTTCCGCGCTTTTGATCACAGTATTTTTGTCTGCGGCTTACGGGGCAAAGAAGGCAAAAACCAATATTTTTTGCGTAGGGGATTCGATAGTTTTGGGCAATGTCGGCACATATACATATTCCGATATGATGCAGAGTTTGTTTGACAAACAGTACGGGCAAGGCAAAGTCGCAGTTTATAATTACTCGTTTTTTGATATGAACACCACGCAGTCTCTCCGTTTGATTTCTGACCTTATCCTTAAAAAAAACCAGGTTGAAGCAGTAGTGATTATGGCAGGGGAAGCGAATTTTTATAACCTTAACGGTTATACGGATTATTTATCCTTTTACGGTAAATATTTTCCGCAAATCCCTCTTATTTCCGAAGCAGACGAAAATTCGCTGGAAAAACTTAATATTGCCGTCGCGAGCGTTTACGGCTCTCCTCTGGCGCACACAGACAAAGCCGTAATCCAGCAGGCATTTTTTACGGCGTATAAGTCCATAATCGGTTCGATACCCAAAATGGTCGGCGGCTTTTCGCCAAAAGTAGTGCCGGCATTTTACGTATTGTCCGAAGACCCCGTAAAAGCCGCTATTGTGGACCCGTCTTTTGCAAACAGGTATAAAGCCGCCTGGGATTTAATTAACGCGGGCAGAAAAAATGAGGCGGAAAAGATTCTTAAGGAGATGGCGGCGGCAAATCCTTTTGATTCAAGGCTGTATTACGCGCTGGGTTCTTTATACATGGCTGACGGGACAAAAAAACTGAACCAGGCGCTGAGGATGTTTGAAGAAGGCATACTTATAAACCCTTTTGACACCGCAAATCAGTGCTATAAAGGGCTTTCGATAATGTATATGTCTTATGACGGCATCATAAGTTCGGAAATTTTGTATTTTTCAAAGGTCATGAAGAGCTTTTTAGGCGAAGCCGTTCCGGAAATTAACGCCATATGCGCGATGGATACGACGCATCATGCGGATAAAATGGCTCTCATCGGAGAATGGATTGTTTCAGATATGGAAAAGATTAATGAAGTTTGCAAAAATGCAGGTATAAGGCTTATCATTGTGGATTATCCTCTTGACGCAAGGGTAAATGCCTTGTTAAAAAAAGCTTTTGCCGGAGGCGGTGTGGTTTTTGTGGATAATTCAGGGTTAAGGCTGACAGAGTTTGATCCGGCGACTTCCAGAATTTACGTGGAAACGGCAAGAAACGTTATCAGCGCGATTGATAACAACAATATTATAAGAACAGGAAGATAAATAGTGAAAAAAGAAATAATAGTTAACAGGACGCAGGAAGAAACAAAAGTAGCCGTGCTTGAAGACGGCAGGCTTTTCGATTTGTTTATCGAAAGGCGCGAGTCGGAAAAAATCTTAAACAATATATACAAAGGCAAAGTGCAGAATATTGTTCCCGCGCTTAATTCCGCTTTTGTGGATATCGGTTTTGGCAAAAGCGCGTACCTCGGAATAGACGATATCGTTGCGCAAAAAAACGAGAAAAACATCGAAAATATGATTAAGCCCGGGCAGGATATAATGGTTCAGGTTTATAAAGAGCCGATAAGCACGAAAGGGCCAAAAGTGACGATGGAAATTTCGCTTCCCGGCAGGCTTTTGGTGTATATGCCGTTTAGCAGCAATATAGGCATTTCAAAAAATATTGACGATAAACAAGAACATGACAGGCTTAAGGCCATAGTTACGGAAGTTAAAAAAGATATTCCGGGCGGAATTATCGTAAGGACGGAAGCGGAAGACGCGACGGAAGACGAAATTAAAAGGGAAATAAAGTACCTTATGCGCCTTTGGGCGTCAATCGTCAACAGGTTTGACAACGCCAAGCCTATGAGCCTTGTGCATAAAGATTTAGGCATAGTTTTTCAGACAGTCAGAGATTACTTTTCGGAAGACGTAATGCTTATGCATATAGATTCGCCCAAAGAGTTAAAAGATGTTACGGAATTCGTAAAGATTATATCTCCGGAGTTTTTGGACAGAATAGTCCTTTACGAAGGAAGGCAGGCAATATTTAAAGCTTACGGCATAGATGAAGAGATAAAAAGGCTGAGATCAAACAAAGCAAGGCTTAAATCCGGCGGGTATTTGATAATACAGGAAGCGGAATCCCTTTGCGCGGTAGACGTAAACAGCGGAAAATTTACCGCTAAAAGTTCGCAAGAAGATACGGCGTTTATGACAAATATCGAAGCCGCGGAAGAAATCGCAAGGCAGTTAAGGCTCAGGAATATCGGCGGAATTATAGTTATAGATTTTATAGATATGAAAAAGTCCGCAAACAGGCAGAAAGTTTTGGATAAGCTTCGCGAGGCGGCAAGGGGCGACAAAGCAAAAATCAAAATCTGGCCTATAACAAGGCTTGGGCTTATTGAAATGACCAGGGAAAGAAAAAGGGAGTCGCTCTTTTCGCTTATGGGCGATACCTGCCCCACTTGCCACGGTTTGGGGCTTGTGCTGTCAAAAGAATCTATTTTTATAAATGTCTGCGATGACATAGAACAAATGAAAGTGGATATGCACCACGGAAAAGTTAAAATTAAAATCAACCCTGACGTGTTAGAGTATTTTAACGAAAGAAAAGGCAGGCTTAAAGAGCTGTTTAAGATGGACTTTGAAATAAAAGCCAACATAGATATCGACAGGGAAGATTACCAGATAATTTTTGAGTAAAGCAATAGAAAGGCAAGTAATAGTTGAAAAGAGGGCGTAACAAAGACAGCTAGCTAATAACATTCTTTGTTTGTTATTGCGAGAAGCGAAGTGGCAGGGGCAGCAATCTGCCTTTTTGATTATCATTTCTGAATGTCTTAATCAGTAATCTTTTATAGCCATCATTCTGAATGCATCTGCAGCATCCGGTCTTTTGGCAGGCAATGTTTGCCGCAGAAGAATCCGGAGCCGATAAAATATATAAGGAGAACTGATGAAAAGACTGATGCCGTTAGTCATTATCGCAGTTCTCATATATTTTACAGCTGCCGTTAACGCGACAGAATATATAGTTTCAGATACTTCAGAGCTCAATACCGCCATAACCAACTCTGTTTCCGGAGATACTATCACTATCACTTCCGATATCATAACGAATGCAAACCTAAACAGCATATCCGGCAAATCCATAATAATTCAAAGCAGCGGGACATCAAAAACTCTTTATGCTAATAATAGTTATTCTGGGTTTAATATTTCAAATTCTTCCATAGCATTGAGCGGATTAAGCTTTTCAAGTTTTACAAGAAACGAATACGGAGGTGCGTTATATATATCCAATTCCTCAATGACAGTTGCGGGTGACAATATAAGCTTTAATGATAACTCACTAAATACCGCCACCAATCAAAGGGGAGGGGGAGCCGTATATGTTAATACCTCTTTTTTAGAATTTTCAGGCAAGCAGCTACTCTTCAAAAATAATATATCAACAGGCACCGCGCCTACTCTTTACGGGGGCGCAATTTTTGCGCAAAATCAATCAAGCATATTTTTTGACGCAGAAGAAGTTGTTTTTGAAAATAATGCTTCCAAAAACCAAGGCGGCGCAATAGCAGCCGCTAATTCACAAGGGTCAGAATTTTCTTTTAGTGTCTCAACTTTGGTTTTTTCAGGCAACACTGCTGCTAATACTTCCGGAGGCGCTTTTTATTTAACAAATGCGTCAACCGTTACAATAATAGGTGAATATGTTGATTTTGATAATAACTCAGCCATATCCGGTGGTGCTATTTATATAAATGCCTCTTCTTTTTCAGCTATAGTTGACCGGGTTTTTAATATAAGTGAAAATTCTGGCGGCGGCGTATATTCATTAAACTCTTTTTTTGGGATAAAGAGTAATAATAGTATTAATTTTAGCAGCAATACTTACAGCAACGGAAGCGCTATATATTCAAATGCTTCAACGTTTACAATTATATCTTCCGGCACAGTCAGCTTTAGCAATAATATTTCCGGGATTTCTAATGGAACAGGCGGAGCCGTTTATTTAACAAACTCATCATTTACGCTAACTGCAGGTAATTTAATTCAATTTGATAACAATGAAGCCGGTTCCGGCGGCGCTTTATATTCAGAAAACTCAAACCTGTTATTTTATAGCAATGATCAAGTACTTTTTGACAGTAATTCTGGGAATGTTTACGGCGGAGCTTTATCAATTATAAATTCTTCTATCGCAATCGCCGGAGGCACTGTAAGTTTTTCCAGCAATACTATTGATACAACTACTAATAATAGGGGAGGGGGAGCTCTGTACGCAAGCGCTTCTTCTGTTTCGGTGACGGGGACATCCATACTGTTTGAAAATAATACTGCCACCGGTACGGTTACTGTTTATGGGGGAGCTGTATTTGCACAAAATGCTTCTATTTTAAATTTTGACGCTTCTGAAGCAATAAATTTTAATAATAACTACGCCAGAAGCTACGGCGGAGCAATCGGCATATATTCAAACGGGGCGCAGTTTAGTTTCAATGCGTCAACAATATCTTTTTTATCAAATACAGCTGCCTTGGGAAGCGGCGGAGCAATATATGCACCCAACGGTTCCTCATTTACTTTTTCGGCAAAAAATATCTATTTTAACAACAATATTTCAAGCGCGGCTACAACTGCCACTTACGGTGGCGCAATATATGCGTTAAATAGTTCAATTTTCAATTTTGACGCTTCTGAAGCAATAATTTTTAACAATAACTATACAAGGTCTTATGGCGGCGCTGTAGCTACAAACGGAGCCGAGTTTATCTTTAATTTTTCATCAATAACTTTTTCATCAAATACCGCGGCATTAGCAACCGGCGGGGCGATTTACTCCAATACAAACTCTACCTTTACGTTTACAGGTGATTATATTGAGTTTTCCAATAACACTTCCGGCTCAAACGGCGGCGCTATATATGTCAATGCCTCTTCTTTATTCATTTTTAACGCAAGCAATGAAATAAACTTTACAGCCAATCGGGCAGGGCTTGCTTCTTCAGGCAACACAGGGGCAATTTTTGCGGCAACTTCAACTTTTACGTTTACGGCTGATTTAATACGTTTTGCAAATAATACTGCCATAACTGCCGCGTCAAACGGCGGAGCCGGCGCTATATATGCCACAAATACATCGTCATTTACTTTTCTTGCAAAAAACATCATATTTGAAAACAATGTATCCAGCGCCGCTTCGGGCACTATATACGGCGGGGCTATTATGGCAAATAATGGATCAATTTTCAGTTTTGACGCTTCGGAAACAATAAACTTTAATAATAACTACGCCAGAAGCTACGGCGGCGCGATAGGCATGTATAACAGCAGCGCTGAATTTTACTTTACCGCTTCAACGATAACTTTTTCTTCAAATACGGCTGCCGCGCAGAGCGGAGGAGCCATTTATTCTGTAAGTACTTCCACTATTTCTTTTATTGCGGATTATATTGAATTTAGCGGCAACTCCGCGGGGAGCACCGGCGGCGCTATTGCCGCATCCGCAGGATCAAATTTTACGGTTACGGGAAGTAACGGCATTGTTTTTACCGGACATTCTGCCGTAAGCGGAGGAGCTATTTACGGTGCCGCATTTTCATTTAACGGCATCAGCCTGGAAGAAGCGCTTTTTACAGTTAACAAAGCGGTAACCGGAGCGGGCGGAGCGGTTTATGCCACTAGTAACGCTTCTTTTACCATTACGGCTGACAGCGGCATAACTTTTGCCGGCAATACTGCATACTCTAACGGTGGAGGTATATATACAAACGCTTCTTTTATGGCTTTTGAAAGTTCCGGCGCCATAAATTTTAATGGTAACGCGACTTTTTCAAGCTACGGCGGGGCAATTTATGCCACGGCTTCAACATACTCCATTGTAAGCGGGGATACAATCAGCTTTACGAATAACCAGTCATCCCGCGCATTTGCAGGTGCACTATATATAAATGCTTCAGTTTTCAATATTAATGCGGTAGATGCTATAAACTTTTCAAGCAATTCTGCGGGAACAAGCGGCGGGGCTATATATTCAACCGTGTCTTCATATACGCTTGCCGCAAAAAACGAAATTGGTTTTACTAGTAACGAAGCCACTACTTACAATTATGGAAACGGAGGCGCGGTATACACAAGCTCTTCCGTGTTTGCGCTGGCGGCTGACAATATAAAATTTACGGGCAATAAAGCTTTAAACTCTGCAAATAACGGCGGAGGCGGAGCGGTTTACGCCGCCGTAACTTCAATGTTTAGTTTTTCGGCAAAAAATATTTTATTTGAAAATAATATAGCAAGCACAACATCAAGCAATTCGTACGGCGGCGCTATTTTGGCGGCAGACGGATCCGGTTTTAAATTTAATATTGACGACGAAATAACTTTTGCAAACAATTCAGCGAAAACAAACGGCGGCGCAGTCGGCATTTATTCCGGCGGCGCGCAGTTTGAATTTAATTCTTCAACAATATCTTTTTCGTCAAATAGCACGATAGCCGGAAGCGGCGGCGCGGTATATGCGATAAACAGTTCCCTGCTTACTTTTGACGCTGACTATATTGATTTTAGTAATAACGCCGGCGGAAGTAATGCCGGTGCCATATATTCCGCCTCCGGCTCGACTTTTACGTTTACAAGCAGTACGGAATTAAATTTTACTTCTAACACTGCGGTAAACGGTTCCGGCGGAGCTATCTACCTTTTAAATTCTTCTTTTACCGTTACCGCAAATGACGGTATAAACTTTACCGGCAATACGTCAAATAATACGGGCGGAGGTATTTATGCAGGCGCTTCATTTATTTCTTTTGACAGCCCTGACTACATAAATTTTTCCTGCAATGCTTCAAACTCTGCTACAGGCGGGGTTATATATTCTCAAAACGCGTCAATATTTAATATAAATTCGCTGCTTTCAGTAAACTTTACAAGCAATGCGGCAGGAACAAGCGGCGGCGCGATAAATGCGCTTTCCGGTTCTTTTTATGAAATCACTGCGCCCGACGCGATAAATTTTATTGAAAATAAAGCGGGTACTTACAATACCGGAAGCGGCGGCGTAATGTACGTAAACGCTTCAACATTTACGTTAAAGGCTGACCTGATAAATTTTTCCGGTAATGCGGTTGTAAATGCTTTTGGCGGCGGCGGCGGCGGCGCGATATACGCTTTAAGCAGCTCTTCTTTTGCTTTTTCAGCAAAAAACATTTTATTTGAAAATAATATAGCCAGCGCTGCTTCCGGTTCTGTTTACGGCGGCGCGATACAGGCATTGAACAATTCAGTGTTTAGTTTTGACGCTCGTGAGGAAATAGTTTTTAATAACAATTACGCAAGGAGCAGCGGCGGCGCGATAAGCGCGTACTCGAGCGGGGTGAGTTTTACTTTGAATGCTTCAACTATAACTTTTAATGAAAATACTGCGGCTTTAAGCCATGGAGGCGCAATATACGCCAACGGCTCAAATTTTTCATTTGAAAGCGGTTATATGGCATTTGACGGTAATTATTCAGGCGGTTCGGGAGGAGTTATTTATGCGACAAGTTCTTCTTTTACCATAACTTCCGACTATGTTTCGTTTTCAAGCAATACCGCTTCTTCTTCGGTAGGCGCTATATATTTAAATGACAGCGATTTTGATATTTTTGCAACCGGCACGGCAGATTTTAATAATAACACCTCTTTAGGCAATGGCGGCGCGATATTTGCACAGTTTTCAAATATGTTTATTGAAGGCAGAGAGTTAAATTTTAATAATAATACCGCAACCGGAAGCGGCGGTGTTTTTGATTTTAGAAACGGCGCGTTTATTTCAGTCAACGTTGCGGATACAGCAAGATATGGCAATAACAGCACTGCCGTGAGCGGCGGCGTAATTTATATGACCGGGACTTCTTATTTTAGTATAGACAGCGGCGCTTCGGTGATTTTTAGCAGTAATCAGGCAGTAAGCAGCAGTGTTAACACCGGAAATGGAGGAGTAATATATATTGAAGGCGGAAGGGTTGATATAAAATCAAATGAAATACTGTTTGTTGATAACTATGCAAGCGGCAGAGGCGGCGTAATAGGCACATGGGGCAGCGGAGGGGAATTTACATTTACTGCGTCAAGCACGGTATTTACGGGTAACCGCGCTTTAGCAAACGGCGGCGCGATAAATACATATAAATCAACTTTTACGTTTACCGGCGATTACGTTGAATTCAGCAGCAATACTACTGCGGATGGCGGCGGGGCTTTAGGCAGCGCAAACAGCATTGCCGGAAAAATTCTGTTTGATGTTTCAACGGTTGTTTTCAGAGGCAACACGTCTTCTTCCGCTGGCGGCGCGATAAGCGCCGGAACTTCTTTAATTGAATTTAGCGGACCCTATATTGAGTTTTCAAGCAATAATGTAACAAGCGGAGCGGGCGGGGCAATTTCCGCAGTTAACGGCGCGATGATTTCGTTTACGGGTGACTCTATTTTGTTTCTCGGAAATACGGCAGGCGCGTATGCCGGCGCTTTGCGTATTCTTTCTGGTTCCAATGTAACCTTATCCAACGCGATATTTGACAGCAACGTAGCGGCAAGTTCGGGCGGGGCGATATATATAGAAGGCGAATCGGGGAGCGAAGCGTATTTAACGTTTAACACTTCCTCAATGACGCTATTTACGGGCAATATGGCAAACGGTCAAAGTAACGCGATGTACATAGGAAGTTATAGCAATATAACATTTGACAGCGCGTACGGTGGGATAGTAAACATGAACGACCGTATAATGTCGGGTACAACAAATTCGCGGGTAACGGTAAAAGGAGGTGGAGAGTTCAACCTCAATGCGGATGCTCTAACACAACACGTGGATTATTATGTGCAGGATGACAGCGTATTTAACTTAGCTTCCAACATAAATATGAGTACGCAAAAGTTAGAAATAAGCGATAACGCGGTATTTAATATGTATAACGGGACAAACGAAACGGTAAATGTAAGCAGCTACAAAATGGGGTCAAACAGCACATTAAAGATGGACCTAACGGATAACAGCCCGTCCAATGACAAGATAGTGTCAAGCGGGGAAGTATGGCTTGACGGCACATTGGACTTATATATAGGAGTAGGAGATTACACAAGGAAAATAATATATTTAATAAATTCGCAAAACGCGCAGTTGGATAATCAGTTTTCGCAGGTAAACCTGATAAACCTGGCAGGGGGTCAGTTAATCCCGGAAGACACGAATTGGCGAATAGAGTACACGCCAACGTGGTTTAAGATACTGACGTATATGCAGGTACAGACGGACTTTTTAAGTTATCCTGGGCTCAGCCACAACCAGACGGAAGTGTCAAAGGTGATGGATATGGTATCAGGAAGTTTAGACCCGACGTCGGAAATGGCGGTAATATTAGATGATATATTAATGACATCGGTATCGAACCAGAAGATAGCGTTAACGGAGATGGCAGGGGGGGTTATAGGGAACGTAATGATGAGCGCGCTGATAAGCGTAAACCGTGAAAAGGTATTGGGGCGGATACTGCCAAGGGAATTTGAAGATAACGGGATAAGCGGATCGTTATGGGGGCAGGTAAGCGGGAGTTATAATAAGATAACGGCAGATGAGAACGTAGAGGCGG
>JAVBLP010000011.1:0-28358 GCA_031553505.1 Endomicrobiaceae bacterium
CCTCCAACCCGCCTTCTTTTTTTGAACTAAGAGGCGAAGTCTATATAGATAAAAATGATTTTGAAGCGCTAAATGACGAAATAACACAGGACGGCGGACAAAAATTTGCCAATCCCCGCAACGCTGCTTCGGGATCGCTCAGGCAGAAAAACCCTCACATAACGGAAAACAGAAAACTCAAATACTTTGTGCACTCTTTCGGCAAAATCGAAGGAAAAATCTTTGATAAACAATCAGAATTTCTTGAATACTGCGGTAAATGCGGCTTTCATCTCCAAAAAGATTTTAAAATCTGCAAATCTTTGGATGAAATAATCCGTTTTACCGATTCTATGATTGAAAAAAGGGAAAATGTCCCGTACGAAATTGACGGCCTCGTGGTAAAAGTTAACAGTTTAAAAGAACAAAAAGAACTCGGATATACAAACAAAAGCCCGCGTTGGGCAATCGCATTCAAATTTCAGGCAAAGCAGGCTACCACAAAGCTTGAAAAAATCCGCGTTCAGGTAGGCAGAACGGGAATAATAACACCGTCGGCAATACTTGAGCCCGTGCCCCTTGCCGGAGTAACAATATCGCACGCGACGCTGCACAATTTTGAAGAAATAGAAAGGCTTGGCGTAAATGAAGGCGACACGGTTTTAATAGAAAGGGCTGGCGATGTTATTCCAAAAATCGTAAAAGTGATGAAAAAGAACAGTACCGGCTTTTTTAAGCCGCCTAAGCACTGCCCGTCCTGCAACAGCGAAATAGTAAAAGAAAAGGAAGAAGAAGTAGCTTACAGGTGCATAAACCCGGAGTGTCCCGCGCAGTTTAGAAGCCATTTAATACATTTTGTAAGCAGAAACGCTATGGATATAGAAGGTTTCGGGGAAGCCGTTATAGACCAGCTTCTGGAAAGAAAGAAACTTCATATTCTTGCCGATATTTACCATCTTACCTTTGACGATTTTCTTGAGCTTGACCTTTTCAAAGAGAAAAAAGCCAATAATTTGATGAAAGCAATAATTGAAAGCAAAAAACGGCAGTTAAGCAGGCTGCTTTTTGCCTTAGGCATAAGGCATATCGGTGAAAAAGCTTCCGAAACCATAGCAAAACGCTTTAAAAATATTGATGCTCTTTTTGCGGCTTCGCTTGACGATTTTACAAGGATTAATGAAATCGGCGGCGTTTTGGCGCTTTCTTTAAAAGAATTTTTTGAAAATAAAGACGTTAAACATGTAATAGACACGCTTAAATCCGCAGGCGTTAATATGACCGAGCCGGAATCCCAAAACTCGGGAACGCAGTTTGAAGGCAAAACATTTGTTTTAACCGGCGAACTGCCGAATTACACAAGGGAGCAGGCAACCGAAATAATAAAATCACTCGGCGGCAAAGTCACTTCGTCTGTAAGCAAAAAGACGGATTATGTACTCGCGGGAGCGGAAGCGGGCTCGAAACTCGAAAAAGCAAAAGAGCTCGGTATTAATGTCATTGATGAAACCGGATTTAATAAGCTTGCTAAAGGTTAAATAAGTTTGATATTGTCATTGACAGCAAAGGAAAACATGAAAGAACAGCTCGAAATTATCTACCAGGACAAAGACATTGTTATTGTTAATAAGCCGGCAGGCGTGCTTGTTATACCCGACCAGCACACAAATGAGAATAAAACGCTTGTCGGTATGCTAAAAAAGCAAATTGGCCAAAAAATCTGGGTGGTGCACAGAATAGACCGCGATACTACGGGCGTTCTTATTTTTGCAAAAAATCCAGAAGCCCACAGAAATGTCAGTATGCAGTTTGAAAACTCAAAAGTAAAAAAGAAGTATCTGGCGCTCCTTTCCGGCGTTTTGGAAGAAGATAAAGGCACGATAAATAAGCCTATTTTAGTTTCCGGCAGGGATGTTTCGATAGACGCTTCCGGAAAAGAATCTATAACCGATTATAATGTTTTAAAAAATTTCAAGTCATACACTTTTGTGGAAGCAAGTCCGCGAACCGGAAGAAGGCACCAGATAAGGATACATTTTTGGAGTATAGGGCACCCTTTGACAATAGACAGCGATTACGGCGTCAGTGACCCGATATATCTTTCTTCTTTGAAACGCAACTATAAAGAAAAAGACGGCGTACTGGAAAAGCCTTTGATAGACAGGCTTACGCTTCACGCTTCTTCTCTTACGTTTGCGCTGCCTTCGACAAATGAACAGAAAACTTTTGAAGCGCCTTTGCCAAAAGATTTTACAATAACGCTGAAACAGCTTGAAAAATATGGAAAATAGGATATTTATGAAAAGCAAAGTTTATTTTTTACCATGGGGCAGAAGAAACGAGTTGTACAATTTCTTAAAAGCGGCAAGGGTTTTTGACCATGTCAAAGCCCGCCAGTTTCTCGCTATAAAAATGCATTTCGGTGAAGAAGGCAATGAAGGATATATCAAACCGGAATATACCGTCCCGTTTGTAAAAATAGCAAAGGAAAAAACGGCATTTCCTTTCCTTACAGATGCCAGCACTATATATGTAGGCAAACGCGCTGACGCTTACCACCATCTTATGATTGCTGATAAGCACGGCTTTAACATACAAGCCTGCGGCTGCCCTGTCATTATTGCTGACGGCTTAAGGGGCAACGCGGAAGAAAAGGTTGAAACAAACTTTAAACACTTTAAAAATGTTACGCTTGCAAGGGATATTTATTATTCAGACTCGTTTATTTTCTTAAACCACTTTAAAGGGCATGAAGTTACGGGCTTTGGCGGAGCGTTAAAAAACATGGGTATGGGCTGCGGAAGCAAATCCGGAAAATACGCGATGCACCACAGTTCAAAGCCTTCCGTAAAAACGGAACGCTGCACAGCGTGCGGAACTTGTGTCAGATGGTGCGCGCAAAACGCCCTGTCTTTAGAACCTGTCACTACAAATACGGCAAAACCTGCCAAGCAATCTAAAAAAATTGTTATGGATATAGATAAATGCGTAGGCTGCGGACAGTGTGTAGTAAACTGCGCGTTTAATGTTTTTGTGTTAAACTGGAGCGACGGCACAAATACCGTTCAGGAAAAGATTGTAGAATACGCCGCGGCCGTAGTAAAAGGCAAAAACAGCGCGAGCGTCAACTTTTTAAACCATATAAGCAAATTCTGCGACTGTTTCGGCTTTAAAAAGAACCCTGCTTTAATGGGTGACGTGGGCATTGTGGCAGGCACAGACCCCGTAGCCGTTGACCAGGCTAGTTACGATTTGATTAATAAAGCTTACGGAAAAGACTTTTTTAAAGAGCTTTATCCTGATTTAGACCCTACGGTACAGCTTGAGTACGCGCAGCAGCTGGGGCTTGGCTCAAGGGATTATGAACTGGTTATCTACTAAAAAAGGCAAGTAAGAAATAACAAGTCACAATTAATCATTAGCAGACAACAAATAATTTGCCATTCCCGAGTGCCTTAATCGGTAATTTGCCGTTTAAGTTGTCATTTTGCACTCTGAAAAAGTTGCAGAATCCAAAGGAAACTAATGAAAAGAATATTATTTACTATCACTTCCGATATCATAACGAATGCAAACTTAAACAGCATATCCGGCAAATCCATAATAATTCAAAGCAGCGGAACATCAAAAACTTTTTATGGTAATAATAGTTATTCTGGGTTTAATATTTCAAATTCTTCCATAGCATTGAGCGGATTAAGCTTTTCAAGTTTTACAAGAAACGAATACGGAGGTGCGTTATATATATCCAATTCCTCAATGACAGTCGCGGGTGACAATATAAGCTTTAATGATAACTCACTAAATACCGTCACCAATCAAAGGGGAGGGTGAGCTCTGTACGCAAGCGCTTCTTCTGTTTCGGTGACGGGGACATCCATACTGTTTGAAAATAATATTGCCACCGGCACGGTTACTGTTTATGGGGGAGCTGTATTTTGCACAAAATGCTTCTATTTTAAATTTTGACGCTTCTGAAGCAATAATTTTTAACAATAGTAACAGGGCACACGGATTGGACAGGGAGCGATGAATACAACCAGAAGTTGTCGGAAAGAAGGGCAAAGAAGGCAGGGCGAAGAACAGAAGGGTGGAAGTGTTTGAAACGGCAAAGTGAAAATAAGCGCGATAACGGCAAAACTACGGCAGAATAACAAAAGTAAAAAAATGAAAATTATAAAATTTGATAAAATTAAAACAAGAAAAGAGCTGTTTAAAGTGTTTTTTGATAACGGCGAATCCGTTATTTTAACCGCCGAAACAATAACCAATTTCAGATTAAGGACAAACGCTGAACTAACTTCTGCCGATTATGAAAAAATACTGACCTTTGATAAATCAAAAAAAGCTGTCGCGGACGCATTGTCTTTAGCTTCAAAACGTTCATACAGCGCGAAATCGCTTTACGACAAACTAATTCTTAAAGGGTATGAGCCAAATGACGTAAAAAACGCAGTCAACAGGCTTAAAGAGCTTAACTATATAAATGACGAAAGATACGCTAAAGCTTATGCCGAATACCTTTCCGGTAACGGCAAAGGCGGTTTGGCTATAAAAGCCGGACTTGAAAAGCATAATTTGCCTAAAACGCTGATTAATGAGGTTTTGGAATCTATAAAAAGCGAAAAAGACAGTTATGAGCAGATAATAGATTTAATGAAAAAAAAGTTTAAAAAATTTGATTCTGATGATAAAAGCGAAGTCAGAAGGGCGGCGGCATTTTTTTTACGGAGAGGCTTTTCTTCGGAAGATATTGCTAAAGCTTTCAGAAAATATAAGAATATTTCTTTAGAAGAAATCAGATAAAACAAAAAAGGAGCAATCATGGCTACGGCGTTACTCAGCGTTTCAGACAAAACCGGTGTGGTAGAGTTTGCGAAAGAATTAAAGAACTTAGGATGGGACATTATTTCAAGCGGCGGGACGGCAAAAACGCTTAAAGACAACAAAATCGAATGTTCGGAAATATCGGAAGTAACGGGTTTTCCTGAAATTCTTGACGGCAGGGTAAAAACGCTAAACCCTAAAATACACGGCGGAATTCTTGCCATAAGAAATAAAACCGACCATACGGAACAGCTAAAAAAACACGCCATAGGCGCAATCGACATAGTGGCTGTAAACCTTTATCCGTTTGAAGAAACTATAAATAAAATAAAAAAACCCGAGGATAAAAAAATCGACCAGGAAGTTATTGAAAACATAGATATCGGCGGAGTAGCGCTTTTAAGGGCAGCCGCGAAAAACTATAAAGACGTTATGGTTATATGCGACTCCGGTGATTACGAAGCGGTAATAGAAAACCTGAAAAACAAAAAAGTTAATGATGATTTCAGGCTTACGCTTGCGGCAAAAGCGTTCAGGCATACGGCTTATTACGATTCCTTAATATCAAATTACCTTACTTATGAAAAATTCCCTACGCAGGCCTCAATACCGCTTAAAAAGCTTTCCGGAATGAGATACGGGGAAAACCCGCATCAGGAAGCCGCCCTTTACGGCAACGGCACGGAACAGGACAAACCTGTCGTCATCTCTGCAAAACAACTGCATGGAAAAGAGCTTTCATATAATAATTACCTTGACTTGGAAGCGGCGTGGAGGCTTGTCAATGAATTTGCGGCGCCGGCTTGCGCGGTTATAAAACATAACAACCCATGCGGATGCGCGGAAGGCGTAAACATAAAAGACGCTTATTTAAAAGCCCTTGCCTGCGACCCTGTAAGCGCTTTTGGAGGAATTGTAGCGATAAATAAAACCGTTGAAAGAGACGCGGCCGACGAACTTGCGAAACTCTTTGTCGAATGCGTTATAGCGCCGGATTACACGCAGGAAGCCCTCGATATATTGATGCAGAAAAAAAACATAAGGCTTATGAAGCAGGAAATACCTTATACGCCGCAGAAAAACGAAATTGAATACCGCATGATGTCTTACGGCATGCTCGTTCAGGACAGGGATAATCTTCTTTTGGCAGAAGTTAAAAATATGACAGACCGCAAACCTACAAAAGCTGAAAACGAATCAATGGATTTTGCCTGGAAAGTATGCAAACACGTTAAATCAAATGCGATAATCCTTGTAAGAGGCAGGCAAACCGTCGGCATAGGCGCAGGGCAGATGAGCAGGATAGACTCTCTTCAGATAGCGCTTAAAAAGATGAAAGAAGCCGCAATAGCGATTGACGAAAAGGCAAATAACCTTGTACTTGCTTCGGACGCTTTCTTTCCTTTTCCGGACGTTGTGCAGGAATCTGCAAAAGCCGGAGTTACGGCTATAATACAGCCCGGCGGTTCAATAAAAGACCAGGATTCTGTAACGGCAGCTAACGAAAGCGGAATTGCGATGATAGCTACTGGAATGCGCCATTTTAAACATTAAAGAAAATCAAGTAATAATTAAGGACGTATAGCAAAATAAAACAGATGCAATATTTTTACCGTATGCGGTGTTATGTTGTAAAAGCGGAGGCAATGTGAAAAAGTCAGCTATTTTATTTATTTGTTGCTGTTTCCTGTTAACCGCTGCGGCAGCATTCGCAAGAGAGTTTGGCGGCGGCAGAAGCTTTAGAAGCGGGGGGAATTTCGGAGGCGGTTTTAACCGTTCAGGAGGATTCAATAATGGCGGCGGAAGCTTTCATGAGCCGCAACCTGCTCCTCATCCTCAGCCCCAGCCGCATCCAAGGCCTGCGCCTCCAGGACCAAAGCCCCACCCGGGACCTCATCCTGTTCCTCCGCACCCTGCGCCCGTACCGCCGGGACCCGGCCCTCACCCTATGCCTCCTCCGGGGCCGCATCCTTATCCGGTACCTGTGCCGGTTTATCCGTATCCTTATTACCCGTATCCGTTCTATCCGTATTATGCGGGAGTGGGCGTATACGTAAACCTTAATTCAGACGGTTCTACCGCAGGTTACAATGATAAAGTAGCTAAAGAGTATGATGAATTAAACGCTTTGGAGCAAAAAAAATACTATTACAGTAAATCCGCGGGGGACCTGCTAAAAATAGGCATTTTAAATGAAAAATATGCCGCAACGCCTGCGCCAACGGTAACAGTTACATTTAATAATACGCTTTCATACGCAATTTCTAATATAACGATATCCGTCAAACTTTCTTACGGTTCTACGGACCTTTTATTGAATGATATTTTCTACGCTATAGACGGCTCTCTTGCAGCGGGAATGAAGAAAACCTGCAAAATATCATTAAAAGACGTAAAAACGGCTTTACCAGCATCGGCAAAAGCCACAGTAACCATAACAAAAATGACGGATTCAAAAGGCAAAACAATGCCTTCCGAAGAGTTTACGCAAAATGACCAGAAACGTATGGACGAACTTAAAAAGAAGCTTAAAGTAACGAATTCAGATTAAAAAGGTAAAAATGAAAAAAACAGTTGTTATTCTTTTCTTAATTACAATTTCTATTTCCTGCGCTTACGCCGGCAGAAAAAATTGCGCCAATGACATATATTACAACCATCACGGTTTTTACGCGGACGGCAGATATTACTACAACGGCTCAAGATTTGACTATGGCTATAGCCCGTATTATGACTACTACTATTACGGATATACGCCTTATACAACTTCTTATTACTACTCCGATTACTACTACTCAAAATACAGGCATCAAGCGGCTTATGAAGAGATTCAAAGGCTTGAACAGAAAAAAACAGAAGCGGACGCGGCTAAAAAACAGCTGAATAAAATAAAAGTACTCCGTGCGAAATTTTATAAACAATACACTACGGATACGCTTCCTTTTTCCGTTGCGGAAGTTACGGTGGAAAATAAATCCGACTATGCGGTATCAGCTATTTATTTCAAAGGCAGCATAATAACGCATAAAACTTCAAAAATTTTAATCGATGACTCTTTCAGCTACTTTCCGGAAGAAATTCTTGAACCGGGAGCAAAAGCGACATACAAAATTCATCTTAACGAATTTGGAAACTGGTCTAAAATAAAGCAGCCGCCTGATTTAGCAGATTTTCAGGTTTCAGTTTCCGGATTTGAAACGGCGGACCATCAATCGTTCAGAAGCGACTTATTTACGCCATCAGACCAAAAGAAACTGAATGAACTGAAAAAAGAATACGCCTATTAATAATCATGAAACAGCAAAAAAAGAAGATTTCCATTGCCGATATATCAGCGCTTAAAAAAGATTTTACTTTTAAAGGGCTTAACACGGTCTGCCAAAGCGCAAAATGCCCTAATATCGGCGAATGTTTTCAAAGAAGGACCGCGACATTCCTTATACTCGGCAAAAACTGTACAAGAGGCTGCAGTTTCTGCGGCATAGATAAAAACCCGCCGGAACAGGTAAACCTGACAGAACCAAAAAAAATAGCAAAAGCGATACAAGAACTCGGTTTGTCTTACAGCGTTATTACGTCAGTCACAAGAGACGATTTAAATGACGGGGGCGCAGGACATTTCTCTAATACCATCAAAGAGATCAGAGAAATAAACCCCGCCACAAAAATTGAAGTACTGGTGCCGGATTTTAAAGGGGATCAAAACTCTATTGATATGGTTTTAAACGCAAAACCGGACGTTTTTTCGCATAATCTGGAAACGGCGCCGTCTTTGTACGGAAAAGTCCGCAAAGGCGCGGATTACAAACGCTCGCTTACCGTTTTACAATACGCAAAAAATAAAGGCTTTAAAGTTAAAACCGGCATAATGCTTGGGCTTGGGGAAACTGAACGGGAAATTTTTGAAGTAATAGAAGACGTAAAAAAACATAATATTGACATACTTACCATAGGGCAGTACCTTGCTCCCACAAAAAACCACCACGCGGTGATAAAAGAATACTCACCGCAGGAATTCAAAAAATTTGAAGCTTTTGCTGTTGAACAAGGCATAAAACAAACCGTTTGCGGCCGCTATGTGCGCAGTTCATATCTTGCGGAAGAACATTTCATAAATCTGTATTAAGAAAAAAACCGCCGAAAAACTCAAAAAAAGACTACATTTTCAATACATTTTGACTTTAAACTCTATTTTTGGTAAAATTTCCATTAAATTTATCCAAAAGGAAGGGTTATTATGTCTATAGTAAAAGAAGGCTGCCCGTTTATTTTAATACCGCTGGTTTTAGGCCTGGCGCTTACGCTCACAGGCTGGGGAATGATATCTTTAATCATCGGCATTTTATGTGTTTTAGTGTCATTTTTCTGCATCTACTTTTTCAGAGACCCGAAAATCAGCATTACCCAAGGCGAAGGCTTAATACTTTCTCCTTGCAACGGAACGGTGCTTGAAGTAAACGAAAACGAAAATGAAAAGTATATAAGAGTTTTCCTATCCGTCCTTGACGTGCATTTACAGCGTTCCCCGGTAGCCGGAAAAGTGACAAATGTAGAATACAAACCGGGAAAGTTTTTAAAAGCGATGGAACCGGAAGCGCATATAGTAAACGAGCAAAACATAATAACGATTGAAAACGAAAACGGCAAATATCTGGTAAAACAGATAGCCGGCATACTTGCAAGAAGATGCGTTTCGTGGGTAAAACCGGGAGACGTGCTTAAAACCGGAGATAAAATAGGCGTAATTAAATTCAGCTCTCAGGTTGACCTTCATATGCCTAAAAACGCCGATATAAAAGTAAAGCTTGGCGACAAAGTGGTATCCGGCGTAACAGTTTTCGCAACTCTAAATAAATAATAAGGAAAAACAAATGAGAGATTTAAGGAAAGGAATTTACGTTCTTCCGACTCTGTTCACGTGCGGCAACATGGCGTGCGGCATTATTTCCATAATATTTTCAATATGGGGAAATTTTACGTGGGCCGCGTGGATGCTTATACTCGCGATTGTTTGCGATATGCTTGACGGCAGAATAGCCAGAATGACAAAAACGACAAGCGAATTCGGCGTGCAGATGGATTCGTTGAGCGATTTAGTTTCTTTCGGCGTAGCGCCCGCACTGATGATGTACCAGCTTGTTTTAAACACGATGGGAAAATTGGGCATTGCGATTGCCGTATTATTTGTTTTGTGCAGCGCTTTAAGGCTTGCGAAGTTTAACGTGCAGGCAAAAGAAGGGATAGTCCACAGTTCTTTTATGGGGCTCCCTACCCCGGCTTCGGCAGGGCTCTTAATATCTTTTGTTCTCAGTTACGAATTACTGATATCCGAACCGGGACAGGCTTTAAACTTCAAAACAATTCCTATTTTGATGAAGAGCATGCCCGTATTTTTTAAATCAATGCCGATAGTTATGGTAATATTGTCGCTGCTTATGGTGTCAAACATACCATACGCGTCTTTTAAAAAATTTAAATTGTCAAAACCTAAAGCGTTCAGGCTTTTAGTCGTTATAATTATTATGATAATGCTGATGCTTGTGTTTCCGCAGAATATTTTCTTTATATTATTTTCATTATACGCGTTGTCAGGGCTTTTAATGTATATGGCAAGATACCGCAGGGTATTAAAAAAGGTATTTTCTAAAAAGGAAAATAAATGAAAAAAGACAAAGTATTATTTTTTGATACAACGCTCAGGGACGGGGAACAATCTCCCGGAGCAAGCATGAATTTAAAAGAAAAGCTGCTTGTCGCAAACCAGCTTGCGGCTTTAGGCGTGGATATTATTGAAGCGGGCTTTCCTATTTCAAGCCCCGGCGATTTTGAAGCTGTAAAAATGGTAGCGCAGCAGGTTAAAGGCCCTATAGTGGCAGGCCTGTGCAGGGCGTCAGAAAAAGATATCAACGCCTGCTGGGACGCTGTAAAATACTCAAAAAAGCCGAGAATACATATATTTCTTGCGACTTCCGATTTGCATATTGAAAAAAAGCTGCAAAAAACAAGAGCGCAGGTTTTGGAAATGGCGGTTAAAGCCGTTAAATACGGCAGAAAACTGTGCAAAGACATTGAATTTTCCGCTGAAGACGCGGGACGCTCCGATATGGATTTTTTATGCAAAGTCGTGGAAGCAGTTATAAATGCTGGCGCAACAACGGTAAACATTCCGGATACTGTCGGTTATACAATGCCCGGCGAATTCGGCGCTAAGATAGCGGAAATTAAAAAAAGAGTATCTAATATAAATAAAGCTGTTATAAGCGTTCATTGTCATAACGATTTAGGCCTTGCGGTAGCAAACTCCCTTGCGGCCATAGAAAACGGCGCGAGGCAGGTTGAGTGCACCATAAACGGCATAGGAGAAAGGGCAGGAAACGCGTCAATAGAAGAGATCGCGATGGCTCTTAAAGTGCGCCCCCATTACTATAATGTAGGGCATTCTTTAAAAACCAATGAAATATATAAAACAAGCAAACTGGTTTCAAGCCTTACGGGCATAGCCGTACAGGTAAATAAAGCAATAGTAGGCGCGAATGCTTTTGCCCACGAATCCGGCATACATCAGGACGGCGTTTTAAAAGCAAGGGAAACCTATGAAATTATGCACCCTGCGGACGTTGGCGTTCCGGAAAGTTCGCTTGTTTTGGGAAAACACTCCGGAAGGCACGCGTTTTTTAAAAGGATTAAAGATTTGGGGTATAAACTCGAAAACGAGACTTTAGAAGCGCTGTTTGAAAAATTTAAAGTTCTCGCGGACAAAAAGAAAGCTATATTTGACGATGACATAGTAGCCCTTATAGAAGAAGATACGGCGTCAGGGCAGGAGATTTTCTCGCTTGATTATATAAGCGCCACATCCGGCACAGGCACAATACCAACTGCAACTGTAAGAATTTCCGTAAATGATAAGCCTGTTAAAGAAGGCAGCAAAACATCCGGAAAAGTAAAAGCCCGTATTACGCAGGAAGCTGCGTGCGGCACAGGCCCTGTTGACGCGGCTTATAAAGCGATAGATAAAATTACCGGAATGGACTTTAAGCTTTCCGATTATTCATTAAGGGCAGTTTCTTCCGGTGAAGACGCTTTGGGCGAAGTGCAGGTTAAAGCGGAATACAACGGAATGATTTACTCGGGAAAAGGCACTTCAACCGATATAGTGGAAGCAAGCGTAAAAGCGTATATGCAGGCAATAAATAAAGCAAAAGCGTTTAGTAAAAAGAATAAAAGCCAAAAATAAATATATTGTGTCTTTGTTTTTATAAACTTTAAATTTAAAGTTGCCAAACACAAAAGAGGGGAAAAAAATGGGCAGTACGATTACGGAAAAAATACTTGCCGCTCACTGCGGTAAAAAAGTCGTTGAAGCGGGCGAATTTATTGAGCCTAAAATAGATATAGCGCTTTCTAATGACGTTACGGCGCCTTTAGCAATAAAAGAGTTCAGGAAATCCGGAGTTAAAAAGGTTTTCGATAAAAATAAAATCGCTTTGGTTATGGACCATTTTACTCCCAACAAAGATATTTTAAGCGCGGAACACGTAAAGTTTGTAAGAGAGTTTGCTAAAGAGCAGAAAATAAAGCATTATTACGAAGGCGGAAACGTAGGCGTAGAGCATGCGTTGCTCCCTGAAAAAGGAATCGTAGTGCCGGGAGACGTTATAATCGGCGCGGATTCACATACCTGCACATACGGTGCGCTTGGGGCGTTTTCTACCGGAGTAGGCTCAACCGATATAGCGGCTGCGATGGCAACCGGAAAAGTATGGTTTAAAGTTCCGCAGTCCATAAAGTTTGTTTTGAAAGGCAAACTCAATAAATGGATAAGCGGTAAAGATATTATCCTTTACATCATCGGCTTAATCGGCGTTGACGGCGCATTGTACCAGTCTATGGAATTTGACGGCCCGGTATGCAAAAAACTTACGATGGCGGACAGGTTTACGATAGCAAATATGGCTATTGAAGCGGGCGGCAAAAGCGGAATATTTACGCCTGACGAAATAACGGAAAAATACATAGCTAAAAGAGTGCAGAGAAAATATAAGTTTTACGCAAGCGACAAAGACGCGAGATACCATAAAACCCTGGAAATTGACTGCGGCAAAATAGAACCGCAGATTGCCATGCCTTTCCTTCCTTCAAACACAAAGGCGGCAAAAGACGTAAAAAAAACATACATAGACCAGGTTGTTATAGGCTCTTGCACAAACGGCAGAATTGAAGATTTAAGAGTTGCTGCGGCAATCATAAAAAAAGGAAAAAAAGTTAATCCTAACGTAAGGACGCTTATAATTCCGGCTACCCCGGAAGTTTATTCGCAGGCTCTTGCGGAAGGGTTGTTTAAAATATTTATGGATGCTGGGGCTATAGTTTCAGCTCCCACCTGCGGGCCATGCCTTGGCGGGCATATGGGCATTTTGGCAAGCGGCGAAAAATGCGTTTCCACAACAAACAGAAACTTTGTAGGCAGAATGGGACACGTTGAATCCCAGTTGTTTTTGGCAAGCCCCGCGGTAGCGGCGGCATCTGCGGTAAAAGGTTATATAGCAACGCCGGACCAGATAAAATAGTTGTCATCACGAGCCGATTTATCGGCGTGGTGAACTTTCAACAAAACCAGATTGCTTCAGCACCTTCAGTGCTTCGCAATGACAGAATACAGGAGCAAAAAATGGCAAAAGAAATGATACTTAAGGGCAAAGTCCACAAATACGGTTCAAACGTCAATACGGATGAAATAATACCGGCAAGATATTTAAACACTACCGATCCCGCAGTACTTGCAAAATACTGCATGGAAGACATAGATAAAGATTTTGTTAAAAGGATTAAAAAAGGCGATATCATAGTAGCGGAAAATAACTTTGGATGCGGTTCATCAAGGGAACACGCGCCGATTGCCATAAAAGCCGCCGGAATATCCGCGGTTATCGCAAACTCTTTCGCGAGAATATTTTTCAGAAACGCGATAAATATCGGATTGCCTATTCTGGAATCTCCTAAAGCCGTCAAAGCGATAAAAAACGGAGATGAAATAGAAATAAATTTGACGCAGGGAACCATAAAAAACCTGACAAAGAAAGAAGAGTACAAAGCCCAGCCTTTTCCTGAATTTATGCAAAAAATTATAAAAACCGGCGGGCTTTTGGGATACATAAAAAAGGCAAGTAACAAATAATAATTAATAAATAATAAGTATAAAAGGCGGCAATTTATGTCAAAAATTTACAAAGTAGCGCAGCTTCCCGGAGACGGAACAGGCCCGGAAGTATTAAAAGAAGGAATTAAAGCAGTTGAAGCGGCGGCAAAAAAAAATAATTTTAAAATTGAATGGACTCCTTACGATTTAGGCGGCGAAAGATATTTGAAAACCGGCGAAATTTTACCGGAAAGCGTTGTGGAAGAGTTTAAAAAGATGGATGCGATGTTTTTAGGCGCGATCGGCCATCCTGACGTAAAACCGGGAATTTTAGAAAAAGGCATACTTTTAAAACTACGCTTTGAACTTGACCAGTATATAAACCTGCGCCCGGTAAAATTATACCCGAATGTCGAAACGCCTTTAAAAGATAAAGGCCCTAAAGACATAGATATGGTTATTATCCGTGAAAACACGGAAGGGCTTTACACCGGGGCCGGCGGATTTTTAAAAAAAGACACTCCGCAGGAAGTTGCCGTTCAGGAATCTATCAATACAAGATTTGGCGTAGAAAGGTGCGTAAAATACGCGTTTGAACTTACGCAGAAAAGAAATAAAGAAAACAAATTGACGCTCTGCGGCAAAACTAATGTTTTAACTTACGCTTCTGATTTATGGCAGAGAACTTTTAATGATGTAGCAAAAAGCTATCCAAAAATAAAAGGCGATTACGTAAACGTTGACGCTGCTTGTATGTGGCTTATAAAAAATCCGGAATGGTTTGACGTCATAGTAACAGACAATCTTTTCGGCGATATTATCACGGACCTTGCAGCGATGATCCAAGGCGGCATGGGCGTGGCTGCCGGCGGAAACATTAACCCGGAAGGCGTTTCCATGTTTGAACCTATGGGCGGATCAGCGCCGAAATATACGGGCAAAAACGTAATTAACCCCATAGCTACCATAAACGCGGGCGCTATGATGCTTGATGTTTTAGGCGAAAGCAAAGCCGCTAAAGATATAGATAATGCCGTAGTAAAAGCTTTGGAATCAGGCAAAATAAAAAGCATGTCTGCTGGAAAGATGGGAATGGGAACAACCGAAGTCGGCGATTTAATAGCTTCTTTGATATAAAGGAGGATATTATATGTCAAAAAATATTTGCCAAAGCTGCGGAATGCCTTTGGAAGACGGCGTTTTAGGCACGGAAGCAAACGGCGTAAAAAACAACGAATACTGCCATTTCTGTTATAAAGGCGGAAAATTTACGGCAGACCTCTCTTTGGAAGATTATATAGAAAGGTCTCTGCCTTTCTTCGTAAAAGAAACAAAGCTTTCCGAAGGTGAAGCGAGAAAAAAGCTTCAGGAGTTTTACCCTTCGTTAAAACGCTGGAAAAAATGACCCGCCGGTAAAGGGTCATCCTGCGGAGGCACTGATTCTTACATTATCTATAATTTTAAGTTTTCAATATTCTGAGGCGCATCCGGAGTTTACATTATACAGATGCAGCACGCGGCGTAACAATTAAAGTTCTAACAATATATTTTGCCGTATGGCCATAAAACAAAACCAGACTGCAAAAGACAAAGGAAAAAAGAAATGAAACAGTACAAAGTAGCGGTAGTAGGCGCGACAGGCGCAGTTGGAATTGAAATGATTAAAATGCTTGAAAGCAGAAATTTCCCTGTTGAAAGCATAAAATTTTTAGCTTCTGAACGTTCCGCAGGCAAAAAACTTACATATAAAGGCAAAGAAGTCACGGTAGAACTTCTCACTAAAGATGGCGGGAAAGGCGTTGATATAGCGCTTTTCAGCGCGGGTGCGACAGTTTCAAAAGAATTCGCGCCGTCATTTGCCGCGGACGGCTGCTTTGTCATAGACAATTCCAGCGCGTGGAGAATGGATAAAGATATTCCCTTGGTTGTGCCGGAAGTGAATCCGCATCATTTGTCAAAAGATAAAAAGCTCATCGCTAACCCTAACTGCTCAACGATACAGATGGTCGTGGCGTTAAAACCGCTTCATGACGCCGCAAAAATTAAAAGAGTTATCGTTTCAACATACCAATCCGTTTCCGGCGCGGGCCAGAAAGGCATTAACGAGCTTACGGAACAGGTAAAAGCATGGGCTAAAGGGGAACAAGTACCTGCAGCTTCAAAGTTTCAATACCAGATAGCTTTTAACCTCATTCCGCAGATTGACGTTTTCACGGAAAACGGGTACACAAAAGAAGAAATTAAAATGACGGATGAAACAAAAAAAATAATGGGTGATGACTCAATAGAAGTAAGTGCCACATGCATAAGAGTACCGGTTTTTCGCTCTCATTCCGAAAACGTTTGGATTGAAACGGAAAAACCTCTTTCAGCCGCGCAGGCAAAAGAACTTTTGGCAAAAGCGGACGGAATACAGCTTATGGACGAACCTGAAAGCAAAAAATATCCAATGCCTTTGTTTGCGGAAGGCATGCAGACAACTTATGTCGGCAGGATAAGGCAGGATATATCCACAAAAGGAAACGGCATAACTTTCTGGGTTGTTTCCGACAATTTATTAAAAGGCGCGGCATTAAACGCGGTACAGATTGCCGAAGCTCTTATAAAAAATGGAATTCTTTAAACGGATTATCATTAACGCGGATGATTTCGGATACAGAAAAGATATAAATAAAGGCATTATTTACGCTCATAAAAACGGCATCGTCAAAAGCACAACTGTTTTAACCGACAGGGAAGCGTTTGAAGATGCCGTTTCCCTTTCCAAAGAAAACCCGGGCTTAAAGACAGGGCTGCATATAGATTTAGACGTTTTTTTTGAGATAAAAAGGCCGGAAGGTACAATCACCGCTTTTCGCAATCCGGGTAAACAGGCAATTTCAGATACGATAAACAGGCAGGCGGATAAATTTCTAAACGCCGGTTTAAAACTTTCTCATTTTGACAGCCACCACCATACCCACCTGCATCCGGATATTTTCCCTATAGTCGTAGAAAAAGCCAAAGAATTTAATGTCCCGGTACGTTTTTTTACTGGTTTTTACGATAACGGCGCAGTTGCGCGTGAAATGCAAAAAATGCTTGATGAAAACGGCATAAAATACTGTCCGCGCTTTATAAACGGCTGGTATTGGGGCAATGTGGATGAATCCTTTGAACTTGCCGAACTTATGACACACCCCGGATTTAACGAAATCTGGCGCGAGTTTGAAATAGCAAAATGCTGCGACCCTAACTTAATAAAATATTTAAATGATAACAATATACAGGCAATTTCTTTTGAAGACATAAAGGATCAGCATGAAAAATGATACCCTTGCGGGAAACCTTGACGGCGCGCAAATATCCGAAAAAAAGCTTTTAGCTGAAAAATACCGCAAAGAAAACAACTATGACAAATATTTGGAGCTCGTTAAAGAGCTTGCAATACACGGCGACGCCGACTGCCAGTTTAACCTTGCAGTCGCTTATCAAAAAGGCGAAGGTGTTGAACACAATATAGAAACAGCTCTCTCTTTTTATCTGCTTTCGGCAAAACAAGGAAACCTTTATGCCTGCCACAATTTAGGAAAACTATATATGGAAGGGCTTGAGGTAAAGCAGGATTTAGATGAAGCGTTAAAATGGTTTGCCAAGCCGGCGGAGCACAATATATCAGAATCCGTATATTGCGCCGGAATTGTTTACGGCCAAAAAGGTAATTATGCCAAAGCTCTTGAATATTATCTTAAAGCCGCAAATTTGGGCAACGCCGGAGCTGATTACAGCATAGGCCTTATGCACGTAAACGGCACTGGCATTGAGAAAAATACGGATAAAGCATTGGAATATTTTTTTAAAGCTCATAAACAAGGGCATGAATTTGCCGCGTACGCAATTGCGGCAACATATAAAAACATTAATAAACTTGAAAAAGCAAAAGAGTGGTATATTAAAGCCGCGGATGAAGGCGACATGCTTGCGCAGGAAGCGCTCGGAAACAGTTATTTTTACGCAACATTTACCGAACAAAACTACGAAGATTCTTTTTTTTGGCATACAAAAGCGGCAAGCGGCGGTTCCGCAATGTCAGAATTTTTTCTTGCCATAATGTATAATGAAGGCAAAGGCACGGAAGTAAATAAAGAAGAAGTGCCAAAACGGCTTCAAAAATCCGCTGAGATGGGATTTCCTCCGGCAGAAAATGCTTTAGGGTATGCATATAAAGAAGGAATATTGTTTGAACGCAATCCGGAGCTTGCATTATTTTGGGTAAAAAAATCAGCAGAACACGGCTATCGGGCGGGGCAGGCAAACCTGGGAGCAATGTACTATTTAGGCGACTGTACCGCAGAAAATTTTGATGAAGCTTTTAAATGGACTTTATTGGCCGCGGAGGCCGGAGACCCTAAAGCGCAGTATACTGTAGCAAATATGTATAAGCAAGGTTACGGCATAGAAAAAAATATCCCGAAAGTTTTGTATTGGTATGAAGAATCCGCAAAACAGGGATACGCGCCGGCACAAAGCGTTTTAGCATCAATTTTATTAGGAAATATGAACGGCGTACAAAAAGACGCAAAAAAAGCTTTTGCCTTTGCTTATGCGGCGGCAATGCAAAATGACGCATCCGCCCAATACACCTTGGGGCTGATATACTGCAACGGGGACGGCGTGGAAACAAATTATGAAGAAGGCATAAAATGGCTTAAAAGCGCCGCAGATTTAGGTTTTGTGCGGGCAGGCATGATTTTGCCGAAAATGATGGTGAAAGCTCCGTTAACAAATAAAAAATGAAGGGGGAAATGTATGTCTATTATGGGAATTTTGAAAGCAGTTTCATCTCTTGCGGCAATAGCTGAACCGCATATTACAAAAATTATCGATTATAAAAGGGCTCTTGCCATTATGGAATCTGAAAACGAAAGGCTTGAAAGTGATAATAAATCGCTTAAAACTCAACTTTTAGTGACAACAATAGTTGCAGTAGTATTTTTTGTCGCATTTACGGTCTGTCTTATAATGCTTTTATCAAAATAATGTTGAATTTTCAATGTATAATTGAATACGACGGCACGGATTTTAGCGGATGGGGTAAACAGCCGGGACACAGGACAGTCCAAAATGAAATAGAAAAAGCGCTTTGCGGCATACTCCAAGTCCCAGTTAGTATTATTTGTGCCGGAAGGACAGATAAAGGCGTACATGCTTCAGGGCAATCCGTAAGCTTTAAAACCGATACAAAAATCTCTCCGGAAAAGCTGCTTTTAAGATTAAATTCTTTACTGCCGCAGGATATATGCGTAAAATCAGCTAAAGCCGTACCTGAAAACTTTGACGCCCGCAAATCCGCAAAATACAAAACCTACACATATTTAATATTTAACTCACCATTAAGATCTCCATTATATGAAAAACGCTCATGGCATATTGCGAAGCCTCTTGATATTAAAAAGATGGCTTACGCCGCGCAGTTTTTGCAGGAAAAAAGAGATTATTCGTTTTTTGACTCTTATAACAGCGTATTCGGATATAAAATCGTTGATTTGAAGAAGGTAAAGATAACTAAAAAAGGCAGTTTTATTGCTATAACCATTACCGGAGACCGTTTTCTATATAAAATGGTACGCAAAATGGTTGGGGAAATGGTAAAAATAGGGATAAATGAGCAAAATATTAAAGAATTGAAGGCTTCCGTCTTATCTAAAAACCGCCGTAAAACAACAAAACCCGCGCTTTCACACGGGCTTTATCTCACAAAAGTTGTATATTAACAGACTAATTAATCAATAAAATTTACCGTAGCAGATGAAGATATGCTTGAAAAGTACGCTTTTACCACAAGCTGGTCTCTGGCAGCGGCAAATCCGGTGCTTATTTTTATTCTGCTGTATTTCATAGGAAATTCAATATATTGTTCATCCAAAGCAACTCCGCCGACTTTAGCAGTCCAGGTAATATCTGCAACAGACTGGCTTTCTCCGTTTGCATTTTTAACATCCGTAGTAAACAGTAAATAGTTGGTAGCGGCTAAACTAATATCGGCTCCCGCAGGAGCTTGTGACAAACTCATAGTCCAACCCTGATACGGATTAGTTGTATTAGTGTCCTTATCGCAAGCGCATATAAAAAGTACCCCAAAAAACACTGCCAAAACAGCTAAAAACATTAACTTTTTCATATGTAAAATCTCTCCATTTTTCTGCCTGTTTAAATTTATAGATATTGTGGTGATTATATCTTTTTATTCTAAACAACTCAAGATACTTATAAAATGCCCAATTTTTAAATAACGTATTTATTTATTTTTTTATTGCAAAATATTTCAAAAAGAATTTACAATAAAATTTATTTACATCTGTGAGTGATATTTGATAACTTTTAAAGCATAATATTATTACAATGCGATTTATTCATATTTATAGGTGTTTTTTTATATTAACATAACAATCGACTTTATTGTTTACAACTTCCCAAAACACCCTATCAACTTAACATAATGTAACTTATCGGACATTATTTTGAGCAATCTTTAGCAAATTTTCATGTACTTTTTCTTAATTAAAATTTTTAATTTTTGAAAATTAAAGTTTTTCTTGGCATGTTTTTTGAAATTAAAAAAATACAAAATCCCTATTTTAAGGTTTTTGGCAGTTTTTTAAAATCCGCTTTTTAGATATCGCAATAAAAAATTAAAGATTTACGTTTTTGCTGGAAAGGTTTGCAGCTTGATTTTAGATAGCATAAAACTATAATTATCAAAATCGGGGATTTCCCCCGCAAAAAAAGGAGATTTTCAATGCTAAAAAAACTGTCTTTTTGTATGTTATTATTGTCATTTTTTGTAATCGGATGTTCTACAGGCTACAAACAGTCAGGCGGAGGATTAACAGGTTTTGGGTTTCAGGATTTTCAGATTGAGGAAGACACCTATAAGATAAGGTTTAGCGGTAACGCCATTACAACAAAAGAAAAGGTTGAAGATTTAGCCCTTTTAAGAGCTTCTGAATTGGCAATTAAGCACGGTTACAACTACTTTGTAGTTCTTCAGGAAGAAGATGATTACACGTCTAAAACCCAAAAGCCTACAAAAACTATAACGCAGGAAGAGAAAAAGACCAGCAGCGGCCGAGTAAGCACTACAACAGCAGAAGAAGGATACAGCCAGGAAGTTGAAACTTATTTTAAAAAGGCGCTGGTGGTAAAGTGCTACAAGGAAAAACCTTCCGAAAATATTGCGGTATATGATGCAAAAAAGACTTACGACAGCATAAGCGCAATGTATAAAATAAAGTAAATAAGTTAAAAAAAAACAGCTCAAAAGCATTGAAAAATCAATCGCTTTTGAGCTGTTTCGTGTTTGTAAATATTATCTTACAGATTTGCAAGTTCTATTGCCCCGCTGAATAAAAGAGCAATTATTTTTTTGTTTCCCCGCCCGCTGTTTTTGCCACTCTTTTTTTAGAATAACTGGTTTTAATTGTTTCCGTGGTAAGCCCGATATTGTTTAAAAGCTCTATAAACGGATCCGGATCAAGCTCTTCAACGTTTACCATCTTTTTAGTGTCCCAATCGCCTTTAGCAATTAAAATTGCCGCAGCAACCGCGGGAACGCCCGCCGTATAGCTGATCGCCTGAGATTCTACTTCTTCATAACACGCCTTATGGTCACACACGTTGAATATAAAAAGCTCTTTTTTCCTGCCGTCTTTAGTACCTTTTATAAGGTCTCCTATGCATGTTTTGCCGGTATAATTAGGCGCAAGAGTTTTCGGGTCCGGCAAGCACGCTTTAACCACTTTTAAAGGTACAACTTCAAGCCCTTCAGCTGTTTTTACAGGCTGTTCGGACAAAAGCCCTATATTTTTTAAAACCGTAAAACAATTTATGTAATGATCGCTGAAACCCATCCAAAAACGTATTGAATTTGCATCTATATTTTTGGAAAGGGAATGGAGTTCGTCATGACCCGTAAGATAAACAGTCTGCTTTCCTACAATAGGAAAATCATAAGTCAATTTCTCTTCATGGACAGCTTTAGAAACCCATTTTTTATCTATCCAGGTCCAAACTTTTACAAACTCCCTGAAATTGATTTCCGGGTCAAAATTCGTCGCAAAGTATTTGCCGTGGCTTCCGGCATTAACATCCATAATGTCGATTGTATCTATAGTATCAAAAAAGTGCTTTTTCGCGTAAGCGGCATAAGCGTTTACAACGCCCGGGTCAAAACCCGCGCCCAAAATAGCCGTAACGCCTTTTTCTTTGCAGCGGTCTTTGCGTTTCCATTCATAGTTTGCATACCATGGCGGGTTTTCGCACACTTTAGAAGGGTCTTCGTGTATCGCTGTATCTATATACGCCGAACCCGTATTTATGCAGGCTTCCAAAATAGACATATTGCAAAACGCCGAAGCAAGGTTTACCACTATCGAGACATTAAGCTCTTTTATTAAAGCGGTCATCTCTTCAACGTTTAAAGCGTCACACTGCCTTGCTTTTATCTTTTTTGAAGCGTCTTTGTAGTTGTTTTTTCTTTCTATACTTTTCAAAATATCTTTGCAGGCGTCTAAAGATCTTGAAGCAATATAAATATCCCCGAAAACATCATTATTTTGGGCAAATTTATGAGCCGCAACGTGCGCGACTCCCCCTGCGCCTACTAAAAGTACGTTCCTTTTCATTTCCTGTGTTTCCCCCCTTGTCCGCTATGATAAATTTTTTACGAAATCGCTGTACATAAACTGCCTGACAATCTCTGTTCTTCCGTTAAGCCTTTTAACTACTATTGCAGGCATCTTTACGCCGTTAAACCAATTCTTTTTTACCATTGTATAACCGGCGGCGTCATCAAAACGCACCTGTGAGCCGGTTTTAAGCCTGCGGGCAAGCTTATAAGTGCCGAAAACATCTCCGGCAAGACATGAGCGCCCCGCGATTATATATTCGTTTTTACCTGATTTTTCAGTTATTTTAGCCGGTGTCCTGTAAATAAGCAAATCAAGCATATGAGCTTCGGTTGAAGCGTCAACTATTACCGTTTTTTTGCCGTTTTCAACCACATCCAAAACCGTTGTAAGAAGTTCCGCGGATTTAGTTATAGCCGCTTCGCCCGGTTCAAGATAAACCTGAACATTATATTTTTCCGAAAAATCTTTAAGCTTTTTGCAGAATTTGTCTATGGGATAGCCGTCCTTCGTAAAATACAAGCCGCCGCCAAGGCTTACCCAGCTTACCCTTTTAAGTACGGCATCGTACTTTTTAGCTATTTTATCAAGCATGGCGCTAAAGCACTCAAAATCGTCGTTTTCACAGTTGTAATGAAACATCACGCCGTTTATTTTATTCAAAGAGGAAAGCACTTTTTTGACATCCGAAACGCCAAGCCTCGAATTCTTTCTCGCGGGGTTTGCCAAGTCAAAATGAGAGTAACTAATACCCGGGTTTACCCTTAAACCCACTTTTAAATGTTTAACTTCATTGTAAAACATATTAAGCTGTGAAACGGAGTTAAATATCACCTTATCGGAAATCTTTTTTAGCGCCTCAATGTCTTCTTTTGAGTAAGCAACGCTGAAAGCGTGCGTTTCTTTGCCGAATTTGTCATAACCGAGCTTTGCTTCGTAAAAAGAGCTGCTTGTTGTGCCGTCCATATATTTGCTCATAAGCGGAAAAACGCACCATGTGGAAAAACATTTAAGCGCGAGTACGGATTTCGCGCCTGAAACTTTACGCACATATTCAATCTTCTTCATATTTTTAAGAAGTTTTGCTTCATCTATAAGGTAATAGGGCGTTTGTATTTTTAAAGCTGCCATAAAAACTCCTTTATGCTATTTTTTCAAGCGCTTCGCGGACAGGCATGCCGGCTGTCATTCCGGTTTTTTGCGCCTGCAGCGTAACAGCGGCAATTTTAGAATTAAGCATATCTTCAATAGTTTTAATGCCTGTAACGGTTGCGGCAATATTACCTTTTTTTTCGGCGGTTTCGATGTTTAAATATCCGCACATCAAAAATCCTTTAGCCCCTCTTATAAAAACCAAAGAGCTTTCAGGGGCGATTTCCCCTTCAAAAGCCTTATAAGTTTTACCGTTAACCGTTATTTCTTTTATTTGCATATTAGAATCTATCCTTCAGTATCTGTTTTTACATAAGACCCTGAAACAAGTTCAGGGTGACAAATTATTTGTTAATTGTTACTTGTTATTTGCTGTTTAAAGCGTCCAGCTTAAAAAGTTAAAATTTTCGTTCGGTTTAGGAATGGCTATAGATTCCTGGTAAGGCCATCTTTCAATTTCCATATTATTTTTATCAACGCTTATTGCAAACTCAAGAGCGTCGTAATCCTGCGGCAAATTTAAAATATTAAACGGTATGGCAAGCTCTATTACTTTTCCCATCGCGACATTTGCCATATCTATCGCCTTCTCATCCGGGCCGTTTATAAGCACAAATTTTGTCGGTTTTCCTTCGGAATCAAAACTTAAAAACACTTTAGAAGCCACAGGTTTTAAAATATTGATATGGAAAGTCATATCGCTTAACGATTTTAAAGAAATATCATCGCTCAAATCCATGCGGATAAACAGTTTTTCCATATTAAAACCGTAGTAAAAAAACTTAAGCGCCGTGGACACCTGATGCATGGAACCGCCGGAATGCCCGACTTCGTAAGAGCCGGCGTTTTTCCACTCAAAAAAACTTGTTACCTTGCCGTCAATTACCGGATCTATAAACGAAGAAGGTTTTACCGCGTGATACTTTTTCAACGTGTTTTTAATAGAGTTATAAAGGTAATCCGGCGGTTTCTGCCCGAAAAGTTTATATATGGCAATCAAATGCTGCCTGTAAATAAAATCAAAAATAGCGTCATTGCTTGAGGAGTGGTCTTCGCCGTACCACCAGTTCCAGTCGGAACCTTCCGCGGCATACAAAATCTGCCATGCTTCGGCCTCTTCTTTAGAGCCTTTAAAACTCGGGTTTTTCTCAAGAAAATCTACAAGAAAATCTCTTGTATTTCCCAAATAATCCCAAGATGTATTATCTTCGCTGTGGCCTATCCAAATATAAAAATTGCCGTTAATCCATGAGCCGGCAGTCAAATCGTGCAATGTATTTTTAGGCGGGAATTTTTCAAGGTAATCGCTTATCTTTACGGTTTCAATCATCGGGTCATTACTGAGTTTTTCGTACAGTTTGGTTAAAAAATCCCAGCCGTCATTTTTATAGTATTCCCAGCAGTTTTCGCCGTCCAAAATAACGGAAACCAAAGGCGCGTCATAGTTGCTGCCGGCAAAACTGCCGATATTTCGTATTTTATTCACAAAATCTTCGGCGGCATCTTCGGCATTCCATTTAGAATAAACAAAACCGACAGAATCCGAAAGCCCGTGATCCCTGAAAAGCATATTTATCTGCCTGCCGTCAACCGAAAGGTTAAAAGGCCTGAATAAAAATCTTCTGTCGCCGTTAACGTCTTTTGCGCTGTTAAAAAGGACTGCTTCATCGGTCGCAATCCACTTTATGCCGGCATCCGCCGCCAAAGCGGCAGCTTCATTTGAAACAGAGCCTTCCGAAGGCCACATACCGTTCGGCTTTTTGCCAAATCTGCTTTCATAAAAATTTACGGCATTCGTTATATGCCAATTCGCGTCTTCCGGATGAGAAAACCTCTTTGAAGGCAGCTTCATAGCCGGAGCGGACTGATGCGCTACGTTTGTATCGCATACAAGCGGCAGTATAGGATGGTAAAAAGGCGTGATGGAAACTTCTATCTGCCCCCTGTCCTGCGCTTCTTTATGTTTTTGCACGACCATGCCGCATATTTCAAGCTGTTTTTGTATAAGCTTTGCTTTTTCTTCCTCGGTAAAATCCCTTTCTTTATTATAGAGAAAATCTATAAACTCGTCTTTTTTTCTCCAGTACGGATCCATCCAGGTAAGGTTAAACCATACCTGCAAATCCCTAAAATCTTCCGTTTTAAAGTAATTAAGAGTTCGCTTTACTTCCGCTTCATTGGTCTGCCGGCCTCTTTTTTCAAGGAGTTGCAGATAGCGGTTGTACGGAAATATCATATTTTCCCAGTTTGCCATAAAAAAGTTCATCAAAATAAAAACTTTTTCATCATCCGTGAGCGCTGAAGCGTCTTTAAGCGTCAAATCCAAAAATTTGTCTTTTGCCTTTCCTGAAGCATATTCTTCAAGCTGGATTATCAAAGACGGTACAAGGTTAAAATTAGATTTAATATTCGGAAAATCATCAAGAATGGCAACCATATCGTAGTAATCTTTGGTCGCGTGAAGCCTCACCCACGGGAGCTCATAAGTTCCGTTTACGGGATTTTTGTACATCGGCTGGTGTTGGTGCCATAAAAAGGCAAGGTATACTTTTCTCATTTTAAAATTTTGAACTTACCTCTAACTGAAACAGGTATGAAGAGTCATTGTTTGCAAAACCGCTTTTGTCACCGGACGGCGGAGTGTACACCGCAATGCTTAAACCCGCATCGAAATAGTGTTTATAACTGTATTTAACAAAAAAATCAAACTCATTGCCCAAATCAGCTTTAGCGCCGTAAATTTCGGCAAAACCCGGGTTTCCGGCATCAGGCGGGGCATCAGTAGCGGAGAATAAAAAGAAACCTATTCCGGTTTGTAAAAAATTCCACGGTGAAACGTCAAACTGAGCTCCAAGCGTATTTATGCCGCCATATTCATCAGGAAGTATAAAAAACGAATCCGCGCTGTTTGCGGCAAAAAGCGTTCCGTAACCTATCCTTTGCAGCCCGTTATACCTTCTTGCCAATGTAGGGTTAAATGCATTGTCCCCCTTCGCGTCCGCGTAGGAAAACATAAGTTTGGCGTTAGACTGCGCTTTTAAAATTGTGCCTGACCAAGAGCCTTCAAGCACAAAAGCGTAGGCGTCATATTCGGTATTTTCCGCTGTCGCGGTGGATCTTACAAGTTCGCCTTTCTGCTGCGCGCCTTCAAGGCGGTATTTATATTTTTTATTGCCGCCGGTAATGCGTAAATCGTAAAATGTTTTATTATCGTATCTGATTGTCTGCGTGGAAGTGTCCGCCAAAACGCCTTTTTCGTATTCAAAACCTGTATTATTGCGTTCCTGATAAATACCAATTTCTATAACAGGCGCCATTTTTATCTTCAGGCTTCCGCCGTAAACGCTGAAATCATAATTATCAGCCTTTGCCGCAAAAGCGTCCAAAGTAAAATTTTTAAAAAAATCCGCAGTGCCTCTGAAACCGAGCATACCGTTATTATTACCGTCAACTATCAAGCCGTCTCCCGCAGTAAACTCCTGTTTTCCTCCGTATAATTTATAAGGTATTACGCTGTTTTGCGCACTTTTAAAGGTCAAAAAAGCGGTTTCAAGAAAAAGAGAAAAATCATCTTCTTTGTAAGGCATCATAAAAACGGGGTTTTCTTTGCCTGACAAGCCGTATGAAGCAAGCTTTCCGGACATTTCTATGCGGTCTTCAAACTTTCCGATAATATTTAACGAAAGATACTGCGAAAATATGCTGTCGCCTACGGCTTTCGGCGAAGTGTAATCCACGTTTGAATAAGAAGCTGCGCGAAAGTTTAAATCATAATCAAAAATCAGCGATATTTTATCAAGCGGGTTTTGGCTGTTTTCCGGCTGCTGCTGCGCGAAAACGCTGGAAACCGCCATAAATAAAAAAAGAATTAGGAAAATTTTTGATTTCATAGGCAAAATTATAACATTTCCCCTATGATTTTTCAACGAAAAAGAACGAAAAGGCAAGTAATAATTAACAATTACTAAATAACAAATAATAAGTAATAAATACCTGTGTTTCTTTGTCATTCTGCGGCACGGCTTTATGTGATTGCAGAATCTATGTGTTGTTATGCACATTGTCCTGCAGCTTTGTGAAGGATAAACTCGCAGTATGACAGCTAAAGACATTCCAGTTGTGAAATATTATCCATATCTCTATGCATCCTTTTAACTATTACTTACTAATACTAATTACTGTTTGTCTCCGCAAACATCACGGTTCTTCTGTTCTGCGCCCTGCCCTCTGCTGTTGAATTGTCCGCTATAGGCCTGTCTTTTCCGTATCCGACTACCTCTATTTTTGAAGCGTCTAAACCATTTTTGACAAGCTCCGCCTTTACCGCTTTCGCTCTTCTTTCAGATAGTTTCTGGTTATACTCCCTTGAACCTATCGAATCCGTGTGCCCCTGTATCGTTATATTGTATTGCTTATCTTTTATGCTTTGCGCGAATAGCGAGATGTTTTCTTTGCTCGCATCAGACAAACCGTTGCTGTCAAAAGCAAAATACGTTTCCGCTCTGGGAGGCGGCGTCGTTGGAATATATTCGCGCTTGTATTTAGGATCTTTGATATTTGCAATAGAAACTACCTGCGCCGGTTCGGAAGCGATTGTT
>JAVBLP010000010.1:0-29139 GCA_031553505.1 Endomicrobiaceae bacterium
TCAGCTTGAATGACCAGCGGTCTTTGGATGAAATTGCGGCATCTCTTCTTTCACAAGGATATCTGCCGAGTTTTTGCGCTGCCTGTTACCGCAAAAATCGTACTGGTGAACATTTTATGGACCTTGCAAAGCCCGGCGAAATAAAAAATATGTGCGATATGAACGCGCTTATAACATTAAAAGAGTATCTTGAAGATTTTGCAAACCCCAAAGTGAAAGAAGAAGGAAATAAGCTTATAGAAAAATATAAACAAAATATGGATAAAGAAAGTCTGGATTTACTGGATAAATTTTTTAAAAATATCGAAAACGGCGTAAGAGACGAATATATTTAAGGAGGAGTTTGTTTTATGACAAGTAAAAATTATAAGGATATTGTATCAGCTTAAGGGGGATTGAAACCTTTCTTAAGTTTTATCCCTCAAAAAAAGTAAAAATTTTTTGGAGGAATAATGAATACAATAGATTTAAAAAAATACGGTCTGCTTCCCCGTTTTGAACAGGAAGCGGCGATGTATGAAGGGCTGTTTATCGCAAGAGTTTCCGAGCAGCACAGAGACTTATATAAAGTGATATGCGAAAACGGAGAGATTAACGCGGAAATATCAGGCAAAATAATGCACGAAGCTTCCGGCGGCAAAGATTTTCCGGCCGTTGGCGACTGGGTGATGACAGACAGAACCTCTGATAAAAACGGCAACGCGATAATCCACCGCATACTGACAAGAAAAAGCGTTTTTGAGCGCAAAGCCGCTGGGACACATACTGAAACGCAGATAATTGCCGCAAATATAGACGTGATTTTTATCTGTATGTCTTTGAATGAAGATTTTAATTTAAGACGCCTTGAAAGATATCTTTCAATTGCTTTGGGAAGCGCTTCAGAAAGCGTTATAGTGCTGACAAAAGCGGATTTGTGTGTTGATCCGGCTTTAAAAATTAACGAAGTTGCTGCTATAAGCTGCGGGGCGGATATTATTACCTGTTCCGGTATATCGGAAGACGGATATAAAAGTATCATTCCATACATTGAAGAAGGCAAAACTGTAGTTTTTATCGGCTCTTCAGGGGTTGGCAAATCCACTTTGATAAACAGGCTTGCCGGAGAAGATATTCTTGCAACAAATGAGATACGTGAGGATGACGGCAAGGGCAGGCATACTACAACGCACAGGCAGCTTATCCTTTTATCCGGCGGCGGGATAGTTATAGACACTCCCGGTATGCGCGAACTTTATCTGGATTCAGCTGATTTGTCAAAATCTTTTGCAGACGTAGATGCATTTGCGGCGCAATGCAAGTTTGGCGACTGCTCGCACGTTTCGGAGCCTGGCTGCGGAGTAAGGAAAGCTTTGGAATCAGGCGAATTGTCCGAAGGGCGTTTTAACAACTATAAAAAACTGCAGATAGAGCTTGGCTACAAAGGGCTAAACTCAAGACAGATTGAAAAGAAAAAACTCGACAGGATGTTTGCGGATTTTGGCGGAATTAAAAAAATTAAAAAGCATCTTAAGAAGATGGTTAAGTAACGGCAAGTAATAATTAATAAGTAATAGTCGCATGAAAAAGGCCGGTGGGGAATATTATCCTTACCGGCCTTTTTTCTTTATAGTTACAAAATAAGCTAATTAAGCAATCTATATTTGTAACCCTAGACTTGTTTCTAAAGGCACGATGCTGAAATAAATTCAGCATGACAACTAAAAAAGCTGTTTTTTTGCGCCCTTTTTTTAAGACATCAATTCGTGATTGCTTTATAAGCTTGAGTTTTTTTGCCGTTATGCCGCCTCAGAGCACGTGTCTATGAGTTTAGAAGGATTAATTCCTGCTTGTTTGAAGCCTTTGAAAAAGGCAAGTTTCAGGAATTGGCTAAAAAATTTGAAAAGGAATGCGCTCAACGGCAGTGCTTTTGGTACTTTTATCACGTTTGATAAAAGTACGGGGTAAGTGATAACTCCCTTTTAAAGTTTTACTCTCTTATCCAACTGCTTCCGAATACTATATAATATGTGGGTCCTTCCGGGCCCATCGCAAGATCGAGGCCCATTCTTAAGTTTAGTTTGCGTGCCAGTAAGTAGCGCAGGCCTGTCCCGTAACTCCATGCTATATCGGCTTCTGCGGCTTTTGAAAAATCGTCAAATGCTTTTCCCGTGCCCCCGAAAACTAACGCGCTCCATCTGGGCACAAAATCCCATCTTTCCTCAACTTCAACAAGCATAAGCGTTTTGCCTTGGTAACGCGCGGTCGGAACCCCTCTCATATTTATATAAGGTTTAAGGTAAAAAGGCTGGTTGCCCACGCTTTGCTGCATATTAAACCTGAAACCTGAAATAAGATTTTTTAATATCGGCAGATAATAAAAAACTTCTCCATTAAAGACTCCGTAGTTATAATCGCTTCCAAATGCTTCATTGCTCCAATCGGTATTAAGATAAGCAAATAAACCTTTGTTTGGCGTGAATATATTGTCGCGTGTGTCAAAATCCAGCTTAATCCTGAATTTGCTTACGTTGCCGCTAATGGCGTCTTCAATCTTATTTTGTATTTCATCTATAATGGGGCCCGAAAGATCATCATTAATCTTGAGTTTGTTATGCATATACATATAGCCTAAACCTACTGAAAACCGCGGATCTTTAAGGATTTTGGTTACGGACAATGTGGCGGGAATAGTTTCTATGTTAAATTCTGCCTTTACATTTTTTCCACTGTTTGGGAGATTGAAGTAATAGTCCATGTTTACGTTGCCATAACCGCCGCCGATCATATAGCGTAAATCCCATTTAGGCAAGTAGCCCATTCTTCCAAGTCCTGCCATCCATGTATTGTTTAAAGTATATCCTCCGGCGCCGGCAGTAATGTCCGGGGCTACAGGATATCTTTTTCCGTTTCTTTCTATCGGTTTATTGGGCTGTATAAAAACAGGCGCAATCGCAAGGCCAAACCCGCCGAGAGCAGGTTCCGTAATAATGATAGGAACGGGTACAAACCCCTTTTTGTTTATGATAAAATCGCTTAAATCAAAGTACCCGTCTGTTGGATCGATAAATATGCTTTGTTTTTTTTCTTCGGAGTAAAGGTTTGGAAGTAAAATTGGTGACGAAAATAACAAAACAGATAGTAAAATGAATCTGATTATTTTTTTCATTGGAGTTATTTTACCAAATAATGAAAAAATGTCAAATTATTCGTTTTTTTTGCTTTTATTATTGTTGATTTAAATTCTTACTTAAAAAAGCTTCAAAATACAGTTGTTTTTTTGTAAATTATATAAAGAATAATTATAAAAAACCATTGAAAAATCAATTAAAATGAAAAAAGTATTGACATCTTTTTCAAAAGGAGTATAATATCAGTAAAATTTTATTGATAAAAAAATACTTAATCAGGAGTAACCATGTTTATTGAGTCAATGCAGGAAGGTATCAAGAGTATTCCGGAACCTACAATAAGAAGGCTTCCGATTTACCATCATTACCTTATAAAAGTACTTGAAAGCGGCAATCAATTTATATCATGCACTCAAATAGCAACTGATTTAAATTTAATTTCCGTACAGGTAAGAAAAGATTTGGAAGCTACCGGTATTGAGGGAAAGCCTAAAGTCGGCTATGAAGTGCAGGCTTTGCTTAAAGCAATTGAAAGCTTTTTAGGCTGGCATAAAACAAATCCGGCAATTTTGGTTGGAGCGGGGCATTTAGGGTATGCGGTACTAGGATACCAGGGTTTTAAAGATTGCGGACTAAATATAGCCGCAGCTTTTGATAATGATTTTCTCAAAATCGGCAAACTGATACATGGCAAGCCAGTTTTTTCTATAGATTCAATGGAAAATTACATAAAAGAACATAAAACAGAGATAGGCATTTTAACGGTTCCCGCGCAGTACGCGCAGGAAATTGCGGACATTATGATAAGAGCGGGGATAAAAGCAATCTGGAACTTTGCCCCTGCGAGAATTACGTCAAACAATCCCGATGTTTTGATACAACATGAGAATTTGGCTTCCTCGCTTGCCGTATTATCAATCAAAATAAACCAAGAACAAATTAACCGATAAAAGGAGAGGACACATGGAGGCAAACTACAGCAAATTCAACAGAGTATGCCAGATTATTGAAGAAAACAATTTTGATAAGTCAAAACTTATTCCGATTCTTCAGGCTGTGCAGAACGAGTACAGGTATCTTCCGGAAGAGATACTGGCTTTTATAGCTTCATCTCTCAACATCTCTCCGGCAAGAGTTTACGGGGTCGCGACTTTTTTTGCCCATTTTACTTTAAAGCCTAAAGGCAAACATATTATAAAGGTATGCGACGGCACGGCGTGCCACGTAAAAAAATCCACCGGGCTTATAGATGCGATAAAAAATAAACTTGGCTTAAAAGATAAGGAACACACCACGAAAGATATGCTGTTTACGCTTGAAACGGTTTCATGCCTTGGCGCGTGCGGTCTGGCGCCGGTACTCTTGATTGACGAAAATGTGCATGGGCAGGTGACTCCGGATAAGGTAGCACAACTTATGGACGGTATAATTAAAACGGAGGAGGCGCAATAATGATTAATCTTGAAAAAATAACCGAATCCGTAAAAAAAGCCGAAAATAACGCTAAAAAGAGAGTGATTGTATGCGCGGGTACGGGCTGCGTGGCAAACGGGGCGCTTAAAGTTTTTGACGCTTTTGTAAAAACTTCAAAAGAAATGGGGATTGATATCGCGCTTGAACTCAAAGAAGAAAACGGCGGCAAACCGCTTTTGTCAAAAAGCGGCTGCCAGGGATTTTGCCAGATGGGGCCTCTTGTAAATATTCTTCCGGACGGCATACTCTATAATAAAGTAAAAGTTGAAGATGTTAAAGAAATATTGGAAAAAAGCATACAAGAAAATGAAATAGTCGAAAGGCTGTGTTATAAAGACGGCGCGGAAATTTGCAAAGGGCAGGGAGAAATACCGTTTTACACGAAACAGCACAGGATGATTATTAAGCAGTGCGGCGTAATAGATCCGGAAAATATAAATGAATACATTGCTGACGGCGGATACCGCGCGGCAAAAAAAGCCTGTACCGAAATGAGCGGCAAAGAAATTTGCGACGCAGTGTTGGCTTCCGGCTTAAGGGGAAGGGGCGGCGGCGGTTTTCCCACAGGCAGAAAGTGGGAACTGACGAGAGTACAGCCCGAACCTAAAAAATATATTATCTGTAACGGCGATGAGGGCGACCCGGGAGCTTTCATGGACAGGAGCGTCATGGAAGGAAACCCGCACAGCGTTATTGAAGGAATGATCATCGCTTCCAAAGCTATAGGCGCCGATGAAGGATATGTTTATGTAAGAACAGAGTATTCTCTCGCGGTTGAAAGAATGAAAAAGGCCGTGAAAGATGCGATGGAAAAAGGCATTTTAGGCGAAAATATTTTTGGCTCAGGCCATAATTTTACGCTGCATGTTATGGAAGGCGCGGGCGCGTTTGTGTGCGGGGAAGAAACAGCGCTGATAGCTTCCGTTGAAGGTAAAAGAGGCATGCCTTCTCCAAAACCTCCGTTTCCGGCTCAAAGCGGTTTATGGGAAAAACCTACAGTAATAAATAATGTTGAAACGCTTGCGACTATCGCAATGATAATTAACAACGGTGCCGAAGCGTTTAAAAGTATTGGCACCGCTTCTTCGCCAGGCACAAAAACATTTGCGCTTACAGGCCACGTTTTGAATACGGGGCTGATAGAGGTGCCTTTCGGAACTACGCTCAGGCATATTATTTTTGACGTTTCCGGCGGCGTTACGAACGAAAAAGGCGAAGTGAAAGAAGGCAATTTTAAAGCCGTGCAGATAGGCGGGCCTTCCGGAGGATGTTTAACGCAAGAGTACCTTGATTTGCCGATGGATTTTGATTCGCTTAAAAAAGCCGGCGCAATGGTGGGATCCGGCGGGCTTGTTGTTATGAATAAGAACACCTGCATGGTAAACGTGGCGAAGTTTTTTATGCAGTTTACGCAGAACGAATCGTGCGGAAAATGCGTTTTGTGCCGCGAAGGCACAAGGCAGATGCTTTTGATGCTTGAAGATATAACAGAAGGAAGGGCTACGGAAGAAACAATTCCTCTTTTGGAAAAACTCGCAAAAGCCGTACAGATCGGTTCACTGTGCGGGCTTGGCAAAACCGCGCCGAATCCTGTTCTTTCCACTCTCAAATATTTCAGGGATGAATATGACGCCCACGTGAAAGATAAAAGATGCCCTGCCGGAGAATGTACAAGCCTGGTCAATTTTAAGATTACCGATAAATGCGTCGGCTGTACGGTTTGCGCCATGAAATGCCCTGTTCAGGCGATTAAAGGCGAACGCAAACAGAAACATAAGATAGATGTTTCAAAATGCATAAAATGCGGAGTTTGCATAGATGCCTGTAAATTTAACGCTGTGGTGAGAGGTTAAAAAATGGAAAAAAATTTAACGATAAATAACAGAAAAATCTCTTTTAACGATGAAAAAAACCTTTTGGAAGTTATAAGAAAGGCAAATATTGAACTTCCTACTTTCTGCTATCATTCCGAACTCAGCGCTTACGGAGCGTGCAGGCTTTGCATGGTTGAAGTTGAGGGAAGAGGAATAGTTCCTGCCTGTTCAACTCCGCCGGAAAATGAAATGCGCGTAAAAACCAATAATGAACAAATCCGCGAAATGAGAAAAATAATAGTAGAGCTTTTGCTTGCAAACCACGATAAACAATGTACGATTTGCCGCAAGAGCGAAACATGCCAGTTGCAGACTCTGGCAAGAAGGCTCGGCATAGACAATATAAGGTTTAAACATGTTTTAAAGAAAGAACCAAGGGATCTTTCAACGCACGCGCTTGTAAGAGATCCTAATAAATGCGTTCTTTGCGGCGACTGCGTGCGTTTCTGCGAAGAAATACAAAGCATCGGCGCGATAGATTTCGCGAATCGCGGCCCGAACTCTTCAGTTTGCCCGAGTTTCGGCAAAGATTTAGAAAGTTCGGAATGCGTTTACTGCGGCCAGTGCGCGAGAGTCTGCCCTACCGGAGCTATTACTCCAAAGTCTGAAGTAAGCCTTGTCTGGAAAGCGCTGGGCGACCCTAAAAAGAAAGTTATTGTTGCGATAGCCCCTGCAGTAAGGGCGGCAATAGGCGAATCTTTCGGGCTTCTGGGAGAAAACGGAACGGAAGCTGCCGGAAAAATAGTTACGGCGCTTCGCACCATGGGATTTGCAAAAGTTTTTGACGTTTCTTTTACAGCCGATATGACAATAGTGGAAGAAGCAAATGAATTTGTCGAAAGGATAGGAAATGATAAAAATATGCCGCAGTTTACTTCATGTTGCCCCGCGTGGGTTAAATTTGTGGAGCAGTACTATCCGGATATGATACCGAACCTTTCGAGCTGTCGTTCCCCGCAGGGGATGTTCGGTTCGCTCGCGAAAAAAATTATGCCGGAAACGCTTGAAGTGCCTAAAGAGGATTTGGTTGTTGTCGCGATAATGCCCTGCACGGCAAAAAAATTTGAAGCAAGAAGGCCGGAGCTTTCAAAAGACGGTTTGCAGGATGTTGATTATGTTTTGACTACGCAGGAATTTTCAAGAATGATAGAAGAATCCGGTTTGCGCTTCCCGGACCTTGAACCTTCCGCGTTCGACATGCCGATGGGTTTTAAAACGGGCGGCGGCGTGATATTTGGCAATTCCGGCGGCGTTACTGAAGCCGTTTTAAGAAATGTCATAAATAAAACTTCTGACGGCATGGACGAAACCGAGCAGTTCAGTTTTGTGCGCGGTGATGACGGCATAAGGGAAGCAACGGTAAACGTTGGCGGCAAAGAGCTTAAAATTGCCATAGTTTACGGGCTTAAAAACGCGAGAAAAATCGTCCGTGACGTTAAAGCTGATAAGAATAAATACGATTTTATAGAAGTTATGGCATGCCCTGGCGGCTGTATTGGCGGCGCGGGCCAGCCGGTTTATAACGATTTATCCGTGCGCAAAACGCGTACCAAAGTTTTATATGAAAATGATAAAACGCTTGAACTGCATAAACCGCAGGACAATCCTTACGTGCAGAAAATGTATGAGCAGTTTCTCGGCAAACCCGGGAGCGGCGTCGCGCATGAGCTTCTTCATTCAAAGCACAGCAACAAAAAAAGGCTGCAGGAAGGGCCTTTTACGATATACAAACCGCTTAAGGAAAATAAGCTTAATATAAACGTATGTTTTGGCACAAGCTGCATGCTTAAAGGTTCTCAAAAGCTCTTAAAGCAGATTCTTGATTACGTGGAAAGCGGCAGCTTTAAAGAAATTATAGGAGTTGACGCTTCTTTCTGCTTTGAAAAGTGCTCAAAAGGCCCGGTTGTACGTATCGGAGATAAAACTATTGAAAAATGCACAATTGAAAAAGCTCAGGATGTTATAAACGAAGAGATAAAAAAGGCTTTTAAAGAAGCAACAAATTAATTGTTTTATATGTTAAAAATGCTAAAATGTTGCCTCAAGGCAATTTAAGGAGAGATATTTTGGGCAGAATAATGGGCATAGATTACGGGTTAAAAAGAATCGGCATAGCGATGACCGATATTATGCAGATTATGGCGGCGCCTTTTGAAACAATTGACAGCGTTTCCGTCAAAAAAAATGCTTTGAAAATAATTGAAATCGCAAAAATTAATGACGTTTCCGCTATAGTTGTGGGCATCCCTTTTAATATGAACGGCACCGAAGGCGAAATGGCCGAAACCGTCCGCGGTTTTATTGAAGAACTGAAAAAAAACTCTGAAATTCCGATTATGGAAATTGACGAACGCCTTACGACCGCACAGGCGGAACGAATGCTTATTGAAGAAGGCGACGTGTCGCGCGACAAACGAAAAGGTTTAAAAGACAGGCTTGCCGCGGCTTTTATTTTGCAGACATACCTTGACACTAAAACAGTACTTATGTAACCGGAGTTTTGATGCATTATATTGTTGACGGCTATAATGTCATAAACTCGAGCGATGTTTTTTCCGCTTCCACTTTGGAAGGGCGGCGCAATAAACTGGTAGATTTTATAAATCAGCGCAGGCCTCACGGAAGCTTAAGAAACAGCGTGACTATAGTTTTTGACTGTAAATCCAAAAATCCGTATGAATCAAACGGATATAACAGGTCCCATATAGGCGAAATTGAAATAATATTCAGCGACGGCGTTGTTTTGGCTGACGACATAATTGCCGAACTTGCGAATAATTCAAAGAATCCTTATGAAATTACGGTAGTTACAAATGATAAGGGCATACGCCGCAGGACGGCTCCCAGCGGGGCCAAATATGAAAGCGTTGAAAGTTTTATCGCAAAGGGCTATAAACAGAAAAACATTAAAAGAGTTAACGAATTCTTGTCCGGTGACGCAAAAGAGGACATAAATGAGGAGCTTGAACGACTGTGGATAAAAAAACGAACGGAAAAATAGCGGCAGGACTGGCAGTTTTATATCTTTTTTTTATGGCAGGGTGGTATCTAAACCTTTCAGGCGAAAAAGTAAATTTTGTGGTTAACAGCGGCGAGGGTGCTTCTGTTGTAGCAAAAGACCTGAAAAAATCAAAACTTATATGTTCCGAAAAACTATTTTTAGTTTTAGTGAAAGTTACCGATTCTTCGGCTAGAATTAAAGCCGGAACGTATGATTTTACGCAAAAAGACGGAATGTTCAGGATATTAAGAGAACTTAAAAAAGGTTCAAAAAACTTTATAAAGTTTACTGTTCCCGAAGGGAGTAATATAAAACAAACCGCGGAAATTATATCCGAAAAACTGCCGATAAACAAAGATAAATTCATACGTATCGCACAGGAAAGAGCCATGGAAGGCTATTTGATGCCGGAAACTTATTTTGTCGATTCAACCGCGACGGAAGAGCAGGTGATAGATATGATGAAAAATGAGTTTGACAAAAAAGTTACTCCTGATATGCATGAAAGGGCAAACGAACTTGCCATGAGCATGAAAAATATTATAATCCTTGCTTCTATAATAGAAAAAGAAGCCGTTAAACCTGAAGAACGTACTACCATAGCTGCCGTTTTTTATAACAGGCTTAAGAAAAATATGAGGCTTGAATCCTGTGCTACCGTGTTATACGCTCTCGGAGTAAACAAAGCGAGATTAAGCGTGGAGGATACAAAAATAAACTCTCCGTATAATACGTATAAATATTTCGGGCTTACTCCGGGGCCTATATGCAGCCCGGGCATAGAATCCATAAAGGCGGCATTATACCCCGCTAATACAAGCAGTTTGTATTTTGTCGCAAAAGGCGACGGCGGGCATATTTTCTCCGAAAACCTTGACGAGCATGTTAAAAATAAAAATATAACGAAGAAAAATATACAGCAGAAGAAAGCCGCGGCGCAGAAAAAGCCGGCGGCTAAAACTTCAGCGAAAAAGAAGTGATGTTTCAGGTTGACAGATGCTGACGCTTAAAAAGTACCAAAATGAAATTTACTCTCTTGCTTTAAGCCTTGTTTACGACAGCGGAAAAGCCAAAAAAGCCGCTGTTAAAGCATTTGAAAAGATGCCGTCTCTTGATGAAGATTCGCCCGAAATAAAACTAAGGCTTTTTAAAAACCTTTTAAGCGGAATAAATGCGTTTTCAATTAAAAAGAAAAAGAACTCCTGCGGCGATTTTGTAAGCCTTGCAAAGAAAAGAATGCCGCTTTTTGATAAAAAAGTTTTTGTGTTAAAATACGAACACTGCTTTACGGTAAAAGATATTTGCTGTGTATTGGCGAAAGATGCCGAAAAAGTGAAAATATCGATGCTTAAGAGCTCAAAAATTATTTCCGATTATTTAGAGGCGCAAAAAAATGAAATGTAAAGAAGTGTTGAAAGAGATACTTCCTTTCTACTGCGGCGAACTTGATGAATCAAAAGAAAAAGAATATAAAAGGCACACGACTGTTTGTTCCGAATGCGCGAGGATATCGTTTAAATTAAGGGAAGCAAAGAGTTTTTTAGAAAACAGTAAACCGGTGTTTAAAGAAATAGATTTAGCGGACAGTATTAAAATAAAAAAACAAAGAAGATAAAAATGGAACAAAAAAAAGTTTATTTGGATAACAGCGCCACAACTTCCGTGGCTCCGGAAGTTACGCAGGCAATGCAGCCTGATTTGACGGCTCTTTTTGGCAACGCTTCCAGCTTTCACTCATTTGGCAGGGCGGCGCAAGAGGTTTTCGACGCTTCGCGCGCTCAAATGGCGTCTTTGCTGAACGCAGAAAATGACGAAATAATTTTTACCGGCTGCGGCACAGAATCCGACAACACTGCCATATTCGGAATATTAAACGCGTACGGCAAAAAAGGGCACATCATAACAAGCAAGATAGAGCATCACGCGGTTTTATACACCTGCAGGCACTTGCAGGCGCTGGGGTATGAGATAACATGGCTTGATGTTGATAAAGACGGCAAGGTATCCGCGGAGGACGTTAAAAAAGCCGTTAAAGATAATACCGCGCTTGTTACGGTTATGCACGCCAATAATGAAGTAGGCACTTTCCAGCCGATTGAAAAAATCGGCGTAATTTTAAGAGAAATAAACAAAAGCAGAAAAGATAAAATATATTTTCATACCGACGCCGTGCAGACTGCGGGAAAGATAAATATAGACGTAAAAAAACTGGGCGTTGATTTGCTTTCCGTTTCGGCGCATAAATTTCACGGCCCTAAAGGCGTAGGCGCTCTTTATGTAAGAAAAGGCACGCACATTGCACCTTTAATGTATGGAGGCCATCACGAATTCGGAATCCGTCCGGGGACTGAAAATATACCTTTCATAGCCGGTATTGCCAAAGCCCTGGAATTCGTTTCATCCAACATAAGCGAGTATGATAAAAAAATGCTTGCTTTAAGGGAAAAACTTAAAAAAGGCATAGTTGCAAAAATTCCTGAAGTGATAGTAAACGGCAGCGGTGAGAACGCGATGTCTGGAATTCTAAATATAAGTTTTAATTACATAGAAGGCGAAGCGCTTCTTTTGATGCTTGATATGAAGGGAATTGCCGCTTCCACAGGCTCTGCCTGCGCGTCAGGCTCTTCCGAACCTTCACATGTTTTATCCGCGATGTGCGTCGATCCGGTCGCGGCGCAGGGAACCATACGCTTTTCTTTCAGCCATTTAAATACGGATGAAGACGTTGATTATGTTTTGGAAGTACTACCCGCAATAGTGGAAAATTTAAGGGCAATGTCTCCCGTTTGGAAATCAAGGAAAAAATGAGTAAAGTTTTAATCGCCCTTTCCGGCGGCGTGGACTCTGCCGTCTGCGCTTATATGATGCAAAAACAAGGGCATGAAATTGCCGGCGCGACTTTAGTGTTGCATGATTGTGTTAAAGATGAAGTTAAAGACGCGAAGAAAATATGCGACCTCTTAAATATTGAGCATTTTGTTTTTGAGTTTAAAAAAGACTTTTCCGATATAATCATTAAAAATTTTATTGAAAGTTACACTTCCGCAAAAACACCAAATCCGTGCATAATATGTAATGAGACTGTAAAATTCGGGCTTTTGCTTCAAAAAGCCAAAGAGTTCGGTTTTGATAAACTTGCCACAGGCCACTATGCAAAAATTGAAGAAGAAAACGGCGTTTACAAATTAAAAAAAGCCAAAGATTTGCAAAAAGACCAGTCTTATGTGCTTTACAGGCTTGGGCAGCATCAGCTTTCGGCTGTTTTGTTTCCGCTCGGGAATCTTGAAAAATCAGAAGTACGCGCAATAGCGGAAGAAACGCGCCTTCCTTCGGCGCAAAGGGCGGAAAGCCAGGAAAACTGTTTTATTGAAGGGCCGTATACGGAGTTTCTTTTAAAAAATCTTGGATTATCTAAAGTCCAGTCCGGAGATATTTACGACGTAAACGGCAAAACGCTGGGCAAGCATAAAGGATTGATTTATTACACAATAGGGCAGAGAAGCAATTTAGGACTTACCACTGAAAAACCTGTATATGTAATAAAAATTGACGTAAAAAATAACTCTCTAATTGTCGGCACCAAAGAGCATACTTATTCAAAAGAAATGTTTTTGGAAGATGTTAAGTGGTCATTTATGAAGCTGCCTTTACCTGTAAAAGCCGATGTTAAAATTCGCCGCATGCATAAAGCCGCTCCGGCTTCGGTCTTTGAAAATAGAGTTGTCTTTGACGAACCGCAGGCATCTGTTACTCCGGGGCAATCTGCCGTATTTTATGACGGCGATACAGTGCTGGGCGGCGGTTTTATTTCCGATGCCGGGTAAAAGTTAAAAGTTGATAATCTTTGCTAAAATAGCTAAAATTCTAAAAAAGTAATTTGGAGGAGAAAATGTATATCGATTTTGCAGCTGACTGGCCGGCTTATGTTTTTATGGGGGCATTCGTCGTGTTTATGGTTTATGTAATCATAAAAGGGCATGCTAAAGAAGAAGACTTGACAGTGAAAGAAGTTATTAAAAAGTAAGCTTAAATTCAAAAGCCTTCCGGTTTAGCGCCGGGAGGCTTTTTTTATTTGTTTGAACGCCATTTAAAAAGCCTGTTTAAGTTGATTTTGTCTGAATTTTCAGGGTCTTTAGGCGTTTCGATAATTCCCGCTTCAGCGATATCTTTTACGGATTGGACAAAATGCTTTAAGCCTTTTTCTCCGATCATTCCTTTACCGAGATGCTCGTGCCTGTCTTTTTTTGACCCAAGCGGCATTTTGGAGTCATTAAAATGAATAACTTTTAACTTATCAAGCCCGATTATAGAATCAAAGTCTTTAAGCATTTTATCGGTTGTTTTCGGGTTTGATATATCATAACCCGCGCCAAAAGCGTGTGCGGTGTCAAAACACACGGCAATTCTTGATTTTTTCTTTACGCTGTCAATAATTTGCGCCAGTTCTTCAAATGTAGAGCCTATCTTTCTGCCTTCTCCCGCAAGATTTTCAAGCAGCACGGTTGTTGTTATGTCATTGTTTAAATAAATTTTATTTATTGAAGCGGCAATCCTTTTTATCCCTTCTTTCACGTTTGAAAATTCTGAATACGAGCCCGGATGTATAATATAATACTGCGCGCCGATTTTTGAAGCTAAAAGTAAATCTTTTTCAAAAGCGTCAAAAGATTTTTCATATAAAACTGCATTTGATGTAGCCAGGTTTTGAAGGTAAAACGTGTGTACTGCTAAAGGGAAAAGGTTAGATCGTTTAAATAAGGTTTTGAATGATGATATTTCTTCCGTTGAGTATTGTTTGCTGTTCCAGACCCTCGGGCTTTTCGTAAAAATCTGCATGGCTTCGCAGCCTATGGATAAGCACTGGTCGATTGCATTGTTTAAGCCGTTTCTTAATGACGCATGAATGCCGAATCGTATCATAATTTCCCGGAGTTTTGTTGATTTGCCATCGAAAAGAGTTATACATATTTATCGTTGTGTTTTCAAGGCATTAGCATTTTGCGTTAATTTGACTAAAAACCGCTTTTATTATAAAATAGTGTCTCGTTTCAGTTCTTTAAAGCCGAGGTGGTGGAATGGCAGACACGTGAGACTCAAAATCTCAAGTTGCTTAGGCGGCGTGCGGGTTCAAGTCCCGCCCTCGGCACCATAACGACAATTAACAATGAACAAGTAATAAAAAAAAGAAACCGACTTTTATGGCCGGTTTCTTTTTTGCTTTATATATTTCTGCTTCAAGCTGTTGTTTCTATGCATCTATATTTCCATACATCCATGCATCTTTTTTACTTTGCCTTTCCCTGGTTAGCTACTGCTTCCATGGCTTTTTTTACGGCTTCAGGGTCGCCTAAATAGTAGTTTTTTATAGGTTTAAGGTTTGCGTCAAGTTCATAAACCAAAGGCATTGCCGTAGGTATGTTAAGGTTTACAATGTCATTATCACTTATGTTGTCTAAGTATTTTACTAATGCTCTTAAACTGTTTCCGTGAGCGGCAATTATTATTTTTTTGCCTTCTTTTACTTTGGGCGCTATCTCTTTTTCCCAGTAAGGCACAACTCTTGCCACGGTATCTTTAAGGCATTCCGTTAAAGGCAATTCCTCTTTTGTTAAACCTGTGTATCTCGGGTCTTTTCCCGGGAATCTTTCATCTTCCGCTTCAAGCGCCGGCGGGGGAGTATCATAACTTCTTCTCCAGATTTTTACCTGGTCTTCGCCATATTTCGCGGCTGTTTCAGCTTTATTTAAACCCTGAAGGGCGCCGTAATGCCTTTCATTTAGTTTCCAGCTGTTTATTACGGGCAGCCAGTTTAAATCCATTGTGTCCATAACGCTCCAAAGAGTTTTGATCGCTCTTTTTAAAACTGAAGTGTATGCTAAATCAAATGTAAAGCCGTCTTTTTTAAGCTGTTCGCCGGCTTTTAACGCTTCTTCTTTGCCTTTTTCCGAAAGGTCAACATCCGCCCAGCCGGTAAACCTGTTTTCTTTATTCCATATACTTTCGCCGTGCCTGATTAATACTATTTTGTACATGCACTTCCTCCTAAAAATTTTACAGTTAAAATACTATATTTGAACCTGTTTTGCAAATTTGAATTTAATTTTAACAAAGCAATTGAAAATAAAAGCATTTTTATATAAGTTATATTTGCAATGCGGGTTATTATAAAATTGACATAATAGTATATAAATGCTTTATTCTTCTGGTTCTTTATTGCGGGGTTTTAAATTCTACAAGGAGGGGCGGATACAAATTAAGTTTTGTTACATTTTTATTTAAAGTTAAAAAACACGCAGTTAATAAAAAAAAGGGGTCATGTAATGAAAAAAGTTTTAGCTTTGGTTTTGGCAGCAATCTTTGTTGCTTCAAATGTTTCTTTCGCACAGGAATTTTCGTTTAAGAATTTTAAGCTTTACGGAGAAGGTTCGATTTACGGTTTTACTTATGAAAATTCAGGAGTAGCTGGCGTAAATATGGGCGGAACTTCAGGATATATAACATTAGGAGCAATGTTTGATGTTTATGAGAACATAACTGCCTCTTTTGCTTTGGGATATCAGAACCTTTGGGGTGATGACGCTGCTATGGCGTTTTCGGGAAGACCTATAAATAGTTCTAACACTGATGACGGATATTTGAACAAAATAACAGTGGTTGAGGCGAATTTGAATTTCAACAAACTTTTTGATGTTGAAGGTTTAAGCGCGAAAGTCGGCCGTCAGTATTATGGCGATGAAGACAGTTCCATGATGTATTTCGGCATCAGAAGAGACCAGCCTTTGTTTATGGTAAACGGAGCGATGGGAATAGGTTTATTGGGCGCGTTGTCTTCTCTTGATGCTTTTGCGGGATACTATGCTAAAGAAAATATGAAAATAAACGCTGTCTACGGTATTATGCAAAACGGCGGAATAAACGGCAACGCGACTATAATAGGAGCTGATTTAAAATATGCGAAAATTGCCGATATGATAGACGTACAGGCATACGGATATGATGTTGAGAATTGGATCGGTACCAGAAACTATACGATACTCGGTTTGAAACCTACTGTTAACGTCGGTACACTCAAAGCATCTGTTGAATTCGCGAAGAATTTTGGCGGAGACTACACGTTTAGCAACGATAACTTTAATACAAACTTTATAAAAGCAGACGCTTCTTTTAAAATTGAAGATATAGGGCTTACCCCCAGAGCGGCATACGTTGTTGCCGGCGGTGAAAATAAACCTTTCATCACTTTCGGAAATTATCTTCCGGGCTTGATAGTTGGGCAGACGCTCTTGGCAGCAGGATGGATGGATAATCAGATTATAAATATCGGAGCTGACTATGTGAAAAACAAATTCCTTTTCAGCCTGGACTTTTTTAATTATGGCTCAAGAGACGGTGGAGATTTTGAAGATGCCGTAAAGTACGGCAGCGAACTTGACCTTATTGTGAAATACAACTATACGCAAAACGTTGATTTCCGCGTAGGTATCGGACACCTTTTTGGTAATAAAGACAGCGGTATGGATTTTGATGCCTCAACATTGCAGGCAGGCGTAACGTACAAATTTAAATAGTTTGTATTTGTAAAAAATAAAAAAAATCCTGCAGCGGCTAAAAACCCTGCAGGATTTTTTTGCTGCCTTGTATATGTTAAATTAACAAATCTGTTTTCTTTCGGTTAACCTTTTTTCTTCGTTTTAAATACTATGTATATTTCTTTACAATAAAACTTTTGCAAAAATTTCACATTGCTATATATTTTGTTGACAAAAAATGCAAAAAATGGTTTATTGATGGTGCATAACGCTTAACAAACTATTAAAGAAGGGGGTGAATTTAGCCACATCACGCTTTTTTTTGAAAGTAGGATAAAAAAATAAAAAGGGGTCAGAAAGATGAAAAAACTTTTAGTTTTCGCAATGTTGTTTGCTTTTGCAGGCGTAGCACAGGCACAGTGGTTTGCAGGCGGAGCGCTTGGTTATGAGTCCGTTTCAACGAAAAATGGCGATGCAAAAACCGATGACGTAGCAAATTTTACAATTGCGCCTGAAGTCGGATACACATTGAATGATAAGTGGGAAATTGGTTTAGGTGTTGCTTATTTTTCATTGAAAGACGTAACAGAACCGATAGAAGAACAGGGATGGGCTGTAGCGCCTTTTGCACAGTATTATGCGGCAACTCTTGGGAAATTCAGCCTTTCATTTAAAGGCTCAGTATTTTTTGCAAGTGCAGATGATAAATTAATTGACGAAACTAGTGATTCTTACGGAGTATCAATAGTTCCTGCTATAAACTATAATCTTTCGAAAACATTCACGCTTTTTGCAAATTTGAACTTTGCCAGCTTGAATTATGTATATGAAAAAACTGGTGATTTGAAAGAAGAAAAATTTGCATTTGGAACAGACTCCGGAAATGTGATGAACACTCAAGATTTCCAGATCGGTTTCAGAGTTAATTTCTAATAGTTAATATAACTAGATATAAAACGCCCTCTTTGAAAAAAGAGGGCGTTTTTTTATTTCAGATTTCTTTCAAAGTTAAATTCGATGTTGTTTTGCAGGGATTGTTTTCCGTTGAGTGCGTTTAAAACCGATGAAAGGTAGTTTGTGTTAGGTTTTATAAATGACAGGTCTATAAGAAATTTGTCAATTCCTATGGTTTGAAGTTTCTTCTTTTTGTTTAACAGCATAACGGGATATTGCCCTGTTATATATGTTTTGCCGTCTTTGCGTGTTATTTGCAATGAATCCTTAGCAGAGATTATCTGCGCGCCATTTTCTAAATCTTTATGCAAATCCATTGCCGATAAGGCCAGCACAGGAAAACCGGATATATAAAATATCCCGTTAATGCCGTTTTTGGCAAGCAATGAAATATTTTTAAAGTCATCTTCAACGGAAAAAATAAAATTTTTAATGCCTCTGCCAAATAAAAATTCTGCGGAAAAGGTATTGAGCGCGTATAAAAAGCTGCCGGCGTAAATATCCGCTTCTTGATTTTTAAAGAATAAAAAATGTCCTAAATTGTTTAAGAAAAATGCCTTTTTGCCCTGTTTTGCAAGTTTTATAACTGCTCCCTGAAAAATAGGTAAATCTTCTTCATCAATATACTGGGGAAGTTCAAAATATGTAAAATTGACGTATTTTTCAATGTTTTTTAACTTATTCTTATCCAGCAGTAATATAACCGCCGCATCATTTTTTTGCTTTTGAATTTCTTTTAGCCACCCCTCATCATCAATTTTTATAAATAAGCGCCCATTTTCTTTGTTTTGTTTAAACTTTGGCAGAGAAACCATTTTTTGCGCAAGAGCAAGCGGTTCTTTGTCTATTTTTACACTTTTTATTATATTTTCAATGTGTTTTGCAAATAAAGCATCGGATGTCTTAAAGATATCCATACCTTTTTTTATAGATGCGTAATCGGTTTTTGCTTTTAAAATTCCGTTTACTTGCTTAGTATCCGATAAATTTACTTTATAAGACAAGTCATTTGCCGCATCCACGGCTTTAAATGTATCATGGGTATTAATTGCAGTATTTGTTTGAATTTCAATTACGCCGTTTTGAACTGAAGATACTTTGCCGATATAAATGCCTGTCTGTTTTGGCATTTCCGGAGAAAAGATATGATAAGATTTTCCGGTAAAATTGAAAGTTGTTTTCGGGCGCGCAAAATCATGGGAAAGCAGCTCCGCCGCCTCATTAATTATTTGCTGATAGGAAGGGTCTTTTTCATCGGCATGTAAAAGCATTGTATATGCTTTTACAGTCTTATATACATATTGCGGATTTTTCATTCTGCCTTCGATTTTTAATGAAGAAATACCGCTATTTTTCAATTCTTTTATGTGTTTTGACAAATCCAAATCTTTCGGAGATATATAAAAGCCGCTTTTATTATTAATATTCCACCTTCTTCTGCAGGGCTGGGCGCAAGCACCGCGGTTTCCGCTGTTACCGCCTATAAAACTCGACATTAAGCACATTCCCGAAACGCCAAAACACAAAGCCCCGTGGCAGAATATTTCCAATTCTGTTTTTGTTTTGGCAGAAATGCTTTTTATCTCCTGCAGTGATAATTCCCTTGCCAAAACAACCCTTTTGAAGCCGGCTTTTCCGGCTTCGATAACGCCGTAACTGTTGTGTATCGCCGCCTGCGTGCTCGCGTGGAGTTTAAGCGAAGGAAAGTATTGCCTTATTATTTCCGCAACGCCAAAATCCTGCACTATTACGGCATCGGCGCCGGCTGCGGCGATAAAGTTTATTTCTTTTACCGCTTCCTTAATTTCGTCCTGTTTTATAAGCGTATTAAGCGTTACATATACTTTAACATTATTTTTGCGGGCATAGTTTGTATAGTTGTAAAACTCGGAGTGTGTAAAATTTTGCGCTTTGCTTCTGGCGCTAAAGCTTTGCAGGCCGCAATAAACGGCGTCCGCGCCTGCCTCAACGGCCGCTATAAACGACTCTTTAGAGCCTGCCGGCGATAGTATTTCAATTTTTTTCATGTTATCTATATTAGCTAAAATCATTCATTTTTAGCAAATTTTGTTAAGAGCGATATTGCCCAAAAGCTAATAAAAGTGTAAAATCATTATATTCTATTTACGGGGGCTTATATGGTAAAAAAAGTAGGAATTATAACCTCAGGCGGGGACGCGCCGGGCATGAATGCCGCGGTAAGGGCAGTCACGCGATACGGAATTTATCTCGGCTATCAGATGATAGGAATAAGAAGAGGCTTTAAAGGCCTTTTGGATGACGATTTTGCCACTCTTACGCTGCGCTCGGTCAGCGGGATTATCAATACGGGCGGCACAATTCTACATACAGGCAGATGCCCGGAAACAAAAACAAAAGCAGGAATGAACAGAGCGGTAAAAACAATAAAAGAACTCGGTTTAAACGGGTTGATTATTATAGGCGGCGACGGTTCCCTTGCGGCAGGAAACGCCCTGACAAAACACGGCATAAAAGTAGTCAGCATTCCGGCGTCAATTGACAATGACGTATATGGCACTGATGAAACCATCGGCTATGATACCGCATTAAATACTGCTGTTGAGGCAATAGACAAAATAAGGGATACCGCTACAAGCCATGACAGGATTTTTGTGGTGGAAATAATGGGCAGGGAACACGGCTTTTTGACATTGGATGTCGGTCTTGCCGCGGGGTGCGAATATATTGTAGTCCCTGAAATGAAGCCTGATATGAAAAAGCTTGCCACGGAGCTGACAAAAGGCAAAGAGCGCGGAAAAACCTCCGAAATCATCGCTTATGCCGAGGGTTGCGGCTCTTCTTCGGATTTTGCAAAACAGATAGCAAAGATGACTGGGCTTGAAGTGAGAGTCAGCAATTTAGGTTATATACAAAGGGGCGGAAGGCCGACTGCAAGAACAAGAATTTTAGCTTCAAAATTCGGTTATGCCGCGATGCACCTTTTTCATAAAGGAAAGGTTAACCAGCTTGTCGGCATAACAAAAGGCGAAATTTCCGCGATTCCTATTTCGCAGGCCATGAAACATGAAAAGAAGTTTAATGACAGAGGCTTTAAAATTTTAAGAAGTTTATCAGTATAAGGAGAAGAAGAACACCGATGAAAGAAGCGATCGATAAAATTAAAAGAGGCACAAACGAAATAATTTCCGTTGAAGAGCTTGAAAAGAAGCTTTCTTCAGGCAAAAAATTAAGGGTTAAACTCGGGGTTGACCCGACCGCTCCGGATTTGCATTTAGGGCACACAGTAATAATAAACAAGCTTAAAACATTTCAGGATTTAGGGCATCAGGTAGTATTTCTTATAGGCGATTTTACCGCCCGTATCGGCGATCCTTCCGGCAGATCCGAAACCCGCCCTATGATGACTGACGAGCAAATTTCCAAAAACATAGAAACGTACACTTCTCAAGTTTTTAAAATACTTGATAAAGATAAAACGGAAGTCGTTTATAACAGCAAGTGGCTTAACGAGCTTGGCATTCAGGGGCTGTTGGGGTTGGCCGCCAGAAATACCGTAGCGCAGATGCTGGTACGCGACGATTTTGAAAAAAGATATAAAGAAGATAAACCGATAAGCATTGTTGAATTTATGTATCCGCTGCTCCAGGCTTATGATTCGGTCGCTTTAAAAGCCGATATCGAACTTGGCGGCAACGACCAGAAATTCAACCTGCTTTTGGGCAGGGATATGCAGAGGGATTACGGGCAGGTGGCGCAGGTTGTTATAACTATGCCGCTTCTTGAAGGCACTGACGGCGTAAAGAAGATGTCCAAATCATATAATAATTATATCGCCCTTAACGACGCGCCGAAGGATATGTTTGGCAAGATTATGTCAGTTTCTGACGAACTGATGTACAAATATTATGAGCTTTTGACCCAGAAAGATTTAAAAGAAGTAAAAGCTATGCATCCTAAAGAGGCAAAGCTCGCGCTCGCGCAGGAAATTACCGAAAGGTACTGGAGCTCCCAAGACGCAAAACAGGCAAAGGAAGAGTTTGACAAGGTTTTTGCCAAAAAAGACATGCCGGATGAGATAGAAGAGTTTCAGCTTGACGTTAAAACCATAAAACTTTCAGATTTGCTTGCAAAAAGCGCGATGGTTGCAAGCAAAAATGAAGCGCGCCGGCTTATAGAGCAGGGCGGGGTAAAGATAGATTCCAAGAAAGTGGAAGAAGATTTTGAAATAAAAGCGGAGGAGTCTTTCGTTATTCAGGCAGGCAAGAGGAAGTTTAAAAAAATAATTCCGTCAAAATAAAAAGAGTGAAAAATTAAAAATTAAGAGCTAAAAGAGAATGCGATATCTGACTTTCAAATATCCAATATTCACTCTGCAGTTAAAAGGAGATGTTATGAATTTTAAGAAATTTGCTGTTTATGTTTTTGCCGCTATTCTTACGGCAGGGCTTTTCGCCTGCTCCGGACCGCAGGTTACAAGGGTTGACGCTGAGGAAGAAATCGATTTCAGCGGGAACTGGAATGATACCGATTCGCAGCTTGTGTCTAAAGAAATGATAGATGATTCTTTAAACAGGTCATGGGTTGACGATTATTTAAAAAGATATGACAGAAGACCGAGAGTTATAGTAGGGCAGGTTTTAAATAAAACGGAAGAGCATATTTCCACAGAAACTTTCATAAAAGATTTGGAAAGAGCGCTTATCAATTCCGGCAAAGTGGTATTTGTAGCTTCCAGCGCGCAGAGAGACGAAGTCAGAGCGGAAAGAGACGACCAGGCGGAAAACTCAAAAGAAGGCACCGCGAAACAGCAGGGTATGGAAACGGCCGCCGATTATATGCTCAAAGGCCAGATAAACTCTATTTTTGACGGCAAAAAAGGCGCGGAATTAAAGTATTATCAGGTTGACCTCGAAATGATTAATATTGAAACGAATGAAAAAGTCTGGATTGGCCAGAAAAAGATAAAGAAAGTCGTGGCCAAAAAGAAGTATAAAGCCTAAAAATGCGAAGCGCTGAAGCTTCCGCACCAAAATATAAAGCACATCCTTTAAAAGCATTGCTGTTTGCGGCCGCAGTTGCAATGCTGTTTGGGGGATGTGCTTCCGGTTTAACTGGGTACTACGCGGATTTAAGGGCAAAAATTGATGTTGAAGATTACGAAGGCGCAGCAAAATTTGTAGATAAATCCAAGGGAAAATACGGAAAGAAAAATATCCTTCTGTATTACCTTGATTCCGGCATGACCAGCCATTTAGCGCGGGATTACGGCCAAAGCACGAAAAAATTTGAACTTGCCAAAGAAAAATTTGCCGAATACTACCAAAAAAGCATAACCGCCGGCGCGGTATCGATGATTTATAATGATAATTCAATGCCTTATTACGGCGAAAATTATGAAAGGGTGCACATAACCGTTTTTGAAGCACTCAACTATATTTTGCTCGGCGAAGACAATGAGGCCGTTGTGGAAGCGCGCCAGGCGGATACGATGTTTCGGACTTTCGCGGTTGAAAAAAACTATAAAAACTTTTATAAAGATGACGGTTTTATAAGGTATTTTATGGGCATTATTTATGAAAACGGCGGATATTTAAATGACGCGCATATATCTTATTATATGGCTCTTAAGGCTTACCAAAACGGTATAGCGAATGTTCCGGTGCCGAAAGACCTTATTAATGATGCTTATACTTCCGCTTTAAAACTCGGAATGCCGGAACGAGCCGATGAGATAAAAAAAGAATTTCCGAATGCTAGAAGAAATGATATTCAGGCAGGATACGGCGAATGTATAATCGTAGATTATAACGGTTTTATGCCTAAAAAAGTTGACAATATATTGGAGTTTGCCCTTTTTGACATATGGCCTTACATAAACCAGGTTGAAGTTGACGATTCAAAAGAGGCAAAAGAATTTGATCAGGCAAGATCCGTAGTTATTTCGGCTTTCGCAAGCGATTACGTAAAAGTCGCTTTTCCGAAGTACGAAAATATCCCGAATAAAGTTAAATCATTCAGGGTTAACACCGAAGATGCAAGAGGAAGAAAAAGGGATTCGTACATGGCGCAGAATCTTGCTGAAGTAGCACGGAAGTGCATGAATGACGAATTGGGAAAAATATACGCCAAAACTTTAGCGCGCGCGGCAGTTAAGTACGCGGTCGGCAAAAGCGTTTCAAAGGCGGTAACTGATAATTCAAACTCAAACTGGGGCACATTAACGCAAATTGCTTTTAACGTTTACAATTCGATGTCGGAAACGGCGGATAAACGCGCCTGGCACACCCTTCCGGAAAATATTCTTATGACGCGGGTTTTTCTTCCCGCGGGTCCAAGTGAAATAGAAATTGAATTTTTGGACGCTTATGAAAGCGTTATAAAAACAAAAACTATCGCAGTTGACATAAAAGAAGGAAAAAAGAATTTTGTTGTATTAAGGAGCGCCGTACAATGAAAAGGTTATTATTTGTTTTATCAGTGTTTTTGTTTCCGGCGCTTGTAAGCGCGGCTGTTCCTGAATGGGCAAAGACAGGCAGAAGCTCTTCTTATCCTCAGGAAATGTTTTTTACCGCGGCGGCTTCGGGCAGCAGCTATGAAAACGCCGAATACCTCGCCAAAAAAGATTTATTTTCAAGAATTATCGCGGAAACTAAAAAGCAGGGAGATAAAGGGCAGGAGTCTGCCATGGATATGCTGTTAATGCCTTTCTGCGAGGTCCGCCTTAAGCATAGCGAACGCGGCAAATACTATGTTCTTGCCGCAATAGATAAAAGTTCTTTTAAAATTAGTATTGAGGAAGAATTGTCATATATTGAAAGAATGCTTTTTGACGCTAACTTGATTTTAGACACTTCCCGCAATACAGGCTCCTCAAGAATCAGGGAAATTGACGGCGTTTTGGAGCTTTATGAAAGGCGCGACGCGATATATTCGTTGAAAAAGCTTTTAAAAGAAAGCGTCGCAGTGTCAGATATTACTGCTTACGAAAGGGAAAAGCTTGTGCAGCAGCGAAAAGAACTTTTGAAAAAAGCGTCTTACTATATTGAAGCGGAAGGCGCGTTAAAAACAAAAATACGGGATTTATTCGCAAAAAACGGTTTTGTGGTTGTTAACGCTAATCCTGCCAGGGAAGAAGACGGGGAAACATTTCTTACCGTTAAATGCAGTATCCAGAGTTTGAAAACTATGGTTAACGGCGGTATCAAATATGATTGGATTGCGGATACCGTTTTGTATGATTCTTTTAGCAATGATACTGTCATATATTCAAGCACTGCTGCCGGAGAAACGGCCTCTCTTGAAGAAAATGACGCAAAAGAGAAGGCACGGACAGCCTCTGAAAAAGAAATATTGTCAGAAATTGAAAATTTTTTAAAAGAAGCGCTGTAATACCGCTTCTTGATTGAAGGGGCAAAAACTTATATAATTACTAAAACTTATTGTATTTTTAAGCAAAAAGCAGGTTGAAATGTATAAAATAACCAAGAAAAAAATCATCGGGCAAAAGATAAAGAGTTTTTATGTTGAAGCTCCGGAAATCGCGAAAAACGCGAAAGCCGGGCAGTTTGTGATGCTGCGCATAGATGAAACGGGCGAAAGAATACCTTTAACGGTAGCAGATACAGACATTGAAAAAGGTTTGGTCCAGATTATTTTTCAGGAAATGGGCAAAACAACCGTAAAACTCGGCGAAATGAATGAAGGCGACTATATAAAAGATTTTGTAGGCCCCCTTGGCCATCCTACCGAGATTGAAAAATACGGCATAGTTGTCGCGGTCGCAGGCGGCGTCGGCACGGCCGAAGTGCTGCCTGTAATAAGGGCATTGCGCGAAGCAGGAAATAAAATCATTACGGTGGTAGGCGCCAGATGCGAAGATTTAATAATACTTAAATGCGAGCTTGACGAAGTCAGCGATGAACTGTTTTTTGCTACCGATGACGGTTCTCTCGGCACAAAAGGGCTTGTTACCGACGTTTTAAAAGATATTATTGCGAAAGAAAAGATAGATGTTGTTTACGCCATAGGGCCGGTTCCCATGATGAAAGCCGTCGCAAACCTTACAAAACCGCAAAATATAAAGACGCTTGTTTCTTTAAACCCCATAATGGTTGACGGTACGGGAATGTGCGGCGCGTGCAGGGTTACCGTTGACGGAAAAACAAAGTTTGCCTGCGTTGAAGGCCCTGAGTTTGACGCTCATAAAGTAAACTGGGATGAGCTTGTTTCAAGGCTCGGGCTTTTCCGCGATTTAGAAAAAGTTTCGCTGGATAATTTTAATCATAGTCCGGAGTGTAAATGCCGCAAAGAGTAAAAATGCCCGAAAGGGAACCCAGTGTGCGCAACAAAGATTTTAAACAGGTTAACGAGGGTTATGCCGCGGCGCAGATGCTTGAAGAGTCAAAGCGCTGCCTGCAGTGCAAAAAACCTCTTTGTACTGAAGGCTGCCCTGTTGAAATCAATATTCCCGGATTTATAAAACACCTTTCTGAAAATAATCCGGCGGGAGCGATAAAAGTATTAAAAGAAAAGAATAATCTTCCTGCCGTCTGCGGGCGCGTCTGCCCTCAGGAAAATCAATGTGAAAAACACTGCATACTTGCAAAAAAAGGCGAAAGCGTCGCTATCGGAAATTTGGAAAGATACGCTGCCGACTGGGCGGCTGACAATATAAATGAAAAACAGCAGGCGGTAAAAAGCAACGGGATAAAAGTTGCTGTTGTTGGTTCCGGACCGGCAGGGCTTACGTGCGGCGGGGATTTGGCAAAGGCGGGCTATGACGTAACCATTTTTGAATCGCTTCACGATACCGGCGGAGTTTTAAGGTACGGTATACCTGAATTCAGGCTTCCGATAGACGTTTTGGATAAGGAAATTAATGCTCTTAAAGAGCTTGGGATAAAAATAGTCCTTAACACTCTTGTAGGCAGGACTAAAACCGTAAAAGAGCTGTTTGCGGAAGGTTATAAAGCTGTTTTTGTAGGCACAGGCGCCGGGCTTCCGGTGTTTTTGGGCATTGAAGGCGAAAATTTAAACAATGTTTACTCCGCAAACGAATTTTTAGTGCGAGTTAACCTTATGCGTTCTTTTGATTTTCCGAATTATGACACACCGATATATAAGGGAAGAAATGTAGTGGTAGTCGGCGGCGGCAATACCGCGATGGATTCCGCCAGGACGGCTTTAAGGCTTGGCGCTTCGAGCGTAAAGCTTGTTTACAGAAGAACCGAAAATGAAATGCCTGCCAGAAAAGAAGAAAGGCTTCACGCGAAAGAAGAAGGCATTGAATTTATAACGCTTGCCAATCCCGTTAAATTTTCCGGCAACGAAAAAGGCTTTGTAAAAGCAGTTGAATGCATAAAAATGGAACTCGGCGAGCCTGATGAATCAGGCAGAAGGCGCCCTAAAAAAATTCCAGGTTCAAATTTTGTTATGGAAACAGACCTTGTCGTTTTGGCTTTGGGCTTAAACCCGAATCCCGTTCTTCCGTCACTTACCGAAGGGCTTGAAACCGATGACCACGGCTATCTGGTAATTGATGATAATTATATGACTGCAATTCCCGGTATTTTTGCCGGAGGGGATATAGTCGGCGGCGATACCGTAATACAGGCTATGGGTATGGGCAAACAGGCGGCTAAAAAAATCTCCGAATATTTAAACTCTTCAAAATAATCTTTAAACCCAAAATATTGTATACTTATCCCATGCAATCCGTAAAAAAACTTTTAACCGACGTTTTTGAAAATAATTCAGAGGTTTTGCCGTCTTTGGCAAAGCTTTTGGAAATTTCTTTTGAAGAAAGCGGCGAAATTTTAAAATTTGCCGATGAGATATGCTTCAGGTTTTGCGGTAAAGGCATTCTTGTTAGGGGCATTGTGGAGTTTTCAAGTTACTGTAAAAACAACTGTTATTACTGCGGCCTTAACACCGGCAATAAAAAACTTGAGCGTTACAGGCTTGGTAATGAAGAAATTATTTCCGCGGTACAAAAAATGTTTGAAACCGGCATAAGAACCGCTGTTTTGCAGTCCGGGGAAGATGATAATTACGACTGGGACGAACTTGCTTTTGCCGTTAAAAAGATAAAGAAAAGCTTTGATATGCGTATAACTCTTTCCTGCGGCGAACAGGAAGAGAAAATTTATGAAAAGTGGAAAAAAGCCGGGGCTGACAGATATCTTTTAAAAATAGAAACGACAAACAAATCTCTTTATGAAAAACTTCACCCTAAAATGAGTTTTCATAAAAGAATTGAATGCTTAAAAATTTTGAAAGAACTCGGCTTTCAGACAGGCAGCGGAATGATTGTAGGCTTAAAAAGCCAGACATTGGAAGATATCGCAAATGACATAATCTTTTTTGCAAAAGAAGGTTTTGATATGATAGGTATAAATCCGTTTATCGCCCATTCTGAAAGTATGCTGAAAAACCACCCGAACGGCAATCCGTATCTGGCAATTAAAACGGTCGCGCTGACAAGAATAATTACAAAAAATGCCCACCTGCCTGCTACGACGGCTTTGGGAAGCATAGGGGGAGAAGATTTGCGGGTTGAAGCTTTAAAAGCCGGCGCAAACGTAATAATGCCTAACTTCACGCCGTACGAGTACAGAAAAAGTTATGAAATATATCCTAATAAACGTTGCTTAAGCGAAGATGAAAACGTAATATATTATCTGGAAGAAATGGCAAAAAAAGCGGGAAAAGTTTTAGATTTTTCAAAAGGCGATACATTAAAAAAATGAAAATAATGAAAGCATTGACCATACAAATAGGCATTTTCGGCAGAACAAACGCCGGAAAGTCAACGCTTATGAATTTTATTACCGGGCAGGACGCGTCAATCGTTTCGGATGTTCCCGGCACAACGACTGATGCGGTATATAAGCAAATGGAGTTAAACCCGCTTGGGCCGGTAACTTTTACAGATACCGCCGGTATTGATGACGCTTCTTCGCTGGCTGATGCCAGAATAGAAAAGACGCGAAGAGCTTTGGGCGCGAGCGATGCGGCATTTTTGGTTTGCGAAGCCGGAAAATTCGGAGATTTTGAAAAAAATATTGTAAACGAAGCCGGTAAAAACAATACCCCCGTTATAATTATTATCGGAAAAACCGATATTGTTGCTCCCGAAGACACTTTTGCGGAAAGCCTTAAAAAATACTCAAAAAACATAATGCTTTTTTCAAAGAAAAACACAAACAGAGACGCAT
>JAVBLP010000014.1:0-83835 GCA_031553505.1 Endomicrobiaceae bacterium
GAGATGGTGATGCCAGGCGACAATATAACGATGGATATAGAATTGATAATGCCTGTAGCGATGGAAACGCAGTTGAGATTTGCGATAAGAGAAGGCGGAAGAACGGTCGGATCCGGTGTTGTTACGGAAATTTTGGACTAAATGATAAAGTAAATTAACTGGAGAAATACATAAGATGGCTGAGAGATTTATTATAACTATGGCGTGCAGCGTCTGCAAAAACAGAAACTACTATTTTGATAAAGGCAAAAAGCATGAAGGAAAGCTTGAGTTGAAAAAGTTCTGTAAAAATTGCGGAAAACGTACGGATCACAAAGAAACGAAATAGTTTTTTGACAGGATAGTCTATGGTTTGTTTCGGCAAGTTATTTGGCAGGTCGAATTATATAGATAATGCGCTGAAGATTATAGGTGATACAAAACAGTATTCTGAAAATGATTTTGAATCTTTTTCTTTTTCGATGAAAGTTGAACGGGTGTATGGTTTTTTAGGGATATTTTCCACCGTTACGGGAAAAATAGAGAAAGGAAGTTTAAAAAAAGGCGATACTGTTAAAATAATGTCCGCAAAAGTTATTGATGCAAAAGTCAGCGATTTGACATTGTTGAATGAAGGCAAAGCCTGCCTTGAGGCTGTACCTGGCGATGAAGTTGATATACTTTTTTTAGGTATAAGGAAAAGCAGGATAAAACCCGGAAGTTATATAGTTCGTTAACATTAATAAAAGAAGCTTGGGGGCATAAGCTAACGGTAAACTGCTGGTCTCCAAAACCGGTTTTGGAGGTTCAAATCCTTCTGCCCCCGCTTCTGCTTTAATATAAATAATACGAAGGTGTAAAATGAATTTATTTAAAAGAGCCATCCAGTTTTTTAAAGAAGCATATTACGAGCTTACGAAAGTAACATGGCTTGGAAGAAAAGAAGTAGTCGGAACGACTATTGTCACGGTAATTTTTATCATTATTATGTCAATTTTTGTAAGCGGCGTTGATTTAATTCTGGGCAGAATAATAGGCGTTATACTATAGTTTGGGGTAAAAAATGGCAAATCAATGGTACGTTGTACATACTTATTCCGGCCACGAAGACAAAGTAAAGAAAAGTCTTGAAATGGCTGTAGCAAATTTAAATATGCAGGATGTTATTTCCCAGATTCTTGTTCCTACCGAAGAAGTTGTTGAAGTTAAGCAGAACAAGAAGAGAATAAAGAAAAGAAAGTTCTATCCCGGATATGTTTTTGTGGAGATGACCGTAAATAATACCACCTACTGGCTTATAAGGAATACCGCGGGAGTCACAGGTTTTCTGGGTGGTGTCAAACCCGTTCCGATGGCACAGGATGAAGTCGCAAATCTTCTCAATACCATCGTTAACCCGGATGCTTCTAAACCAAGACCGGCGGTTTCTTTTGAGAAAGAAGAAAACGTACGTATTATTGAAGGCCCGTTCAAGCATTTTATCGGTATTGTTGAAGAAGTTAACCAGGAAAGAGGAAAACTCAAAGTCATGGTTACCATTTTTGGCAGGCCAACGCCGGTTGAACTTGATTTCTTACAAGTAGAAAAAATATAAGCAGTTTAATTAATAGGAGTAAATAAAATGGCCCCAAAGAAAGTAAAAGCAATGATTAAATTACAGATTCCCGCAGGCGCTGCAAATCCTGCTCCTCCTGTAGGTCCGGCACTAGGACAGCAGGGAGTAAATATTATGGATTTCTGTAAGCAGTTTAATGAAAGAACCAAAAAAACAGAACAAGGTATGACTATACCGGTTGTTATAACTGTGTACGAAGACAGATCATTTACGTTTATAACAAAGATGCCGCCTGTCGCGTCTTTGGTTAAGAAAGCCGCGGGTGTTGCAAAAGCTTCCGGAGTTCCTAACAGAAATAAAGTCGGAAAACTTACCTCGAAGCAGGTAGAAGAAATAGCCCAGCAGAAAATGCCTGATTTGAACGCTAACGGCGATATCAAAGCCGCAAAGCTTATGGTTGAGGGTACTGCAAGAAGTATGGGTATCGACGTAGAAAAATAATTTACGCTTTGTCTTTTGAGTTTATGCTTTTTCAAAGCCAAGCTCATTTAGGTTCTTCCTAAACTTCGCTTGTCTCTTTAGCGCCTAAACACAAAATACTTCGCGTAAAGAATAAATAAAACAGAATTGTGGGAGCCGGTCTTTGAAGTGAAGTTGCTACGACGCGGCGCGTAACCACGGGAGAAAAAAATGGGAAAAAGACTTAACGAAGCATTAAAACTGGTAGACAAAAGCAAAGTTTATACGCTTAATGAAGCGGCAGACCTTGTAAAGCAGACTGCAAAAGCAAAATTTGACGAAACCGTAGAATTGCACATAAGGCTCGGGATCGATCCTAAGCAGAGCGATCAGATTGTCAGAGGAACGGTAACCCTTCCTCACGGCATCGGCAAAACAAGAAAAGTTGCAGTTTTGGCTAAGGGCGAAAAACAGAAAGAAGCTGAAAACGCCGGCGCGGATAAAGTCGGTTTTGAAGATTTGATAGAAGAAATATCTAAAGGCACGCTTGATTTTGATATTTTGGTTGCTACGCCTGACGTTATGAAAGATTTAAGCAAAGTTGCAAAGATATTGGGGCCTAAAGGCCTTATGCCTAATCCTAAATCCGGAACAGTAACGTTTGAAATAGGCACGGCGGTTAAAGAACTTAAAAAAGGAAGAGTTGAATATAAAAATGATTCTTTTGGAATTATTCACGTCCCAGTCGGCAAAGTTTCATTTGATAAAGAAAAGCTTGTTGATAATATAAAAACTTTGGTGGAAGCGGTAGCTAAAGCGAAACCTTCAAGCTCAAAAGGCCAGTATATGAAAAGCGTTTCAATCTCTTCAACTATGGGGCCCGGGATTTTTGTAGACCAGAAAATGTAAGAGTATTTATAAAAATAACCAAAAGACCGCTGCTCTAATAAAGCAGCGGTCTTTTCTATGAAAAATAAGTTCGGTAAAATTTGTATAATCCCGCATTAATTGGTATAATAACCGCAGTTAAGGCGGCTATTTTAGCCGCCTTTTATTTTTGATAGAAGGTAAAATGACCAATAAAGCTAAAGAAATTGAAGATTTATTAACTCCTGCGGCGGTAAGTTACGGCATGGAAATAGTTGACGTACAGTATGTCAAAGAAGACGGCAGCTGGATAGCGCGCGTTTTTATAGACAAAGACGGCGGAATTATGATGAGCGACTGTGAAGAGATGAGCAATATATTCGGAGCCGTTTTAGATGAAGCCGATATATTAAATGATTCTTATGTTTTGGAAATTTCTTCGCCCGGGCTTAACAGGGCGCTCAAAAACGAAAAAGCTTTTAAGCGTTTTTTAGGCAGCAAAGTAAAAATACAGACTTTTAACCCTATAAACAACCAGAAAAATTTCTTAGGCGAGCTTCTTGCGTTTGATTGCGGAAAAGTAACGCTTGACGATGTGACCAAGGGAAAGGTAATAATAGATTTTACGGATATAAAAAAAGCAAATTTGGAAACGGATATATAGTCCGAATTTAACGGAGGAAGAAAATGTCAGAAAAGAGCGAGCTCATGATGGCTCTTGAGCAGATTGAGAAAGACAAGAAAATCAGAAAGGAAGATATTTTAACGGTTATCGAAAACGCGCTTGTGTCGGCTTACAAAAAGCACGTCGGTAAAAACGTTAACGTTGAAGCAAAAGTTGATCCGGATACGGGTGAAATGGCTGCGAGCGTTATTAAAACGGTTGTTAAAGACGTAACGAATCCCCTGCTTGAAATCAGCGCGCAGGATGCAAAAAAACTCGGGAAAGACAATGAAATCGGCTCCGAAGTAAAGATTCCTTTAGATACTCAGGATTTTTCAAGGATAGCCGCGCAGACCGCAAAGCAGGTTATAGTCCAGAAAATAAGGGAATCTGAAAGGGATTCTCTTTATGACGAAATGAAGGAAAAAGTCGGCCAGATAGTTAACGGCGTTATATACCGCATAGCAAATAAAAATATCATCGTTGATTTGGGCAAAACCGAAGCGATACTTCCCGTCAGCGAGCAGGTATTCAGGGAAAAGTTTAACGTGGGCCAGCATATAAAAGCGGTAATAATAAAAGTTGATAAAAACATTAAAGGGCCCTCTACGGTTTTATCGCGTGCCAGCACCGAACTCGTAAAAAGGCTTTTTGAGCTTGAAGTTCCTGAAATATACGAAAAAGTCGTAGAAATAGTTAATATCGTAAGAGACCCTGGAATGAGGACAAAGGTTTCCGTAATGTCTCACAATCCTAAAGTTGACCCCGTAGGCGCTTGCGTAGGCGTTAAAGGCGCGCGCGTGAAGCCTATTATAGATGAATTAAGAGGCGAAAGAATAGATTTAATACCTTATTCAATCGATCCGGTTAAATATATTTCGTCAGCTTTAGCTCCGGCTAAAGTTATATCAGTGGTAATCGTTTCTGAAGAAGAAAAGAAAGCGGAAATTATGGTTACAGATGACATGTTGTCGCTTGCTATCGGAAAAAACGGACATAATGTAAGGCTTGCCGCTAAACTTACCGGCTGGCACATTGACGTAAAATCCGAAGGGCAGAAAAAGCAGGAAAGCGAAGCAAAAGCGGAAAGACAGACGGAAGCGCTTGAAAAGCTTGAAGGTATAGGTGAAAAAACTATCGAAGTGCTTGTAAAAGCGGGTTTTTCAGACATAGCAAAGCTGACGCAGCTTACCGTTGAAGATTTAACGACGCTTCCCGGAATAGGCCCTAAAACGGCTGAAAAAATTATCGAAGCGGCAAAAAAAAGTATTTCTTAATATTTAAAGCAGAGGGGAAAAGACGCTTATGCCAATAAAACAAACAAAAACAAAAGATTCTGATAAGGAAAAGGCCGTAAAGAAAAAAACGGCTGTTGTAAAAACCAAAGATACTACGGCAAAAAAGAAAACGCCAAAGACAGCATCTGCAGCTGCTGAAAAAAAGACAGTTAAAGCCAAAGCTGCGCCAAAAAAAGCCGCTGCGGTGAAAACAGAATCAAAAACAGCTAAAGCTAAAACGGCAAAAACCCCTGCTGCGCCGAAGAAAGCTGCTATTAAAAAACCTGTTATTGAAGAAAAGAAGCCAGTTATAGAGCAAAAACCAGTTGAAGAAATTAAACCGGAAGCTGTAAAGCCTCCGGAACCAAAACCGGAACCGGTATTGCCTAAAAAACAGGAACAGCCTGCTACGCCTGTCATAAAACCAGTTGTTGAAGAAAAAAAGCCTCAGCCTGTGCAGCAACAGCCTGCGCAACCAAAAAGGGAAGAGGCTCCAAAAGAAGAAAAGCCTTCCCCCGCGGCACCTCAGTTTATAGGCGCAATACAGATAAACGAATTGATAACGGTCAGAGATTTAGCTGAAAAAATGAAACTTAAAGTAGGCGATGTTTTGAAAAAGCTTCTTTCGATGGGAAGCCTTGCCACCATAAACCAGCGTCTTGACACGGATACAGCCATTCTTTTGGCTAATGAATTCGGATATGACGCAAAGCTTTCTTCAATTTATTCAGAAGAAGCGGCATCGGAAGAAACAGAAGACCCTGCGAAATTAAAACTGCGTTCCCCGGTGGTTACAATTATGGGTCACGTGGACCACGGCAAAACATCTTTGCTTGACGCAATCAGAAGCAGCCATGTCGCGGAAGGCGAACACGGCGGGATAACGCAGCATATCGGCGCATATAAAGTAAAATCGCCAAACGGCGGATATATAACGTTTCTTGATACTCCCGGCCACGAAGCTTTTACGGCAATGCGTTCAAGAGGCGCGCAGGTTACGGACATTGTGGTGTTGGTTGTTTCGGCTACGGACGGCGTAATGCCTCAAACCATAGAAGCGATAAACCACGCGAAGGCTGCTAATGTGCCTATAATAGTTGCGGTCAATAAAATTGATTTGCCGACATCGGATCCGCAGAAAATAAGGCAGGAATTGAGCAATTTCGGACTTTTGCCCGAAGAGTGGGGCGGCGATATAATTATGGTTGATATCTCTGCGAAACAGAGAATGAATATAGATGCTTTGCTTGATATGATTTTGCTTAAAGCAGAGATGATGGAATTGAAAGCAGACCCGGACAGGAAAGCCGAAGGCATTGTTGTAGAAGCAAAACTTGACTCAAGAAAAGGCCCAGTAGCTACTCTGCTTGTCCAGAAAGGGACTTTGAGAATCGGCGATAATCTTGTAATCGGCACCACTTACGGCAAAGTAAGGGCCATGGCTGACGAGTACGGCAAAAGATTTAATGAAGCTCCTCCCAGTTCGCCTGTTGAAGTTTTAGGGATAAACGAACCTCCTCAGGCAGGCGATAAGTTTGTAGTTGTCGATCACGAATCGCAGGCAAGGGAAATCGCGCAGTCCAGAAAAGAGAAAGTTAAAGCAGCGGCGTTAAAACCAAGGCATCATCTCTCTCTTGCCGATATCAGCACCGGAAAAACAAAAGATTTGAGAATAATATTGAAAGCTGACGTCCAGGGTTCTTTAGGCGCTTTATGCGACGCGTTGGAAAGAATGTCCACCGCCGAAATAAGCCTTAAAATAATTCACAGGGGCGCCGGTTCAATAACCGAATCAGACGTCGCTTTGGCGGTAGCTTCAGACGCTTTGATCGTAGGCTTTAACTTAAGGCCGGATGCCGCTGTTGAAAAACTCGCGGAAGGGGAAGGCGTAAGCATAAACGTTTACAGAATTATTTATGATTTGATAGCGGACGTAAAAGCCGCCATGGAAGGTTTGCTTGACCCTGATATGAAAGAAAAAATACTCGGAAAAGCAGTCGTTAAACAGGTGTTTAAGCTTTCAAGCCACGGTACTATAAGCGGCTGTTCCGTTATTGACGGAAAGATTCAAAGAGGGGCAAAAGTAAGGCTTTTAAGGGACAATGTAATTGTTTTTGAAGGCAACATTTCTTCTTTGAAGAGATTTAAAGATGACGTAAGGGAAGTGGAAAAAGGCTATGAATGCGGCATAGGTCTTGAAAATTTTTCAGATATTAAACAGGGCGACATCATAGAAAACTTTACTACAGAAAAAATCGCAAGGAAATTGGAAGAGAATTAATTATGGCATTAGCGTATAAGCGTTCAACAAGGGTAGGCACTCTTATATTTCGCGAAATATCCGATATCGTCAGGCAGATGAGAGATCTTGACGCCGGACTTGTAACCGTTATGGGCGTCAAGCTTACTGACGATTTACAAAGCTGCAGGGTATTTTATTCCGTTTTCGGCAGCGAAGAAGATAAAAAGAGAGCTGCGGAGATTTTGGACAAAAGCACGAAAGAAGTAAGGCATCAGATAGCGCAGCGTTTAAATCTCAGGCGCACTCCTGTCATTATGTTTGTCTATGACGATACTAATGAAAATGCCTCAAAGGTTTTTGATTTGTTAAAGAAAATCGAAGATGAAGAGAAGGAATAATAATGCTTAGCGGAATAAGCAGGGCCGACCTCAAAAAAATTTCCGGCATAGCCAAAATTATCAAACAATCTAAAACTTTCTTTATAGCAGGACACGTTAAGCCTGACGGCGACTGTCTCGGCTCCGCTCTTGCTTTAGGTTCGGTTTTAAACAGAATGGGAAAAAAGGCCGCCGTTTATTCCCGTGACGAAGTGCCTTCTTTCTTAAAGTTTATGAAAGGTTCTGATAAAATAAAGAAGACCGCTAAAAAAACAGATTCTTTTGACTGTGCGGTAATTCTTGAATCGGTTAATTTTTCGCGCATGGGCGATATAATTTCTCCCAAACAGGCAAAAAAAATTATCAATATAGATCACCATTCCATGTTTACCAATTTCGGCGATATTAATTATATAGTTCCTGATTCCGCCTCTACCGCCGAGCTTATGTTAAATATTCTTGAATACATGAAAGTTAAACTGACTAAAGACGAGGCTGAAAACCTTTACACGGGCATTGTAACCGACACCGGGAGATTTCAGCAGCTTAATACAACCGCTAACTCGCATATGGCAGCGGCAAAACTTATCAACTACGGCATATCGCCTAATGAAATTTTTAGAAAGGTTTACGAGGGCAATTCTTTTGCGAGCGTAAAGCTTTTGGGATACGCGTTATCCGGAATCAAAACCGCTTTTGACGGCAAAATGGCTTATATGAAGCTTACAAAAGAAATGTTTAAAGAAAGCGGCGCGAGAGAAGACGAAACAGAAACTATAATAAACTTTACAATGATGATAAAAGGCGTAAAAGTAGGGTGTTTGTTTAAAGAAATCGGCGATAAGGTAACTAAAGTCAGCTTCCGTTCCGTTAAAAACTTTAATGTGCTTGATATAGTAAAAAAATGCGGCGGCGGAGGGCACAAAAACGCAGCAGGATGCACTCTTCAATCCGATATGGATTCTTCTTTTAATGTTATTTTAAAAGCGTTTAAAGAGAAATTCAATGGCAAATAAGGTTTATAATGACGTATCCGGAATGCTTCTTCTGGATAAACCCGCAGGCATCACTTCTTTTAAAGCCGTCAATAAAATCAGAAAAACGCTAAATGTTAAAAAAGCCGGCCACTGCGGCACTTTAGACCCCTTGGCTACGGGTCTTCTTATAGTGCTTGTTGGCAAAGCCACAAAACTTCAGGATAATTTTATGAAAAAAGATAAAGTTTACAGAAGTTCTTTTCTTTTAGGCACAGTCACCGACAGCGGCGATACGGACGGTAAAATATTGTCGCAAAACCCTTACGAGCATATAACGGCTGAAAAGGTTTTAGAAGTTTTAAAAAGCTTTTCGGGAGAGATAGAACAGATACCTCCGATGTTTTCCGCGCTTAAATACGGCGGAAAAAAGCTCTACGAATACGCGAGAAAAGGCATTGAGGTTGTAAGGGCTCCGCGTAGAATTACCATAAAAAACATTGAAATGCTTTCATATGAAAAAGGCATAGTTGATGTTTCGGTAGAGTGTTCAAGCGGCACGTATATAAGGACTTTGGCTGAAGACGTCGGCAAAGCTTTGGGATGCGGAGCGGCGGTATGCGCTTTAAGGCGTGAAAAAATAGATGTTTTTGACGTAAACAAAGCTTTAAAAGCGGAAGATTTTGAAAATCCTGTTAAAATAGAAAACTCTTTGCTTTGCTGCGAAAAATTTATTGCGGAATACAAAAATGCTGTCTAAAAAAACTGTTGTAACCATCGGAACTTTTGACGGCGTGCATAAAGGGCACCGAATGCTTATAAAGAAGAATCTGACCGCGGCTAAAAAACACGGTCTGAAAAGCATAATTGTGGCGCTTGAAAGGCCTTTCAGAAATGTCAGCGGCCTGCTTACGCTGTATAAAGAAAAAATACATGAGATAAGCCTTTTAGGCATTGATGAGATCTATATTATTCCCGTTCCGTCCAAAATCTTATCCGATAAACCTGAAGTTTTTTTTGAAGGGTTTTTAATAAGAGAGCTTAACGCTGCGGAAATTGTGTGCGGCGCTGATTTTGCTTTCGGCAAGGACCGTAAAGGCAGTATTGAATGGCTGAAGAAAAAAACAAAAGGAAAAGGTTTACAGCTTACCATAGTAAAGCCTTTAAAGGCCGGATCAAAACAAATTTCTTCTTCTTTGGCAAGGCATTTGCTTGAAAAAGGCGATTTGAAAGGCGCAAACAGGCTTTTAGGCAGGAATTACTCGTTCTATGGTATGCCTTTTAGGGAAAAAGGAATTGCTAAAAAACTCGGCTATCCGACGGTTAACCTTAAAACGGATGAAAATAAACTTCTCCCTCTGGGAATTTTTATAAGTACGATATCACAGGGAACAAAAATATACCCTTCAATAACAAGCATAGGAAGCCGCCCTACTTTTGACAGGGGCGCAAAAATTGTGCCGGAGACTTATATTCTGGATTTTAAAGGCACATGGAAAAAAGCAGAAACTAAGGTTGTTTTGCTTAAAAAAGTAAGGGATGAAAAGAAGTTTAAAAATGCCGGTGAGCTTATAAATCAGATATCCAAAGACGTTGCAGCCGCAAAAAAGTATTTTAAGATTGTTTAATGGTAAGCCGCTTTTGATTTTTTAAGCATTGCGTACCCCAAAACGCAAAAGAAAACCGCCGCTATAAGCCCGAATACCGACAGCCTGTTTCTTAAATAAACGCTCATGGCAGCCACCGCGATTCCTATCACAAAATAAGTAATGCCTGTCGATTTCATCATATTAGACATCTTTTGAGTTTCAAAAACCATAAACTCTCTTATAATTCTAAATTCTTCCTCATTTATGTTAACGCCTCTTGCCGCGAGCGTGTTAAATGCAGCTTTATTGTCGTCGGCATTGTTTGAAGTCATCTGTTTTCTTAAGCCCATCAAAATCTCTTTGTCGCCCTGTTTTGTAAACTCTTCATTTATAAGATTTGCGAGTTCCGCTATGCTTTTTGCCATTTTTTCTCCGGAATTAAGACGTAATTTTTTCTATTGCCAGGTTTGCTATCATAAGACCGAAAATTCCGGTTATGGCGTTAAGGCTTCCTAGTATTTTTGACGAACTCTTTTCAAATTTTTCGCTGCCCCCCGGCAGGTTTTCAGGATAAAGCGGTTTCATCTGCGCTTCCTGTTCGGAAAATACGCACATAATGCCTTTGTTAATGCCGCATTTTCTGAGTTCTCCGCGAAGCCTTTCTGCAAGGCGGCAGTGATGAGTCTCAAATAAATCCGCAGTTCTGATTGATAACGGGTCTGTTTTAAGCGCCGCCCCCATGGAAGATATAACGGGAATAGAGTTTTTAATACAGTATTCCAAAAGGCGCGTTTTAGGGCTGAAAGAATCTATCGCGTCTATAACTAAATCCGGTTTTTTGCTGAATATTTCATCAAAGTTGCAGGAGTTTACAAAAACCGGCATAGTTTCCACTTTGCATTTCGGGTTTATGTCTAAAACTCTCTCTTTGGCGGCATCCGTTTTCATTTTGCCTAAAGTGGAGTGTAAGGCGTAAAGCTGCCTGTTAATATTTGTTACCTGTATTTTATCATTGTCTATAAGCAGAAAACTGCCAACTCCGGAACGCGCAAGCGCTTCAACGGCAAAACTGCCTACCGCGCCAAGACCGACTACCGTAATTTTGGCGTTCTGCAGTTTTTCAACCTTATCTTTCCCTAAAAGCAGTTCCGTCCTTAAAAATTGTTCCATGATTTTTTATTATACCAGATTTGTTACTTGAGCTCTACTTTTATATTGTACGGTTTATGGAATTACAAACAGCGGCTTGTAATTTATCTGCCGATAATTTCAACTTTCAATACTGCGGCAGACGCTCTGCCTAAATCGTCAACCGCCCTTACTGTATAACTGCCGGAATCCACCTTTGCCGTCAAAACCATGCCGGATTTACTTTTGCCAATATATTTATTGTCCAGAAACCAGAAAATCGTATCGGCATCGCTGTCGGCGTCGGCTTTAAAAGGCACTCTTTCATTGTTTAAGTTTTCAATCCTGAAAGTATAGATAATGTTTTGTGTCGGAAGGATAATTGAAGGGGCTTTTCCGTAGCTGGAAATCTGGTTAAGTTCCATATCCGGCATATATTTAGGCGGAATTCTGTGCGTAATGCCGGCAAGCTTAAACAGCGATATTATTTCGGAGCTCCAAAATTCGTACACAGCCGTATTTGTTTTGCCTTCTGTAAAGTACGGGCGCCTTAAGCCTGTTTTCTTGTCTATATATACGGGCCTGTGCACATCGCAAAGGCTGATGGGGGATTTTCCGGGTATAAAATGCGTTAAAATCGTATTTTTACAGTACTGCGTCGGTAAATCGCCGGAAACGGCGCAAACTTCAACTTCTTTTATATTGAGTTCATCGTATTCAAGCTTTGAGCCGGCAAGCGAGCGGTTTTCGCCGTAAACCGTTTTTATGATTTCAAAAAACAAAGGCACGGCGGATGTGCGCGCCATAAATGACTGTTGCCCTTCATTGTTAAATTTGCCGACCCATACGGCAAGCACGTAATCTCCGAAAACTCCTGCCGTCCAGGCGTCGCGGAAAGCATAAGAAGTGCCTGTTTTCCAGTAAACCTCAAAATCCTTAAAACTTAGGGCGGCTTTTATTTCCGCTTCCGGCCTTTTATTGTCTTTAAGCATTTCAAGCGCGAGAACAGCCGCTTCGGGCGACATAACAATTTGCCCGGAAGCGTCGTATGAACGGGTAAATTTCAGTTCCTTAAGCTCACCTTTGTTTGCAAGCATCGCGTAAAGCATGACAAGTTTTTCCATGGATATTTCAAAGCCGCCGATGGCAAGGGAAGAGCCGTAATAATCCGCGTCTTTCAGGTTTTTTACGCCGGCTTTGGCAAGAAGCTCTATAAAGCTGTCAGGCCCGTTTTTTATAAGCAAATCTATTGCGGGAATATTTCTGCTTTGCGTTAATGCGTAAGTCGCAAAAACCGGTCCCATAAAATCCCTGTCGGAATTTTCCGGAGCGTAAACTCCGTAATATTTCGGCGTGTCTTTAAGCAGGCTCATCGGATGTATAATGCCTTTTTCCAAAGCGAGGGCGTATATAAAAGGCTTCATCATGGATCCGGGGGAACGGTACGCCGCGCAGCCGTTTACCTGCCCTTGTATCGAATCGTCAAAAAAATCCGCTGAACCTATGTAAGATACTACTTCCATCGTTTTATAATTTATAAGCATGGCGCAGGCATTATTTATGCCGCGCCCGGCATTCCTTGTGACGTAAGATTTTATTCTTTGTTCTATTATCTTCTGAAGTTTTAAATCCAACGTGGTCTGGATCGCATAATCGCTTTTTTCGGCAATCATTTTATCCGTAAGGTGCGGCGCTTCAAAAGGCAGGTTTGAAGGTTTTTTGATATATAAAGGCATATCAAAATAATTCGCTTTTCCGGCATCTTCGGGATGTTTTTTTACCCAGGCGTTAAAAATTCTTTTTCTGGCAAATTCTATTTTTTCCTGCTGCTGAGGTTCGGCAAGCCTTCTGAAATTAGGGTTTTGCGGGATTACGCATAAGTTAAACGCTTCAAGAATCGTTAAGTTTTCAATTTTAGCGGAAAAATATATTAATGCCGCGGCTCCGGCACCTTCAATATTATACCCGTAAGGCGCGATATTTAAGTATGCTTCAAGAATATCATTTTTTCCGTATCTCATCTCAATCCACAAGGCGGCAAATATCTGCTTGATTTTGCCCGTAACGGACGTGCTGTCTATTCCGTAAACCATTCTGGCAAGCTGCATAGTTATTGTTGAGGCGCCTACGGGGCGCTGTTTTTTTATAATGCTTGTCCAAAAACCCTTAAACAATGCTACGGGATTTACGCCCGGATGAAAATAGAAGTATTTGTCTTCATATAAAATAGTGCCGGTTTTTAAAGATTCCGGCATTGCGGAAAGCGAAGTAAAAAGCCTGTACTGTTCGTCAGCCGAAGTTGTTATGCGCAAAAGCCTGTTATTTCTGTCAAAAACAGCCTGCGAAAAAGAGTATCCGCTTAAAATGCTGTTTTTTGGCGCAAAGCGCGCTAGGAGCAATAAAGACACAACGCACAGCAAAACTGCCGCTGCGCGTTGTATTGTTATGTTTTTGAAGAAACGTTTAAACTTATTCATTAGCTGTTTATCAAATTTTTTCAAATGCCTAAAATCAGAAAGCCATTATATATTTCCGGGTTCTGCGAACGCTTAAGGCAGCACCGCAGAATGACTGCGAATGTGCCGGTGCCGCATGGTTAATTTAATTTCCCGGCTGTACAACTTCTATTGAAGACTGTTTTGTCAAAGCCGAGAATTCAGGGTCGTACATTCCGGATGCGTACACTCCCGGCACTGTAAACTTGCCTTTGGTAACGGCTTTTACTTTATAAGTAAGTTCATTTATTCCGCTGTATAAAGGCACGTAGAAAATCATTCTGTCTTCTCTTGCGTCCGTGCTGTCATAAGAGCCATGCTGCGTCCCGCTTATGATTTCAAAGCATGCGGGGAGAAGGTCTACAAGCGCCACCATCACGTAGTCATTCGCTTTTGAGCGTATTCTTACGCGTACGGTTATAATGTCTCCGAGTTTTGCGCTCTTTATTACAGAGCCGTTTTCGTCAAGGTAATCGCGCGTTATTTCCAGTTTTTCGGAATACTCTTTCGCCGTCCTGTCAAAACCCTGCTGGATTACGCTGTAATAAATATTGCCCAGCCCTTCTTTTGTGTTTATTGTGAATTCTTTAGTTTGTGAAGTAAACTTGCCGTAAGGGAACGGATCCGGCTGTAATATTACCGCGTTTTCTTTTCCCGCATTATCCTTTTCTGAAACTTGTATGTTAGCGTCTTTTCCTTCCATAGAGCTGCCGTAAGAAAGCAATGCAAGCAGTATGTAAGAAGAAGATATGGTGTTATACTTCCCGTCAAGTATTACCTGTACAAGTCCGTCTGCTATCGCCTGCGCGTCAGGATTTAAATTATTTGCAAAATGCTTGTTGCAAAGGTACAAATATGCCGCGTTGCGCTGCGAACTTGAATCGTAGTCCGAGTAGAAAATAAATTTTTCTTTTGTATCCGCTTTAAACGATTTAATAAGCGCATCGGCTTTTTTTGTATCTTTTAAGAGCGCGTAGCATGACGCCATATAAGCCGAAACTACGTCTTCCTGCCATTTCTTCGATATTGAGTTTAAATATTCTTCGATTCTCAAAAGGTTATTTGTCGTTACGGCGTTATTTCTCGTTAAAACGTAATTCGCGTACGCTTTAAGCCTTGCGTCTTCTATGCTTGTAGGGAGAGACGAAGCGAAGTATTCCAGCCAGTTTTTGCCTCTGTCAAGTATTTCCTGCGGAACAGGGTAATCTAATTCTTTAGCGTCCGTAAAGAAATGCAAAGCATAGACCGTGGCGTAAATATGTTCGCCGGTTGAATCCGGCCAGAGCGAAAAAGCGCCGGAATTTAACTGGCGAGTCCTTATTCTTGAAAAGGTATTTTCAAAAAGTTTCTGCTGCTCTTCGGCTGTTATAAATCCTTTTCTGTCAGAAGTTGTACTGTAGATGAACGGAAATGCAGCGCTTACTATCTGTTCCGTGCAGCCGTAAGGGTACGCGTTGAAATATTTTTTCAAAGATAAAAATACGAGCTGAGGATTATAAGAAACCGCTATTTCCCTGTTTGCGTATTCGTCATACATATTTCTGGCGAAACCGTCTATTTTAGTCTTGGCTTTTTTGGATATTCCGGAATCGGTTTTTGTCATATAAACATAAGCTGGCCTGACGCTTACGCTGATTTCCGCTTTGTAAACATCATTTTTGTTTTTTGCCTTGAAGATTAAATCGCCCGAGCCTAAAGAATCAAGCGTTTTTAAGCTGAAACGCACAATCTTTTCGCCGCCTTCTTTGACTTCTATTGTCTGTTTGTTTGTGCCCGTTATTTCAAACTTATCGTTGCTTTCAAGCCAGACTTCAAGCGTTGCTGATTTAGAGTTTTCAATATTATTTGACACCGTTGCGGTAACTTCAAAAGTATCGCCCGGCAGCGCCGCGACCGGAGCAATCGGCGATATTATTACGGGGGATTTCACTATAACTTCCGTTTCGGCATTGCCCGCTCTGGATGAATTTGCGGCTACGGCCATTATTTTAAGTTCGCCGTTAAAGTAAGCCGGTACTTTATATTTTACTGTTTTGTACTGCGTTGAAGAATCAAGCGTTTTAGACCAGAAAACTACCGGCGCTTCCTGTTTTCTTGCGAACGGGTTAAGGTTTTTCTCTATCATTTCATAACCGTCGCCGCCGCCGATTCCTGAAATTTCCCTGATGATTTTATAGTCAGGCAAAATGAGATCTACTGTCTGGAAAGTTGTAACTTCAAGCGCGCCTTTAGTGAAAAAGTAAGCAAGCGGGTTTGGCGTTTTATAGTTTGCTACCTGCAAAATCCCCTGGTTTACCGCGTATACCACTATTTTTGCGTCCTGCGAGGTTTTGTAAGATATTTCAATCTCTTCACCTGGGCGTACAGTGTCCGGCGTTTTTAAATCTATTTTTACCGTTCTTTTCGCAAGGCTTATTTTGAAAGGCACCGCCGCGTAGCTGTGCGGGCTTGAAAAAATCTCTTTTGAGTCCATCGAACGTATGAATGAAACGTTTACGTAGGCATTGCCTTCAACCGTGTTAGGCACGGTGATTTTCTGTACTGAGCTGTTGGTATCAGCCTTAAACCATTTATAAGCGTACACTTTATCTTTTTCTATTGTGATAAGCCCCGCTCCGGCGTAAGGGGCGGTGATATTAAGCGTAAGCTGGCTGCCGGGCTCAATATCGTCATCCTGTAAATTTATCATAAGGTTTGCGTCTTTTTCTACCGTAAGAGACTGGTTTGAGCTTCCCGCGACAAAGTAGATTACGCTTAAAAGCTTATTGCCGTTTTCGTCTTCGATTTCAAAAGCGTAGTGTCCGGGGTTTTGCGTGTTGATTTTTGCTTTATTTACTCCCGCCGTAAGGTTTAACGCTTTTTCTTCAATCACATTTTCTTTCACGGTGCTCTGGTATTTGTAAACGCCGTTGCTCTGTTTTATAAGCGATGAGATATACTGCCTTTGCACGGCTTTCATCTTAACATTTTTGAGTTCTATTGATTTTAGGTTATTATCAATAGCAGTTATTTCAAGTTCGGCATCGCTTCCTTTATTTAAATAGTCAAGTTTGTATATTGTTTTGTAACCTAATAGATATTTATAAGGCGATACTTTTACCGAATCGTACGCGTAGACGCTTTTTCCGCTGTCGCCTTCGAAAACTTCTGCGGCAAACGTAAGGTTGTACGTTCCTCCCGAGAATTTTGAAAGGTCAAAAACAAATTCAGCCTGGCCGTTCTCATCTGTTTTGGAATCGGTAAAATCCTCCGATACGGAAGTTATGACGTTTTTGTCTTTTAACCTGTAAGGGTCCGGAAACATGAAGCCCTGGTATTTGGAAAACCTGAATTCTGCCGGGTTTAGCGAATAAGAGGCTTTAACCATTCTTTCCTGCGCGGGGGTTCCGAAAAAGTTGTTTGCGGAAGTTACCGCTTTTAAGTTTTCGGGAAGCGTCCAACCGGTTCCGGAAGAGCCTGTTATCTTTGCCGATACTTTTATTGAGTCTGTCCTGAACTCTTCAACCCTTATTGCAGCGCTGCCGAGCAGGCGTGCGCTTTTGTTGTCGCTTATCATATAAAGGCTTGCTTCATATGTGCCAGTGGGAGAAATCTTGTAAGTCTTTATTTCGTCAAAAGTTAAAAAACCGGTATTGTTGAGCGTAATCTTTTTTTCAAAAACTATTTTGGAGTAAGGGTCCCTCAATACAAACCTTACGGGAACTCCCGCCAGATTGCCCCATTCTTCATTTTTAACTATAACGCCGAAGTTTATATCGTCTCCGGGCCTGTATATGCCCCTGTCGGAAAATACAAAAGCTTTCATTCCTCTTGTTCTTGAAGATGAATACTCGCCGCTTGTATTAAACTTTGAAAAATCAACCTGTCTGTCATACCTGCCAAGCGGAAGAAAAGAAATATCGCTTCCTTTGCTAACAAGGTATGCTACCGGCTGTCTTTCATGGCTGAAGCCTTCAATTTTGTTAAAAACAGCGCAGCCCTGATCATCCGTATATTGCGTTAAAACGGCAATTCCGTTTTTGCCTAAAATTTCAACTTTTGCGCCGGATACGGGTCTTCCGTTCTTAATAGACATAACAAAAACTCTGTGTTTGCCGTCATTGTCTTTTTTGACAAGAATGCCTAAATCGGTGGCGAGTATAAAGCGTTTGTCGGCAGGTCCGTCAGAAGATCCATTATCTGTGTTGTAACCTTGTATCTTTACGAAAAAGAGTCCGGATGAACCCTGCGATCTTAAGTATTCGTTCATATCCACGCTGGAATAATTTGCTTTACCGATTGCGATATTTAAGGGAATAATTTCTGAAAAACTCTGCGATATGTTTGTTTCGTCAAAATCATATCTGTTTCTGAAACCGGGGTTTGCAAAAGAACCGTAAGTTTGTGAAACAAGATGGTTTATCTGGCCGGGCATTACTCTTGCTATATCAACTTTCGCGCCGTTAAGCCCGCGGGTTTTAAATGTAAGTTTTTTTGAGCCTTCGAGCGGCAAAATAGCGCCGTTTTGCAGAAGGCTGAGTTCTTTAGGGTATGCCGCCGATGTTAATACCGCATTGTAATCTTTCTTTATTACGTAGTCTATCTGCGATGTTATGCCCTCTTTGATGCTCACGTACAAATATCTTTTTGCGAGATCCGGAGCATTGTATTTAAACATAAATGTATTGCTTATGTCTGAAGCACCTTCCATAAGGGATACATTTATTTTTTTTGATTTTTCCAAAATAGCGGGCGTTACTTCCGAAAAGTTCCAGGAATAGCTGTACGGGCGAGAATATCTTTGCGGCTCAATATAGTTGTCATATTCGTCATAGTATCCGCCTTCGTAGTCATCATCATATACTTCTGAATGCGAGGACTGTTCTTTGTCCGGGTGAAGCAGAGGGAGAAGATAAACCTCAATTTTGTCTTTAAGTTCGGAAGCGCTTACGCCGTCGGTAAAGTTTATTTCTATAAACTGTTCGGGGTCTTCCTGCTCATTGCGCACTATTACTGCGTTGACCTGCGAAATTCTGAAAAATTTGTCCTGAGAAGGGATATCTATGGATTGCTTAACTGCGTTTTTGATTCCTTTCCCGCCTGTTGCCGCCTTTGCGTCGGCAAGCTCAACCGTTGCAGTCTGGTCTTTTGTCAGTATTTTTATCGGTTCGGAAACAACGTAGGCGTTTCTTTTGAGCGCGTCATATGTCACGGTAAATGAAAGCTGTTGTTTATCTGCCTTCATTTGCAAACTTTTTTCAAATAATTTTTGGTCTACGGGATGTGAGAATGAGAAAATCGCCTGAAGCTGGTGGATTTTCGGGTTTTTCGGATCCTGATAAAGCCTGAATTCCTTCAGGTACGCTTCAAATTTCGGTATTGCTATATCGTAAGTATATTTGTCCATTTTAAATTCAGGGTTGAAAATTTCTTTAGGGAGCTTTATTGTGTATTCTTCCCCGGCAGGCCAGTCGTTTTTTGGGGTAAATAACAGGTAAATTTCATTTTCCCATTTCCAGACGCCTTCAGCTCTTGGAGTCATTGTGATATTTGTAAGTTCAGATCCGATTAAATCTATTTTTGCCGCAGAGTTTGAGAAGTAAAAAGATATGTGGTCCGGCTTTGCCGTGTACACCTGTCCGGACTGGTCTTCATAATATCTTGTGGCGGAAGGGGTATGAACCGATACATTGTAATCGTTGTATGCCCGTTCAATGCGTTTTTTTGGTTTTATTATCTGTGTCAGAGCATAAAACGGTCTGCTGAAAAATTCATGTGCGGCAGGCATATAAACTATGCCTTTTTTGATAAGCAAACTGCCTAAAATAACTAAAATAAGCGCCGCGATGACAAAAATCTGCCCGTAACGTTTTTTCATAAAAGCTCCCGTATTTAAAATTTAATGGAATTTATGCCGTATTATACAATTAAATCATTATTATAATCAAATATATAAAACTATTGAATTTTTATTGAAAATCTTGTACAATTTTCAATATTATTTCAATAAAAGGGCTTAACATGGCTGAAAATTGCCTTTTTTGTAAGATAGCGAAAGGGGAAATTCCTTCTCAAAAAGTTTATGAGGATGAGAAGGTTTTTGCTTTTAGGGATATAAATCCACAGGCGCCGGTGCATATTGTAATCGTGCCGAAAGCGCATATAAGCGATTTAAACAGCGCTTCGGATAACGACGCAAAGGTATTAGGCCATATGCAGCTTGTCGCTGCAAAGATAGCCAAGCAGTTTCCCGAGATGAAAAACGGTTTCAGGATAGTAAACAACTGCGGTCCGGATGCAGGACAGACGGTTTTTCACATACATTATCACTTGCTCGGCGGCAGGGTTTTTACCTGGCCCCCGGGATGAAATAAGGGTGGAAAGTTAAGAGTTTCACTCTGTTGTTAAATTTTCTTTTTTAAGAAAGGTGGTGTTTTAGTAAATGGTAAACGTAAAAGTACGCGAAGGCGAGTCGATTGAAGAAGCTATAAGGCGCTTCAAAAGAGAATGCGAAAGAAACGGAATAATGCAGGAAATAAAAAAGCGCGAATTTTATAAAGCTCCGAGCGTTTTGAAAAAAGAAAAGCTTGCCGAAGCCAAAAGAAAAATACGCCGTAAAATGCTTAAAGACAACAGATGGTCCAAATAAGAAACACCGGTTGGTTTTAAAATAACAAGAAAGCCGTGTTTTTTATGCGGTTTGCCCGCTGATACACGGCTTTCTTTTATATTTGGGGTGTTATGAAACTAAAACAGATTTATGATTTATTCGTTAAAGAAGGAATAGAAGCAGATCCCAGAGGCGTTGGCGCAGTAGAACTTGACCTCCTTAAACGCAAAGAAGAATATGACGCTCTTTCAAAAGAAAAGAAAGAGTTTTATGATAAAGAAAGCCTGACAAACCCCTACCACGATTCAAGAATAATATTCGGAAACCCCGAAACGGAAGTTAAGACCGTTATGGTAGGCATTGATATCGAAACTCCGGAGCTTTTACTTGCAAAACAGCTTATCGGCAGCGGTAAAAAAATCGATTTGGTTATAGGCCACCATCCGGAAGGTTACGCATACTCTACTTTCTACAATGTTATAGGCATGCAGACCGACATATTAAATAAGCAGGGAATTCCCATAAATATAACTGAAAAAATGGTTGACGGGCGGATTAAAGAAGTTAAAAACAGTGTTATGCCGCAAAATACCGAAAGAGTATCCGATACGGCAAAACTTCTTGATATTCCGTTTATGACGGCTCATTCCGTTGCGGATAACCACGTCGCGTCTTTTTTACAGGGTGAAATTGATGCTTTATCCCCAAGATACATAAAAGAAATTATTACATTTTTAAATAAGCAGCCGGAATATGTATATGCTTCCAAAATAGGCCACGCTCCTTCCGTTTTGGTCGGAAGCGAAGATTCGCGCTGCGGCAAGGTTTTTGTAGATATGACAGGCGGTACGGAAGGGCCCACTGAATCTATTGAGAAACTTGCGGATGCGGGAATCGGTACGATGGTTTGTATGCATTTAAGCCCGAAAGCGGCAAAAGAGGCCGAGAAACAAAAAATAAACGTTATCCTTGCCGGACATATCTCTTCGGATAATTTAGGATTGAACCTTCTTTTTGATAAACTTGAAAAAAATCTCGGAAAAATTGATTTTGTTGAATCTTCCGGGTTTAGAAGATTCAGAAGATAATTTAGAAGCACTTTGGAATAAAAATGGCTATACCTGAAGATATAATTGAAAGGGTAAGGCTCTCAAGCGACATAATATCAGTTGTAAGGGAGTACTTGCCGGATTTGAAAAGGGCCGGAAGAAATTGGAAAGCGTGCTGTCCTTTTCACAATGAAAAAACGCCTTCTTTTGTGGTAAGCCCAGAAAAAGGCATTTTCAGGTGTTTCGGGTGCAATGCCGCCGGCGATGCTTTTAAATTTGTGATGCTTATGGATAATCTGTCTTGGATAGAATCCGTAAAAAAACTTGCACAAAAAGCCGGTATCGAGATAAAAGAAACAAAAGCGGACATAGTTAAAGTCTCTGAAAAAACAAAACTATTTGAAATTTTAGAAAGTTCGGCTAAATTTTACCATAGATGCCTTTTGGAAAGTTCAGCCGGGGCAAAAGCCAGGGAATATCTGGCAAAGCGCGGTATAACGCAGGAAACGGTTAAAAAGTTCACGCTTGGGTACGCTCCCAAAGGCCAGCTTTTACAGTCTGCCATAAAAAAAGGCTATACAGCCGAAGTTCTTTCAAAAGCCGGAGTGGTTACAAAAACCGAAAGAGGCAGTTATTTTGAATATATGTCTGAAAGGGTGGTTTTTCCTATTTTTGACGTACAGGGAAGGGTTATAGCGTTTGGAGGAAGGACCTTAACAGACCAAAACCCTAAATATTTAAACACTCCAGAAACTCAGGTTTATTCAAAATCATCAAACCTTTACGGTTTGTTTCAGACTCTTGCGGAGCTCAGAAAAGAGCGCAGAATGATAATTCTTGAAGGTTATATGGATGTTATCATTCCCCAGCAGTTTGGCATTTCAGGCGCGGTTGCTTCGCTAGGAACGTCTTTTACCCAAAACCACGCGAAACTTATCGCAAGGTATGCCGACAGAGTGATTCTTCTTTTTGATTCTGACGACGCGGGCAGGACAGCCACGCAAAGGGCGTTGGAAATTTTAGTCGAAGACGGCATAGAATGCTCCGTTTCAGTTTTACCAGAAAAAGTGGACGCTGACGAATATTTAAACGAGAACGGCAAAGAAAAATTTTTAAAGCTCCTTGAAGACAGTTCAAAAGGCGCTATAGAGTTTATGATCGAAAGAGTTTCGGCAGGCGTCAGAAAAGACGCCCCGGAAACAAAAGCAAAAGCAGTGTCGGCATTGCTTGATTTCGTAGCCAAAAGCGGCAGCGCGGTAGTGCAAAGCGAATGGGTAAAGAAAATATCCCAAAGCATCAATGTCGATGAAGACGCAGTCTGGAAAGAGTTTAAGAAGAAGCAAAGGGCTAAATTTAAAGGGTATGAGCCGGAGAATAAAACCGGCAGTTTATCCGTTATAAAAGATAAGAAGCCTCATTTTTCTCTTGAAGAAAGCCTTCTGAACCTTATATTGGCAGACAGAAAACTGGCGGAAAAAACGCAGCCTGACTTTTTTGAAGACGCCAGATGCTCAAAGGTTTACGGATGCATAATATCGGGCATGGGTGATGCCGATATATTAAATTCTTTATCGGAAAAAGACGCGGATTGGTTCAGCGCGCTTACGCTTGACCAGATAGAATACAGCGATACAGAAGAAGTTTTTAAGATTATTGTAAAAGACATAGAAGTAAGCAAACTTAAAAAGAAGCGCGAATTGCTTGAAAAAGAGATTTTGCTTATGACTGAAGGCAAAAAAGAAGCAGATAATAAAATAATTAATGAATATAAGAAAATAATTACCCAATTAAAAGGGTCGGGGAAATAAAATGACAAAAAAAGATTCATTTAAAGGTTTGATTGACATCGGAAAAGAGCAGGGGTATTTGACTTTTGAAGAAATCAACAAAAGCATTCCGCAAAAATCGATGGTTGCGGAGAAAATTGACAGTTTTTTCGTTACTCTTGAAGATTTAGGCATCAAAGTTGTGGATAATAAAGAGTATCTTTCAGAAAAAACAAAGAAAAACCACGGGGAAGCGGTAGAGCAGTCTGTCAAAGTCGCAAGCGAAGACGAGGATATTAATCCTGTCAGAATGTACTTGAGCGAAATGGCGAAAGTGCCGCTTTTGGAAAGGGCTGTAGAAGTTGAACTTGCCAAAAACATAAGGGAAAATGAGAAAAAATTGAAGTTTATAGTTCTTGAATCGCCCCTTATCATAAAAGAAATAAGAAATTGGGAAACGCTTATCAGCCAGCAGGAAATGACTCCGAAAGAACTGATGCCAAGAGGCCGTAAATCGCAGGCGCAGCTCAGGGGAATGGGCGTAAAGATAAAAAAAGCCGTACAAAAAATAAACCAGATTGAAAAGAAAATATCCGGTTATGAAGATAAGCTGAAGAAAAAATCTATATCTCAGAAAGAAAGGGCAAAGACCGAAGAAAAAGTTAAAGAACTGCGCACTGAAGTGATAAATCTTATAATAGGCCTTAATTTGAATCAAGATAAGATAAAAAGGCTTATTAATAAGATAAAGACTACCGCTCAGAAACTCAATGAAATAAAGGATGAACTCAGAAGGTTTGAAAGAAAACACAAAAATCCGCCTTCAAAAGTGCAGACTTTGTTTAAAAACTATAAATCGGGCAAAATTTCCGCAGCGGAGTTCAAAAAACAAACAGGATGCCCTGTTTCAACGGTGGAAGAAAGTCTGGAAAAAATACAGGTTCTTTTGATAAAGCAGGCTAACTTAAAAGAAGGTTTTGTAATAACTCCGGAAGAGATGATTGAAACAGACAGAAAAATAAGAGAGCTTGAAGAAGTTATACACAGAGACAAGATGAAGCTTATAGAAGCTAATTTCAGGCTTGTCGTTTCTATAGCAAAAAAACACGTCGGCATAAGCAATTTGGAGCTTTCTGACCTTATCCAGGAAGGGAACCTCGGTCTTTCTAAAGCTGTTGAAAAATTTGAATGGAAAAGAGGCTTTAAGTTTTCCACATATGCGACATGGTGGATAAGGCAGTCTATCAACCGCGCCATAGCAGACCAGGCAAGGACCATCAGAATTCCCGTTCATATGAAAGAACTGATATCAAAACTTACGAAAGTAAAGAAAAAATTCCAGCAGGATGTCGGCAGGGAGCCTACAATAGAAGAATACTCAAAATCATTAAGGCTTTCCACGGACAGAATAAGAAGGATTTTAAAGATGATGCAGGAGCCTGTTTCTTTGGCGACTCCAGTAGGGGAAGAGGAAGATTCGCGTTTGGAAGATTTTATAGAAGACCAGCACAGCCCTAGCCCTGTCGCGAAAACGCAGCAGTACAGGCTGCAGCTTGAACTTGAAAAAGTACTCAATACTCTTACTCCAAGGGAAGCTGAAATTATAAGCCTGAGATACGGAATAGGCGTAGGCTACCCAAGCACTCTTGAAGAAGTAGGCAAAAAATTTGGCGTTACAAGGGAAAGGGTGAGGCAGATAGAAGCCAAAGCGATAAGAAAACTCAGGCATCCCACCAGAAGCAAATCATTAAAAGAATACCTTGACTAATAATTAAATAAAGCAAATCAAAAAAAGCCGCCGGAAAATCCGGCGGCTTTTTTTATTGCAAAACCAAGCAAAAAGCAGTTTGTCTACAGATACACAATTATCATTGTAAAATCTAAATTAATATAGTATTATTATCTTATGTTAGTTTAATCTAAAATAATAATATGAATCTAACAAAGGGTATAAATATGATAGCAAATATCGTGCCATCCGTAAGGCGTGTACTAATAGATCATTGTGCTCCTGTACTATTAAAACGTAAACCGGCGGCGTTGTTTACGCTGAGATCAGAAGAGTGTTTGTTTTGCCTGGAAGAAGCCACGGGCAATACTCTTGAGATTGAAATATTGAGAAAAAATGAAAACAGCATTTTGCTAATGGTTTATGATTTTGCTTTATTGGAAGATCTTCTTACTGCAAAAAAGATACAGGCAGAACTTTCCAAGGCAGGTTATCCGGACAGTTTTACTGTAGGAAGCAGTTTGTCGTTTCTGAAATCAAGATTTTCGGAAAGTACATCATTTCCACACGAAATAGGTATTTTTTTAGGATATCCATTGGAAGATGTACAGAACTTTATTTTGCACAAAGGGGAGAATTACAAATGCTGCGGTTTGTGGAAAGTATACGGTAATGAAGAGTATTCTCGTAAATGTTTTATGGAATATAAATATTGCGGTGAACGTATGCGCAGGCATCTTGCAAGAGGCGGCAGCGCAAAAGATTTTTATATAACGGAAGATGTAAATATAACGGGGAATTTTGGAGGGTTTTATGAGTAAAGCGGCAATTATTTACTGGAGCGGCACAGGTAATACAAAAGTAATGGCGGAAGAAATTGAAAAGGGTCTGAAAGAAAAAGGCATAGAAACTGATATTTTTGAAGTAAGTTCTGCTCCTTCAGCTTTAGATTCATATGAGAAAGTTGCTTTTGGCTGCCCGTCAATGGGTGCAGAAGTATTGGAAGAAACGGCGTTTGAGCCTTACTATAGCGCAATAGAAAAAACTCTCGGAGGCAAAAAAGTCGCACTTTTCGGCTCATACGGCTGGGGAGACGGACAATGGATGAGAGATTGGGCGGAGCGTGCAAAAACTGCAGGTGCAAACCTTGTAGATGACGGTTTTATGCAAAATGAAGCTCCAAATAATGATGAATGTGTAGCTTTTGGAAAGAAATTTGCAGATTTTTAATTAAAAATTATACAAAACAGATTGAAAAATCAATGCGATAACTTATAAAAAGCTATCGCATTTTTTTTGAAAAAAATATTGACAAAAAATTTATTTCTTTATAAAATAGCACTTGTTAATCTTGAGCGCTAATCATAATTGAGTGCTAATTAGAATAATTTTAAGAGGATAAAATGCGTCAGGTCGCCTTGGAAGTCATAAAAGAGAGAAAAGCAAAAATATTAAGCGCGGTGATATACCACTATATAAAAACAGGCAAACCGGTCGGCTCAAATGTTTTAATAGAAGAATATAATATAGATTTGTCCCCTGCTACCGTAAGAAATTTGATGGCGGAACTTGAAAATGAAGAGTTTTTGACTCATCCGCACACTTCCGCAGGAAGAATTCCAACAGATAAAGGATACAGGGCTTATGTTGATTCGCTCGCGCAGCTTCAAAAATTTGCTGTAGCTGAAGAAGAAAGGATTAAAAAAGAATATGAGCGGAAGCACAGCGAAATAGAAGCGCTTCTTTCCGAAACCTCAAGGATACTTTCAGGGCTTTCCCAATACACGGGTTTTGTGCTTGCCCCCAAAGCGCAGTTTAACGAAATAGAAAATATTGAACTTGTGCAGCTTGCCCCGGATCAGCTGCTTGTAGTTTTATTAACCCATACTGGGATGGTAAAACACAAAAAAGTTGCCGCTACGCTGTCTCCGGCCCAGCTCAGCAGGCTCAGAAATTTTTTAAACGATAAATTAAGGGGCGTTCCGATTTCGGAGGCCAACGTAAGAATTGTAAATGAAATCAGGGATTTTAGAAGGGAAGAATCTGAAATTCACAGAATAGCGGAGCAGATCGGCGATATTTTTTACGGAATTCAGGATGACATATATATAGACGGCGCCGCAAATGCCGTTGAAATACCTGACTTTAACGATTTTGAGCCCGTAAAATCGCTTATAAAACTTAATGAAGACAAAGAAAAGCTTATAAAAATAGTAAGCGATGACTTTAACAGCAGCGGCATAAACGTAAAAATCGGCTCCGAAAACGCCCTCGCGGAGCTCAAAGACTTAAGTATGATTACAACGGTTTATAAAGACGGCGAAAGAGCGGTCGGCGTTCTGGGCATAATAGGCCCAAAACGCATGGAGTATGACAAAATGATGTCGCTTGTAAACGCCGTATCAAAAATGTTGAACGAAATTTTTAAAAAGAGCCGTTAGATAAGATTCTTATAGGAGGCCTGAGTTGTCAGACAAAGAAAAAGAAGTTAAAAACCATGAAGAAGAAGGCTGCGATTGCGAAGAGGCCCGCGATGAAAAGATTTCGGAACTTGAAATCTTGAAGCAGTCGTTTGATGAAAAGAAAAAACAGGCTGAAGATTACTACGACCAGCTTGTGCGCCTCAAAGCGGATTTTGAAAATTTCAGAAGGCGCTCCGAAAAAGAAAAGAAAGAATATCTTGATTGGGGTAAAGAAAAAATCCTTTTAAAGCAGATAGGCATGGACGATGTTTTGCAGCAGGCTTTAAAAAGCGCTAAAAACGGCAACAATATAGAAAGCATTGTCGTCGGCCTTGAAATGGTTAATAAAGAGTTCGCAAAGATGCTAAAAGAAGAAGGCGTTGAAGAGATTAAGTGCGAAAAATTTGATCCTAACGAATGTGACGCCATAGATTACGCCGACAGCGATCAAGAAGACGGCACCGTTCTTGAAGTTTACCAGAAAGGCTATAAAATGAACGGTAAACTTATCCGCCCGGCAAAAGTTAAGGTAGCAAAAAACTTTGAAGAAACAAATAAAGATGAAAACAAAAATTAAAATTACTTCAAAAAATTACAAAAAATAAAAAAAGGAGACATTAAAATGGCTAAAATTATCGGGATAGATTTAGGAACTTCAAATTCAGCCGCGGCATTTATGGAAGGCGGGAAAACAACGCTTATTCCTTCCGCGGAAGGCACAACATTGGGAGGGAAAGCATTCCCTTCTTATGTAGCTTTTACTAAAGACGGCCAGCTTTTGGTTGGCGAGCCGGCAAGAAGGCAGGCAGTTACAAACCCGACGGGCACGGTAAGCGCTTTTAAGAGAAAGATGGGTACGGATTTTAAATACAATATTAACGGTAAAGAGTTTACGCCCCAGCAGCTCTCTGCTTTTGTTTTGCAGAAAATTAAAAAAGACGCCGAAGCTTATTTGGGCGAAACGATTTCTAAAGCCGTTATCACTGTTCCCGCTTATTTTAACGATAACCAGAGACAGGCGACAAAAGACGCCGGCGCGATCGCCGGGCTTGAAGTAGTAAGGCTTGTTAACGAGCCTACCGCGGCGTCGCTTGCGTACGGCATAGACAAAGTCGGCAAAGAACAAAAAATATTGGTTTTTGACCTTGGCGGCGGAACATTGGATTGTACGATAATGGAAATGGGCGCGGAAGGGACTTTTGAAGTCCTTTCAACTTCCGGAGACACGCAGCTCGGCGGAACGGATATGGATAAAGCCCTGATAGATTATATTGCGGACGATTTCAAAAAAACAAACGGCATAGATTTAAGAAGCGATAAAATGGCTGTCCAGCGCCTGCAGGAAGCCGCAGAAAAAGCAAAAATCGAACTTTCAAACGTTTTGGAAACCGATATCAACCTGCCGTTTATAACGGCGGACGCTTCCGGGCCGAAACATTTGACGATGAAATTTACAAGGGCAACGCTTGAAAATCTTGTAAGGCCTATAGTAGAAAGGTGCAAAACTTCCGTAGACCAGGCTATAAAAGACGCGAAACTTTCAGTAAACGATATAACAAAAATCATTCTTGTCGGCGGACCTACAAGAATGCCAATCGTACAGAAATTCGTTGAAGATCTCGTAGGCAAAAAAGTAGAACGCGGCATAGACCCTATGGAATGCGTGTGTTTTGGCGCGGCGGTTCAGGCTGCCGTTTTGACCGGAGACGTAAAAGACATTCTTCTTCTAGACGTCACTCCTCTTACGCTCGGACTTGAAACGATGGGCGGCGTGAGAACTCCGCTTATAGACAGAAACACCACGGTTCCTGCAAAACGTTCGCAGATATTTTCAACCGCGGCGGATAATCAGCCCAGCGTTGAAATCAATGTTCTTCAGGGCGAAAGGCCTATGGCGAAAGACAATTTGTCGTTAGGAAGGTTTATGCTTGACGGAATAGCGCCGGCGCCAAGAGGCGTTCCTCAGATAGAAGTTACTTTTGACATTGACGCGAACGGGATACTTCACGTTTCCGCTAAAGACAAAGGTACCGGAAAAGAACAATCTATTAAAATATCGTCTTCCACAAAACTTTCTAAAGATGATATAGATAAATACGTAAAAGAAGCGGAACAGTACGCTTCGGAAGATTCAAAGCGCAAAGAAGAAATTGAAGCCAGAAACGAAGCTGATAATTTGGTTTACTCCGTTGAAAAGAGCCTGAAAGAGCATGGCGATAAAATTTCTTCCGATGAGCGCCTTGCCGCAGAACAGGAACTTAATGCCACAAAAGACGCGTTAAAAGGAAATGACACCGCTGCGATAAAAGCCGCTAAAGATAAGCTTATGACTGCCAGTCAGAAACTCGGCGAAGCCGTTTATAAAGCCGCGCAGCAGCAGCCTGGGCCCGATGCTGCACAGCAGGGGCAGCCGCAGGGCGACGCAGGGCAACAGCCTAATAATGGCGAGCAAGTGGTTGACGCAGAAGTAGTGGATGAAGACAAAAAATAATTTGAAATAGAGCGCATCGTCTTTTGCGGTTATGCTTTGTTACGCGCCGGCTCATGTACCATTTTATTTGTACACTTCGCCGGCGCAAGCCTCGCCTGACCGCAAAATACTTTATGTTTATACAGTATAGTTACCGTAAAAATATTGTCATTCTGAACTTATTGCAGAAAGATAAAAGCTGAAATAAATTCAGCAGGATAATGTGATATTATCAAGTAACCTATATATTTGAGGAAGAAAACTAAATGGCAAAACGTGATTATTATGAAGTGATTGGAGTATCAAAATCTGCTACAAATGATGAAATTAAAGCGGCATACAGAAAGCTTGCTTTGAAATATCATCCCGATAAAAACCCCGGGGATAAAGCGGCGGAAGAAAAGTTTAAAGAGATAAATGAAGCTTATGAGGTTTTATCCGACGCGCAGAAAAAGCAGCAGTATGACGCGTTTGGCCACGATCCTATGGGCGGTATGCCGGGCGGCGGCGCGGGCGGTTACACGCAGTACAGCGGCGATATGGGCGATATTTTTGGCGACATTTTCGGAGATATATTCGGCGGCGGCACAAGGCGCGGGAATTCAAGAAGCGCGCAGAGAAGAGGAGATGATTTAAGGGTAGACGTCGAGATATCATATTTGGATGCGATGAAAGGCACTGAAATATCTATAGAGGTCCCGAAAAAAGAAACCTGTTCCGTTTGCCGCGGCACTGGCGGCAAAGACGGCTCAAAGCCGAAACAGTGCCCGCAGTGTAAAGGTTCAGGTCAGGTAAGGCAGTCTCAGGGATTTTTCTCGTTCAGCCAGGAATGCCCAAGCTGCAGAGGCAAAGGCACAATTATAGATAATCCGTGTTCCAGCTGCAGAGGCGAAGGCACTGTTAAAACAAGAAAAACCATTAAAGTAAGAGTTCCGGCAGGCGTTGATGAGGGGACTTCTCTTAAGGTTACCGGTTCCGGTAATGCCGGTTCAAACGGCGCGCCGACAGGCGATTTATATGTTGTAATACACATGAAATCAAACCGCGATTTCAAAAGAAACGGCGATGATTTATATACAAATATATCAATATCTTTTTCGCAGGCGGCTATGGGCATGGAGTATAATGTACCCGTTCTTGAAGGGCACGTAAAAGTTAAAATTCCTTCCGGAACGCAGCCCGGCACCACTTTAAGGGTAAGAGAGCAGGGCTTCCCTCGTTTGGGCACTAAAAGAAGCGGCGACCTTTATGTAAAAGTGAACGTAGATATTCCCAAATCCATGAATGACGCGCAGAAAAGGGCGCTTTTTGAATACGCAAAAGCCATGGGTGAAATCCCTAAAGACGCGCAGTACCAGAATGATAATTTCTTTAAGAAAATTTTTGGATGAGGCGGGGGGATATAAATGTACAGAAAAAAAACAGAAAAACGCGCTCCGTATTCCGAAATCTGCAAACCTTTTGAAGAGGCGAGGGCTTTTGCCAGGGATCTTGGTTTAAAAAACATAGAACAATGGCTTGATTACTGCAAAAGCGGCAAAAAACCAAATGATATACCCCACAAACCGGACAGAATTTATAAAAACAAAGGCTGGAAATCTTACGGCGACTGGCTCGGCACCTGGAAAGAAAAGGAATCAGCCGTAAACGGTTATGTCGAGCAGGTAAAATATCTGCCTTTTGAGGACGCCAAAAAATATGTTGCCCGCTTGAGGCTTAAAAACGTAAAAGAGTGGTTTAATTACTGCGACGGCGGGAAAAGGCCAAAAAATATACCTTACAATCCTGACCGCGCATATAAAAACTCCGGCTGGAAATCGTATGCCGACTGGCTTGGTTTTATGCCGTCTCCACCGGATTTTAATGAAGAACCAACTTTTGAAAAACCTAAAACCAAACACAGCGATAAATCTTTAGAAGCAGGCAGAAAACGCGCTCCGGTCGCCTCTACAGAGCCTTTTGCGTTTTTTAGAAACAAAAAAAGATGAATAATCTGATATATATAGTTGATGATGAAGAAGATATACTTGAACTTGTTGAAATTAACCTGAAAAAGAATTTTTTTAAGGTTAAAACTTTCACGGCTCCATGTGCGTTTTTAAAGGCTTTAGAAAAAGAAAAACCGGATTTAGCGGTTTTAGACATAATGATGCCGCAGACTGACGGTTTTGAACTTTCCAGAATTATGAAAAGCGATAAGAAATTTGCCGATATCCCTATAATATTTTTAAGCGCCAAATCTGATGAAAGCGATAAAGTAACAGGGCTTGAACTCGGAGCCGATGATTATGTCGCAAAACCGTTTTCGGTAAAAGAGCTTATGGCAAGAATTAAGACTGTCCTTCGCAGGGTGAAACCAAAAGAGCCATCTTCGCACAGCTCAAAACAAAGTGCAAATATAATTTTAGACAAAGAAAAGTTTACGGTACACTCCGGAAATAAAAAAATTAACCTTACTACAAGCGAGTTTAAGATTTTGGAACTTTTGCTCTCTAAACCGGGCATTGTTTTCTCAAGGGAAAAGATATTGGATTATCTGTGGGGTGAGGATAAGCTTGTGATAGACAGAACTATAGACGTGCATATAAAAAATCTGCGCGATAAGCTTGGCGCGCAAGGCAAAATGATAAAAAACATACGCGGTGTAGGGTATAAAATAGATGAGTAAAAAAACGCTTTTTAAAAAACTCTTTCTTTTAATGGTTGTGACCTACATTGTCTTGGGCATCGCGCTTTTAACCGGAGCAAAAAAGTATATACAATCTGCGAATATTGAATTTTTTGAACACGAACTTACCAGCAACGCCCAAACTGTAATGCCGCTGATAGAACAATCTCTTTCAGCCGGATATAAAAACGCATTAAATAATACCGTAAATGACATTTCCAGGCATTCAAACCGAAGGCTAACCGTTACCGATTTAAACGGCGTTGTTTTAGCCGACTCCGAAAATGAACCTTCTTCATTCGGCGATCATTCAAACAGGGAAGAAATAAAAGCCGTATTAAGCGGGCAGCCTTACGGTGAATCCTTAAGATACAGCACTACTCTTCAGGAAAATCTTCTTTATGTAGCCGTGCCGGTAATACTTGAAGGCAAGCCTGCCGCTGTTTTAAGATTGAGCGTGCCTGTAAAAAATATCAGCCTCTTTACGCATAAAATATTTAAAAGTATGACCGCTATCATAGTCTTAATAGTTGTTCTCGCTTTGCTTGCGGCATACTTTATATCGCGCCAGGTATCAAAACGCATTTCAAATTTAAGCGCCGCCGCTTTAAAAATTGCTGCCGGAGATTTCAACGCTAAAGTCGTAATACGCAAAGATGACGAAATTGGCGAACTCGGAAAGTCGTTCAATAAAATGTCCGAAGAGATAAACAGGCTTTTTAGCGAGGTCAGCGAAGGCAAAGATACGCTGGATAAAATCCTCTCTTCCGTTTCGGAAGAAATACTTTTATCGGATAAAGACGGTAAAATACTTTTGTTTAACGATGCTTTTAAAACGCAATATGCAAACGTAAAAGAAGGGCGTTATTATTGGGAGTTTGTAAGAAATAAAGAGATAGAGTCAGCCATCGGAAAAATAAAAACCGGCGGCGAAAGTACGATGTCGGGGGAAATAGAGGCTGACGGTAAATACTTTTATTATTATGTTTCTAAAATAAAGTCGGAAGACAGCTTTGTCATTACGCTGCGCGATATTACAAGTTTCAGACGGCTTGATGAGTTTAAAAAAGATTTTATAGCCAATGCCTCGCACGAACTTAAAACTCCGGTTACGGCTATAGCCGGCTTTGCGGAAACGCTTGACGCTGAAAATCTTCCGCAAGAGAGCCGCCATTACGCGGAAATTATAAAAAAACACGCTCAAAGGCTTTCTAATATAATTAACGACCTTCTTTCCCTGTCATCTTTGGAAAATGCCTACGGTGATGAAAAAATAGAAGTTGATATAGTAAAAACCGCAAACGACATAGTAAATATGTATAAAAAGAAAGCCGAAGAGAAAAAAATAAGGCTTGTTTTATCTGCCCTGCCGGATGTAAAAAACGTATATGCCAATGAGTTTAATATGGAACAGATGTTTGTAAACCTTATAGATAATGCCGTTAAATATACAGATAAAGGCGGGATAACCGTTGAAATTAAAAATGATGGCGGTTTTGTTGAAGTGAAAATTACTGATACCGGTATCGGCATAGCAAAGGAACATCTTTTACGGCTGTTTGAAAGATTTTATGTTGTAAATAAATCAAGATCCAGAAAAACAGGCGGAACAGGCCTTGGGCTTTCAATAGTCAAGCATATCGTAAATTCCAATAACGGCGCCGTTACTGTAGAAAGTACTGAAGGAAAAGGCACTGCCGTAATAGTTAAAATACCCCAATTCAGTAAATCAATGTAAACTAAATACCGTATTAATGTTGCAAAATGTAAATTCTTTTGTTATTATTTTTTATATTGGTTAATAAATCATAACAAAAGGAAATGCGTTATGGATAATGAGAAAAAGCACCTTAAGCCTGAGACCGTCCGACTGAAACAGAAAAAATTTGTAGCGGCAGCCGATATTGCTTTGGATAAAATAAAAAGAGAGATTGATAAACCAAAAAACCACAGAAAAGAAAGCCTTGAACTTATTAAAGAAGAGATTGAAAAGATGAAAGAAGCCCTTTCCACTATTGTTTTCCAGCCCACATACCCCTTATATGTTGTTGATAACTGGCATCCGCGCGATGAGCTTGGCGATTCCCTTCTAAAGCTGTACTACCAGTACCTATTCCTGTTTTAAAACTGCAATTAACAAGTAACAAATAACAATTAATAGTTTTAAGTCGTTCTGTCGCCTTAACGCAAGTCTATGAGTGAATGCGTTTTGGCGGCGGTGCTTTTTGGGCTCATGCGAAAAGTAACCCGCTTTTAGGCGGAATAACAGTTTGGCATGCCAATGCCATGTAATAAATTACCCTTAACAAAAAACTAACAATTTCTTTATTTCTCCTTAATTTGCGTTTTGTATTATTTGCCCATACAAAGACGTTAAAGGCAAGACAAACGCCAAAACAAAAGGCACAAAAGTGCCAAAGGAGAAACAAGATGAAGTTAAAAGGAGCAATGTTCCAGAAAGCAGCGGCTGTTTTAGCGGCGGTTATGTTTTTAAGCGGTTCAGTTTTCGCGGGAGAGGTTGATAAGCTAACATCCATTCTTGCCGAAAAGGGGTTAATTTCTTACGGCGAGGCGCAGCAAATAATGACAGAAAGCAGCGAATCTTCAAGGCAGCTTACGGCAAGCGGCGCAAATCCTTCCCTGCCGGCTTGGATTCAAAACATGACTATGAAAGGAGACATCAGGTTAAGGCATCAGATAGATTGGAATTCAAGCGACAATACAAGAAACAGGGACAGGATAAGGGTCCGTTTCGGAATTGAAACAAGGCCTGTTGAAAGCATTAAAGCCGCTTTCGGTATAGCATCTGCGGCGCAGGTTGCGTCAGGGGATAAAAATCCCACATCTACAAACCATACGTTTCAGGCTTTTAACAAAGTGCCGTTATTTATAGATTACGCATACCTCCAGTACGACCCGGTCAACTGGTTTAAGGTAAGCGGCGGTAAAGTTAAAAACGGCGCGCAGTCCTGGAACCCTACGGATTTAATCTGGGATACGGACATCAACCCTGACGGCGTAGCGGCAAATTTTGATAAAAGCGTAAGCTCGGATATAAACATTTTCGCAAATGCCGGATGGTACGTATTAAATGAAGGCAGCAAAGGAAATTTGATGCCGGATGTCTATATAGTACAGCCGGGAGCGGCATTTAAATCTGGAAATATTTTGGTAAAAGCAGGTATCGGATACCAGCAGTTTAATACGAAAAATAAAGCGCCGTACGGTTCAAATGAGCCGGCAAGCTACCTTGGCGACAACGCTTCCTACACCAATGCCACAAATTTCCAGCTTTTAAACCCCGCGGTTGAAGTGAAATTGAAAGAAATTATCGGCAGCTACGGCATATCGTTCTTTTATGAATACGTAAAAAATATGGACAATGAAATTTACAAAAACAACTTGGAAGGAAGAATATTCGGCATAAATTTCGGGAGCGATAAAATTGCCGAACTCGGTACATGGCAGGTTAAGCTGATGAACAGATATCTTGAATCATACGCTATACCTTTAGGCCTTGGCGATTCCGACGCTTACGGCGGGAAGCCTAACAGCAAGGGCTATGAAATCATAGCTACGCTCGGATTAACAAAAAATCTTTCCTGCGCGGTAGACTACTACCAGATGGAGCAGATAAACGGTGATAAAAATCCGAAAAGTTTGGCGCAGTTTGACCTTATATACAAATTTTAACGGTAAAAGGAGAATAATAATATGAAAAGCTTAAAGAAAGTTTTAGTTGCGGCGTTTGCCGTAGCATTTTTAGCGGGAAACGCGCTTGCAGAAAAGATAGTTATAGAAGGCTCCACAACGGTGCTCCCAATAGCGCAGAGAGCGGCTGAAGAGTATATGGACGCGAATTCTAAAGCCGATATTACAGTCCGCGGAGGCGGTTCAGGAGTGGGTATAAATTCTTTGGCAGCCGGAACTTGCGACATAGCAAATGCTTCAAGATCTATGAAAGATTCTGAATTACAGGCTGCAGCTTCAAAAGGCAAAAAACCTAAAGCTTTTGTGGTTGCAATGGACGGCATAGCCGTCATAGTAAATGCAAATAACCACGTATCCAATCTTTCCAAAAAACAGATTTTGGATATTTACACGGGTAAAGTAACAAACTGGTCGCAGGTTGGCGGAAAGAATGAAAAGATAGTTGTAGTTTCAAGAGACAGCGCAAGCGGTACTTACGAGTCATTCGGCGAACTCGCGTTAAATAAGCAGAAAGTAAAAAGCGACGCTTTAATGCAGGCTTCAAACCAGGCCATAGCAACGACAATTTCTACAACGCCGGGGGCGATAGGTTATGTCGGCATAGGCTATGTAACATCATCGGTTAAAGCGGTAACGATTGATGGAATTGCAGCTAGCGTAAATACCGTTTTAAAAGGCGAATATCCGTATTCAAGGCCTTTATTTATGTACACAAACGGCGAACCGAAAGGCGAAGCAAAGAAGTTTATGGATTTTGTTTTAAGCAAAGAAGGGCAAAAAATAGTTGAAGAAGAAGGTTTTGTTGCTTTGAAGTAATGCATTGTCTTTTGCGGTCCGGCTTTGTTACGCGTTCAACTGCGAGATTCTTAATATGTTTAGTTTTGAAAATATCATCCCTGAACAGGGATCGGTGAATGAAGGCAAGAAGCGTTGAAGGCGGCGCGACCCCCGCCGCCTTCAATATAAGTTTCAAAGGGGAAGGGGAATAAATGCATAACATAAAAGAAAAATCCATAAAAATGCTTTTCACGTTTTTAGCTTTTGCTTCATTGCTTTTTCTTCTCGGCATAGTTTTTGTTTTATTTAAAGAAAGCATTCCCGTTATAAGTGAAATAAATATATTTAAGTTCTTATCCGGCAAGTTTTGGTACCCAACGCACGAGCCCGCGGAATTCGGAATACTGCCTTTGATGGCGGCTTCATTATGGGTTACAGCCGGTGCGATGTTTGTATGCGTTCCTCTAGGCATAGGTACCGCTATATATATAAACGAGCTGGCGTCTCCCAAACAAAAATATTTTTTAAAACCCCTTATAGAAATTCTGGCTGGCATTCCTTCAATAGTTTACGGTTTTTTCGGCATGCTTGTAGTAGCGCCTTTAGTGCAAAAATTATTTAACATACCTACGGGTTTATGCGCTTTAACGGCAAGTTTAGTGCTTGGCGTAATGGCAATACCTACCATAGCAAGCATATCGGAAGACGCCTTGAGTTTTGTGCCTAAAAGCTTTAAAGAAGCTTCATACGCTTTAGGTGCAAACAGGTGGCAGACGCTTATAAAAGTAGTAATCCCCGCGGCCGCATCCGGCATATCCACTTCCGTGATACTCGGCATGAGCAGGGTAGTCGGTGAAACAATGACTGTTTTAATGGTGTCCGGCGGGGCGGCGGTTATGCCCAAATCTTTTTTTGATCCCGTACGCCCGATGACTGCCACAATAGCCGCGGAAATGGGCGAAGCGGCGGTTGGCAGCATTCATTATCACTCGCTTTTTGCGATAGGTCTTATATTGTTTTTGATTACGCTTGTTTTTAATGCCGCTGCGGAAATGATAAGCAAAAAATACAGAATAAAATTAGGACTCGACCGATGAAAAATAAAATAACGCAGTTTTTGGGGTTTGCATTGATAACGGCAAGCATTTTAGTGACGATTGTATTTCTTACCGGCATAATTTACCTTATCGTTTCAAAAGGGCTTCCGGCAATATCATGGGAATTTTTGACTTCAGTTCCGAGAAAAGGCATGACGGCAGGAGGAGTGGCTCCGGCAATTGTAGGTACTTTTTACCTTACGGTGGGAGCCGTTGTTTTTGCCCTTCCGCTTGGACTTGCCTGCGCGATATACTTAAACGAATACAGCCCCAAGGGTTTTGTTGTAAATATTATCAGAATGAGCATCAATAACCTCGCAGGTGTCCCTTCGGTGGTTTTCGGGCTTTTCGGGCTTGCGGTTTTTGTGAAATTTTTTGGTTTTGGCGTTTCGATACTTTCAGGCAGTTTAACGCTCGGCATACTTATTTTGCCGGCGATAATTTCAGCTTCGCAGGAAGCGCTTATGGCGGTGCCGTATTCTATAAGGGAAGCCTCGCTTGCTTTAGGCGCCACACAGTGGCAGACGATAAGAAAAGCCGTAATACCGGCGGCAATTCCGGGAGTTATGACAGGCGTTATTTTAAGCATCGGCAGGGCTGCAGGGGAAACGGCGCCGATTCTTTTTACTGCCGCTACATTCTATAAAAGAGGGTATCCCGATTCAGTGTTTTCGGAAGTTATGGCTTTGCCCTACCATATATACGCCCTTATGACGGAAGGCACAAAGCCGGACCAGCAGGTTGTTATAGCATACGGCTGCGCTTTAATACTTTTGGCGATAGTTTTGATGGTTTCCGCAATCGCAATATTTTTAAGGAATAAATACAGGAGCGCTTATGTTAACTGATAACCAAATAAGGATAACGGCTGAAAACGTAAACTTTTTTTACGGCAATAACAGGGCTATTAAAGATCTTAATATTAATTTTTACGATAAAAAAGTTACGGCTTTTATAGGCCCTTCGGGTTGTGGAAAATCCACTTTTATCAGGCTTTTAAACAAGATGAACGATTTGGTGCCGAATACCCGTGTTGAGGGCAATATCTGGTTTGACAGTGATGATATTTTGGACAAAAAAACCGATGTCGTAAAAATCAGAAGGAAAGTCGGGATGGTTTTCCAAAAACCTAACCCTTTCCCTAAAACTATTTTCCAAAACATTGCTTACGGGCTTGAGATAAACGGCGAAAGAAATAAAAAAGTAATAGAACAGACTGTTGAAGAGTCTCTGAAAAAAGCAGCTTTATGGAATGAAGTAAAAGACAGGCTTAACGATAACGCTTTAAGGCTTTCCGGAGGGCAGCAGCAGAGGCTTTGCATAGCAAGGTGCCTCGCGGTTGAGCCGGAAGTTATTTTGTTTGACGAGCCGTGCGCAAGCCTTGACCCTATATCAACAAATAAAATTGAAGAGCTTATTCTGGATTTAAAGAAACAGTATACAATTGCAATCGTTACACATAATATGCAGCAGGCGGCAAGAGTATCCGATTATACGGCGTTTATGTATTTGGGAGAGCTTATAGAATTTGCCGCTACGGATAAGATATTTACTGTGCCGAAGGAGAAGAAAACTGAAGAATATCTATCTGGTAAATTCGGCTGATTATATATGCGCTTGTCTTTTGTGTTTATGCTTCGTTTTGCTCCCGCTCACGTACCGGACGCTCCGCTTTACAGAGGTACGCTTCGCGGTCGCAGGCCTCGCCTAAACACGAAATACCGCGCGCTAAAACTTAAAAATACCGTCATTTTGAACTTGTTTCAGAATCTTAAAAAATATAAACGGAGAGGAAAATGTTTGCTGAAAAGATAATGCTTCTTAAAAAAGGGATAATAGATTACGCAGAGCACGTTGAAAAGATGGTTGTAAAAAGCCTTGAAGGGACAATCAACAGAAATGAAAAACTGCTTCATGATGTTATAGACAAAGATGAAACCGTGGCAAACCGTTATGAAATAGAGTTTGATGAAACCTGCATCAATTATATCGCGCAGTATCAGCCCGTGACAAAAAATCTCAGGATGATTATAAGCGCTATAAAGATGAGCAATGATTTGGAAAGAATGGCGGACCACGCGGTTAATATATCGCAAAATGGCCTTTTTCTTATATCCAAACCTTTTATTAAACCGTTTGTGGACATTCCTAAAATGAGCGAGCTGACTTTAAGTATGCTTAAAGAATCGATCAGGGCTTTTGTGGATGAAGATATCTGCCTTGCTAAAAAAGTATTGGAGCAGGATACGGAAGCAGATAATCTTAAAATCCGCGTTGTTGAAGAACTTACGGTATTTATGGAGAAGGACTGCAAAACGGTGGACAGGTCTTTAAGGCTGATAAACATTGCCGCCAATCTTGAAAGAATTGCGGATTTGGCTACAAATATCTGTGAGGACATAATATACATGACAGAAGGCCTTGTAATAAAACACAAAAATGATGCAAAACAGCCGTAACTTAAAATTGACAGCAAAATGCAAAGAATATATACTAACGCCGCGGAAGATATTATACCGCGGCTGTTTTTTTACAAAACAAAAAAAATGAAAAATGTATTTTCGGTAATCATTAATTTTTTCGACCCTCACAAAAGAGGCCCGCTTTTTACGCGCTACGGCGTAACGGGAGTTTTGTTTATTTCTGCGGTTACAATTGTTCTTTACATGGTAATAAGCAGGCCCGGCGGAACCCTGTTAGGATCGCTCTTAGGGCTTTTAACCATAGGCGTGCATGAAGCGGGTCATCCGCTTTTTTCAATGATATCCGGCGGAAATGAGTTTTTGACAATAATCGGCGGCACGGTAATGGAGATAATTGTTCCTTTTGCAGCATTTTTGTATTTTCAGCGTAAAGGGCAGGAAATACAAGCGGCGGTTTGCCTTCTTTTACTGGCAATTGCGTTTAAATCTATCGGGCATTATTCGGGAGCCCAGCATCTAGATGATTATATAACGCTTGTAAACGCAACCGAAGACAGCCTTGGCGACTGGCATTATATGCACAAATGGTTTGGCACGGGTAGTATAGTTAAGCAAATACGGGTATTTTTTTATCTTTTGTCAGCTTTTACGGCAGCTGTTGGTTTTTGGCTTTTAGTCCAAAATATACGCAGTTGGTTTAAAAGCGATAAATTGATTGATGAAGAATCTGACAGCATATTTTAGCAGAGGAAAACCATTTAAAAGCCCGCAAAACCATTTACGCGTAACTTTAAATTCTTATTCATTTTTATATATAAAAATGAATTGACAACCGCCGTAATAATATATATACTTATCACGGTCATTTCAAAGCAGCAGATTATCTTGAAAAGTTAATAGATACAGAATGGGGGTATAGCTCAGCTGGGAGAGCGCTTGCATGGCATGCAAGAGGTCGCCGGTTCAATCCCGACTACCTCCATTTTTGCTTCAGCTTTTAAATTTTTACTTCCTTACACTCCGGCTTATGTGCCTTTTGTGCACACTGCGCCGTCGCAAGCGTCGCAAAAATTACAAAACCTTTCGCAAAAAAATTCAATTAAATTATGATTCAGATTCATTTTTTTATTTTAAAGGTAAAATGAGTTGTTGATTTGTGTTTATTTAGTCATAAGCCACATGACGTTTAGAGTTATTTAACTCTGAACGTTTTTTTTTTATTTAAAAACAATGGTCTTGACGCGGCTGTCGTTGAAAGGCTTTGCCTGCAGCATATTTTTAACGCCTTCGCCGTTTTGTATGCTGAAGTTTCCTCTTACAAAATAGACTGAATAGTTTATATTTTGCGGCAGCGAAGGTTCTATTGAAGTTTTTACGTAATCGTATAAATCATTATTAAAACTCAAATCTTTAAACTGCAAATTTTTAGCTAACGGCTGTCTTTCTCTTAAGTAAAAAGAGACTTTCCAGCCGTTTTCATACAACTGGGATATTCCATCTGTGTAAGCGGACGTAATTATGACCATTTTTTTTCTGATTTCTAAAGGTAAATTCAAACTCTGCAAATCTTTGGCAGTAGCGTTTGCCGAAGCGTCGTTGAGATTTGTAAGGTTGATACGGACTTCGTTTATGTCTTTAAGCGGGATAATGTTAAGAAACCGCTTTATATCAAATTTATGCTTGGGAAAAAGCGCGGTTTCGATGCAGTTAAAGCCGTAAGTTAAAATATTGTAAACAGATAATGCGTTATCTGTATGATATGCCGCAAAAAACACTTCCGGACGCCTGCTTTTCAAATACTTTAAATTTTCTTTTGACGCGATAAAAGAGTCGGAATTAATTTTTACCGCTTTTGACGCATCCTTAACAAAATCATCTTCCCTCATCATTAAGGCATTAGACAAGTTCACTGCGTAATCTTTTGAAGAAATATCCAGAATTTGGCTGTTAAGCGGCGTGTCTATATCCATTATGCCAAGCATAAAATTAAAAACCAAATCGTTGGTAAAAATGGCATCCGTCCGGTTTTGTAAAGTTTTAATTTTATCTTTATATTCGCGTTTGTAACCTTCAGAAAAAACGGCAAAAGCTGGAATTCTCATCATGTCATGCGTGAAAAGCGACGGATCGTGCCTTTTTTTATTTAAAACGTCTTCCCCGTGATCTGAAAAGTAAAAGAAAAATTTAACGAGGTTTGGAAGTTTGAAAAATGCTTCATGCAGGGATTTTAAATTATTGTCGGTATGGAGTATGCTTGCGTCATAAGCGTTAAGATAATCCTTTAAAAATCTTTTATCTTCTGAATATATACCCACATCTTCATAACTGCTTTTAAAATCCGGGTTAAAGTTTTTAGGAAGCCTTTTTGCATAATGGTGATGGGAACCCATCAGATGCACTATTATCAGGTTGTTTTTTGTTAAATCCAGTTCTTTAAGCGCTTTGTTAAAAACAGGCAAAATTGCCGAATCGTCACTGCCGCTTAAGAATACTTTTTTATCAGCGGCATCGGCAATCAAACTGACGGGATTTTCCCAAATCCCCACTTTAGACTGGTTGCTTAGCCACACTACGTTAAAACCTGAGGCTTTTACCGTGTCTATCAGTGTAGGAGCGACATAATCCGTATTTTTAGCGTATCTGTTTAAAGATGTCAGCGCGTAAGTTAAGGATTTGACCGTGTGTACATAGTTTGCGTAAGCGTTTTCAAAAAATATGGAATTTGGGTTTTCTTTCTTCTCATAAGACGCCCACGGGGTAGTATCGCGGAAATATCCGTACGCGCCCAAATGGTTTTTATTTGCGGATTCGCCAATTACAAGCAGATAAATTTCGCCTTTTTGTTTTTTTACTGCTTTTAAATCCGGAAACCTTTTGGCTTTAATCTGTTCGTATTTACCAAGGATATCAATAAATCCGGAATACTCTTTTTTCGCTTTAGCGACAGACGAGTATAAGTTGTTTTTAGGTAAAACAAAAAATATTAAAATTGGTATGCTTAATGCCGCAACAGCAGCGGCGGCAGGTATTTTCCTGTCAGAAATTTTAAAATGCCTTGGAATAAGCAAAATTGGGATAAGAAAACTTATGGCTATAATCGCGAGCTCGAAACCGCTGAAAAAGAAGGTGAGAAATTCAAAGCTTTCTGAAGGATTGCTCTGAAAAAGGGCGTTCACGGTTTCATTTGTTAAGGAAGCCGTGCCTGTTTTGAAAAGGTATAAGGATATAAACGCCAAAACCGCAAAAACAAGCCCTGCCAAAATTTTTAAACACAGGGAAGTAACTTGTTTTGCGGTTTTGTTTCTTATTAGCAACAAAGCCTGCCAGCAACATATTATCAGGGCAAGAAAAATAAAAAAATAAACAGCACTGCCGCTTAAAGGAAAGCTTCTGTAGTTAAGATAAGCAAAAACTAAACAACAGAATATTATCCTGAAAAGCCTTAAAAGTATAATCTCTTTCAAATATATTTCCTAAATTGCGTATTTAAGTTTCAGCATTCCGGAAGCTCCTTCCCGCACGCCCGTGTACCCCTTTATGCCTAAACCAATCATCAGTTTGCCGATATTTCCGTCAAGACCTATTTCGCCGGAAACATTTCCGCCTTTAAGCGACGGTGCATCTATTTCCAGTCCCGCGGATTTTGCGTTTATATCGCCGTCAAATTCGTATTCATATGCCGCGGCAACGTAAGGTTTTAGCATATCTTTTATTTTGTATGATACCTTGGCGCGTAAAAGCGCCCTGTTTGAAAATACGTCGTCAAAACGCACTTTTTCACCGGTTGAAATATCGGCGTCAACGGCATCCTGCTTTGTCCAAAGGTATTTTGCTTCCGTATCAAGGTCCAACTTGCCGCTGATTTTAAATATGCGGCCCACTCCTATGTGCGAGCCCAAATACATCGTTTCATAATCGTATTTTGCGGTTATTTGAGTAACCGGATCTATCATATCAGGACTGTGAAAATCATTATATACAGAGCCTATTCTGACTCCCGCTTTTAAATAGTAATTGCTTAAGAAGTTATACTGCCCGAACAATCCTCCGCCAGCGTAGCGTATTTCGCCGGATCCATCTACGTCGCCTACCGTACTGAAATAGTTGTACGAGTCATATTTTGCGTAACCGTATTCGGCAAAAGCGCCAATTTCAAAGCTTTTGAAACTACGCGACAATCCGCCAACTGCGGAAACTCCGTTTATTTTAACATCTGAACCAGTTTCATATTTTGAATAACCGCCGTCTATTGCTCCAAACGCTGAAAAACTATCGGCGCCTGTTTCATTTATTAAACTGATATCGCTGACAAGAGAGCCGCCTTGGTTTACAAAAGACATTCCCGCGGCGCGGCCTTCGGATAATGCTTTAGACTGGGCAGTAGTGTTTATTGCCGGAGAATTTCCTCCGAAAGAAGTTACCGTGGCTATAAGCTGCGTAGTAGTGGTTGATAAAGCAAATGTGTATTGCAGCGTCACGCCTTGCATGCCGGTTGTGGATGAATTATCAGGCGTGCCGGTTATGCCCATATTAGGGCTGTCCATCAAAATAACTGAATCGCCTTCATGTAATGTCTGGTCGCTTCCCTGTACCCCGACTTTAACGGTAGTTCCGGAAAGATCTAGCGGTAAGTTAGCATATGGGGCGACTGTTCCTGTGCCGGAACCTGACCCTGACCCTGACCCGCCGCTTCCCATTACATAAAGATAATCAGCGCCGTCGCCTTGCAGGATTGTCATTACAGTATCGCCGTTTTGCGTATCCTGCGGGAGAAAAAAATTATAATTTTGAAAATTTCCTACTCCGTACACAGTTATGCCTTTGGTTTTCATGTTGAGCGTGTTGCCGGTAAACACATCACCGTCAATAGTAATATTTGAATAAACGAGCGCGTTTCCCGTTTCTACCGCGCTGCCGAAAAGCGACGCACCGTAAAGCATTCCTATATCTGAAGCTCCCTCAATATTTACTATGTTATTTGTGCCGTTTATTTTTAAAATCGTTTCATCTTCGCCGGAACCAGAACCGGATCCGCCGCTCTCGGCTGCTACAAGCCCTCCTACAACAAAATGGGCAAAGCTGTCAATTATTGTTACTTCATTATTATTTGCAAAAGCGCTTGTAACAGTTGTTGCATCATCAGATATTGCGACTCCGCCTCCAATTATCATGGCTTCCGCGTTGTTTAGCGTTACTGTATTATGATTGGCAACGGCAATATTTCTAGCGGCAGCAAAACCGCCTGCAATGGCGTTATATGTGCCGCTGCTTGCGTTTACTGTGTTGTATTCGGAGCTGGTATTAGTATCAGTTGCTATATAGCATTCAGCGTATCCACCCATTACTTGAAGATAACTGTCTGTTAAATTATATATGTTAACAGTATTATTGTTTGCTTCCGTTTTGCCAACATTGAAGCTTCCTTCCGCCATACCGCTTCCGCCTTGCACTCCGACTGAAGCATATCCGCCGTAAACGTAAATATAGCTGTCATAACTGTTATTGAGCGTAACGGAGTTGTTGTTTGACAGGGCGCTGCCGGCTTCGCCGAGGTCATTTGTGTTTGCCGCGGCGTATCCGCCGAAAATATTCAATTCATCGCCGCTTCCGCCTCCGTCCGGTATAATAGTTCCGGAATATGTGCCGCTGTAGTTTCCGGCGCTGTCAATTGTGAGATTCATCACGGAACCTGTTACCGTTGAATCCGCGTTTGTATTATTTATTGACTCTTCGCCTATAAACTTTGACGGCGTGCTGGCAAAAGCAAGATTTGAAGTTGCTGCGGCAAAAATGAGGGAAACTGCGATCAGAAAACTGCCGGTTTTACAAAAAAGTGTGGTCATTTGTTCTTCCTCCGTGAAGTAAGGTATTAACTGATTACTTTTTTGCAACAAAACGTAAAAACTCTTATATAATTAAGCTTAATCTAGTTTGACAAATTATACAATAATAATAGAAAAATCGTATCTTTTTTGATTTTTAGATGCCTAAATACAAAGTGCCCCGGCAAAATTTTTGCTTTTTTATTGTGTTTTATATATAATTATTCAAAATTCAATGCATATAAGGGATTTATCATGATTTATTCAGAGTACATCAACAGGGAAACAAAAGGCTATACGGATATGTCCGATATAACCGAAGACGTAAAGAGGATTGTTGAACGCTCAGGAGTACAAAACGGGCTTGTTACCGTTGCGGTGTCCAGTTCGACGTCTGGCGTGACGACTCTTGAGTTTGAACCAGGCTTGATTTCCGACCTAAGGAAAGCCCTTGAAATAATCGCCCCTGAAAAAGGTCATTATGGCCATGACGAAAAGTGGCATGACGGCAACGGTTTTTCCCATATACGCTCTTCTATAGTAGGCACATCAAAAACTATCCCTATTACGTCAAAATCATTGCTGCTTGGCACTTGGCAGCAGATAATTTTAGTCGATTTTGATAACAGACCCAGAAGCAGAAAAGTCTTTGTGCAGGTTTTCGGAGAATAATCAGTGACTTTAAGAGTTTTGGCAGGCGATGCCCGCGGAAGAGTTCTCAAAACCTTGCCGCAGGACGATTTGTCTATACGCCCTATGCTTGGCAGGATGAAAAAATCCATTTTCGATATAATCCAGTTTAAAGTTCCCGGTTCGGACTTTTTGGATTTATTCGCCGGAGTGGGCTCTGTTGGTATTGAAGCGCTCTCGCGCGGCGCGAAAAAATGCGTTTTTGCGGAACTCAGCAGCGTTTCTTTAAAGCTTATAAAACACAATGTCGATATGCTTAAATACGGCGATAGGGCGCGGGTAGTGCGCTGCGACGTTATCAAAGATTTTGAAACGGTACAGGATAAGTATGATATAGTTTTTATGGGGCCACCTTATAAAGATGGCGATAAAAAAGCGCTAGCTTTGACGTATCCGGCGCTTAAAAACGTAGTGAAGTATGATCTTTTGAAGGAAGACTCCGTGCTTATAGCGCAAAAACATATAAAAGAGCCTGTCGGCGTTGTTGCCGGGCTTGATTGTTTCAGGGTTGAAAAATACGGAGACACGGTGGTTTCCTTTTACAGGCGCGCGAAATGAGAGAAGATTTTAAGATAAGTTATTCAAGAATCAACGCATATTTGTTTTGCCCGTGCAAATATAAACTGATCTATGTGGATAATCTGCATATTCCTATAAACGCTGATATCTCTTTCGGGCAGAGTATACATAAAACGCTTGAAAAGTATCACGGCGAAGGCGGCACTGATTTTGAAAAATTGTTAGAAGCGTATGATGACAGCTGGAAAAATGACGGTTTTACGTCGCCGCAGCAGAGTTTTGAGTATTATGAGCGCGGCAAAAAGATGCTGGAAAATTATTTTAAGTCTTTTTCGGAATCTAAAAGCAAAATTCTATATACGGAAAAATCTTTTGACACAAATATAGGCAAATACAGGTTTATTGGCATTATTGACAGGATAGACCTTCTGCCGGACGGCAGGCATGAAATAATGGACTATAAAACGCACGTTAAAATGTGGGAGCAGGAAAGGGTAGATAAAGATTTGCAGCTCAGTTTTTACGCTTACGCGTGCAGAAACGTTTTTGGCTTCAATCCGGACAAAATTTCTGTGTATTTCTTGTCGGACAATAAAAAAGTGTACACCGAAAGGACGCAGGTGCAGATACAGGACGCGGTAAATCTCGCGGTTGAAACGGCGGCAAATATCACGGCGGAAAACTTTGACCCTGATACTTCAAAATGCCCCAACTGCGACTTTAAATATAAATGCAAATACTCAACATATCAAAAAGAGGTAACTGAAGAATGAAGTCATTGACAGTAGTGAAATTCGGCGGGAGTTTGACAAAGAATCCTAAAGCGCAAAGCAAGTTTTTTAAGGAACTTGCCGAGATTTCACGAAAACAAAATATTATCCTCGTTCACGGAGGCGGCCCCGAAATAAATTTGCTTTTGGAAAAATTTTCCATCGCCAGCAAATTTGTTAACGGCCTCAGATTTACCGACTCCGCGGCACTGGAAGTGGTTGAAATGGCATTAAGCGGAAAAGTTAACAGGGTTTTGACCACAGGGCTTATAAAAAATAAAGCCAACGCTGTCGGCATTTCCGGCAAAGACGGAAACAGCGTTGTCTGTAAACAGATTAAGTCTCTGGGTTTTGTTGGAGAACCTGTAAAAGTAAACAGAAAACTCATTGAAATTTTAACTAAATCCGGCTTTTTGCCTGTTATAGCTTCCATAGCGGCAGACGCGAAAGGCAATGTTATGAATGTGAACGCCGATACTTTGGCTACGGCAATAGCCGTTGCTTTTAAGGCTGATAAACTCATATTTTTGACGGACGTCGCGGGAGTTTTTGATAAAAATAAAAAAACGATAAAAGAAATTAAAATTAAAGAGATAGAACCTTTGATAAAAGACCAGACTATAACCGGCGGTATGATACCGAAGATAAAAGGTTGCGCGAAATCGGTGCAGAAAGGCGTCAGGGAAGTTTGGATCGCAGACGGTATAAAAGGAATAAAAAACATTAAAGGAACTGTCGTAAAAAAAGGTTAATAAAATGAATATACAGAAAACAGAAAATGAATATTTAATGCATACGTATAAACGCAATAATCTGGTTGTAAAAAAAACCAAAGGGCAGTTTATATGGGATGAAAAAGGAAAAAAGTATCTGGATTTTTTTGCCGGTATAAGCGTGTGCAACCTTGGGCATCTTAATGACGCTGCCGTAAAAGCGGCAAAAAAACAGCTGGATTCTTACGCGCATGTATCCAATCTCTATTACGCACCCGCGCAGGTTGAGCTCGGTCAGGAACTTGTAAAGAAAACATTTCCGAAAGGAAAGGTTTTTTTATCTAATTCCGGCGCGGAGGCAAATGAATGTGCCATAAAACTTAGCAGGAAATGGGGAGCGCTTAGCCCTGCGAAAAACGGCAAAAAACGTTATGAAATTATATCGTTTAACAATTCATTCCATGGCAGGACTATGGCAACTATGGCGGCTACCGGCCAGCCTAAGTTTCACGAGTATTTAAAGCCGCTTCAGGAAAAATTTGTTTTTGCCGAGTTTAACGATATAGATTCTGTAAAAAAGCTTATAAACGATAAAACCGTTGCCATTATCATAGAACCTATTCAGGGTGAAGGCGGAATTTGCGTTGTCACAAAAAAATTTATTAAGCAGTTAAGGACTTTGTGCGATGAAAAGAACATTCTTTTGATTTTTGATGAAATACAGTGCGGTATGGGGCGTACTGGCAAGTTTTACGCGTTTGAAAATTTCGGCGTAAAACCTGACATAGTAACGCTTGCGAAATCTCTTGCTAACGGGCTGCCGCTGGGGGCAACGGTCGCAAATAAAAAATGCGGCGAAGCTTTTGTTTACGGAGACCACGGTTCTACATTCGGCGGGAATCCCGTTTCTTGCGCGGCGGCTTTGGCAGTCGTTAAAACTATGACGCCGGTTTTTTTGAAAAATTCGCTTAAAACGGCGAATTATCTGCACGAAAAGCTTAACGGGCTGAAGAAAAAGTATAAAGTAATTAAAGAAGTCAGGGGCATAGGTTTTATGATAGGCGCCGAGCTTACAGTAAACGGCAAAGATATAGTATCTTTTTGTATGGATAAAGGTTTGATAATCAACTGTACGCAGGACACTGTTTTAAGGATTCTGCCGCCTTTTATCATAACTAAAAAAGACATTGATTTTGCAGTTAAAATATTGGACGAAGCATTTTCTAAAATCAGTTAAAATGTAACATATAAACCAAGGAGATTGAAATGGCAGACAAAGGTGCTGTGAAGAAAGTTGTTGTTGCTTACTCGGGCGGGCTGGATACGTCTATTATCCTTTCCTGGATAAAAGAGAATTATAAGTGCGAAGTTATAGCCTGTTGCGTTGACGTAGGACAGGGTAAAGAGCTTAAAGGTTTGAATGAGAAAGCCAAAAGAACCGGCGCTTCAAAATCATATATTATAGACGCGAAAAAAGAATTCGTGACGGATTATATATATCCTGCCGTGAAAGCGGACGCTTTATATGAAAACAAATATTATCTCGGCACTTCGCTTGCAAGGCCTGTAATCGCGGAAAAAATCGCCGAGATCGTAAAAAAAGAAAATGCCGACGCGGTATGCCACGGTTCAACCGGAAAAGGCAATGACCAGGTCCGCTTTGAACTCGCGTTTAAGGCTTTGATACCTAATGTTAAAATAATCGCCCCTTGGAGAGAGTGGAACATTAAATCCAGGGAAGACGCGATAGATTACGCGAAGAAAAGAGGTATTCCGGTTCCCGTAACAAAAGCAAAACCTTATTCTTCGGATGCAAACCTTTGGCATGTTTCGTATGAGGGCGGCATTTTGGAAGAGATGGATACCGAATATGACGAATCAATGTTCCAGATGACTGTCTCTCCGATGAAAGCGCCTAATAAGCCGACATATGTAACCATTGCTTTTGAAAAAGGCATTCCCGTTTCTGTAAACGGCAAAAAGATGGATCCGGTTGCTTTGGTTTCAAAGCTGAATGAAATTGCCGGCTCTAACGGCATCGGAAGAACCGATATGATCGAAAACAGGCTTGTCGGCATGAAATCAAGAGGCGTGTATGAAGCCCCTGCGGCGGCGCTTTTATATTCTGCCCATCAGGAACTTGAAACTCTTGCTTTGGATAGAGACACTCTTCACTATAAACAGGAACTTTCGCATAAATTCGCGGAGCTCGCATATTATGGCCAGTGGTTTTCTCCGCTTATGGAAGCCTTAAATGCGTTTGTGGATGACACACAAAAATATGTGACTGGTTCAATTAAATTGAAACTTTATAAGGGAAACATAATTCCTGCCGCAAGGGAAGCAAAATATTCATTGTACTGGGAAAAACTTGCCACTTTCGGAGAGGATGACATTTACAACCAGAAAGACGCGGAAGGGTTTATCAATTTATTCGGGCTGCCTACGAAAGTGCAGGCTATTATGCGCAAAAAAAAATAATTTAAGAGCACATCGTCTTTTGCGGTTACGCTGCCTTACACTCCGCCTCGCGTACTTTGGTTTTATACGCGTCGGCGTCGAAAGCGTTGCCTAACCACAAAATACTTCGTGCTAATGACATAAGGGCACATATATAAAAGTCTTATTAACGGCATATTTTAGAGGTTATTAATGAAAAAATTAGATTTTGAACAGTTTATCGGTTCGTTTTCTTTTGACGGCAGGCTTGCGGAAGCGGATATTTCGGGCTCAACAGCACACGTGCGCATGCTTGTCAAAACAAAGATTATTAAACCTGCGGAAGGCAAAAAAATAATTGCCGGTTTGAACTCTATTTTGAAAAACCTCAAAAACGGATGGAAACTTCCTAAAGAGGAAGACGTTCATTTTGCCGTTGAAAAAGAACTTATAAAAAGGATAGGGCCTGTAGGCGGCAAGATGCACACGGCAAGAAGCCGCAACGATCAGGTTGCTGCCGATTTACGCATTTACTTGAGGGAAGAAACTGATAAATGCATAGAACTCGTTAAATCTTTTCAGAAAACGCTCATTAATCTGGCGCAGTCTAATATAAACGTAATAATGCCGGGTTTTACGCATTTGCAGCCGGCGCAGCCGGTTTTGGCGTCGCATCACCTGCTTGCGTATTTTTGGATGATGGAAAGGGATATTGAAAGGCTTAAAGACTGCCGTAAAAGAATAAACGTACTTCCGCTTGGAAGCGCCGCGTTGGCAGGGACTTCATTTAAGATAGACAGGAATTACACCGCAAAGCTACTAGGTTTTGACAGTGTATGCGAAAACTCGCTTGACGGAGTGAGCGACAGGGATTTTGCAATTGAATTTGTATCCTGTATGTCTTTAATTGCGCTTCATTTGACGCGTTTTTGCGAAGAGATTATTTTGTGGATGAATCCGGAGTTCGGATATATTAAAATAGCCGACAGATTTACTTCCGGTTCGTCAATAATGCCTCAGAAAAGGAATCCTGACTGCGCGGAAGTAATCCGCGGCAAATCCGGCAGGGTTTTTGGCGATTTAACGGCCTTGCTTACTATAGTAAAAGGGCTTCCTCTTGCGTATAACAGGGATTTGCAGGAAGACAAACCGCCCGTCTTTGACGCTGCCGACAATGTAAAAATATGCCTTGAAGTTATGAATGAAATGGCTGCAAGCATGAAGTTTGTCAGGGAAAGAACTTTAAAGAGCACCGAAAAAGGCTTTATCGCCGCTACTGAAATCGCGGACTACCTTGCAAGGAAAGGGATTCCTTTCAGGGAAGCCCACGGAATAGTTAAAGATATAGTTTCTTACTGCGCGGGCAGTTCAAAAACTTTGCAGAGTTTATCTTTGCAGGAATTAAATAAATTTGCTCCGAAACATTACCCCGCGTTTAAAAACGATATTTTTAAATATATAAGCACGGAAAATATTGTTGCCGCAAAAACTTCTTACGGCGGCACATCGAAAAAATCCGTTTTGAAGCAGATAGAATCTGCAAAAAACGCACTCGGACGGAAAAAGATATGAAAAAAACAATACTTTTACTTGCCGCTCTTGCCGTTTTTTTTGGGCAAAACCTGTACGCGCAAAGCTATGAAAGGGTTTTGACTGAAGATTCAAGCATACAGGCGGCTATAGCGATTAATCACGAAATATTGATACAGTCGCAAAACGTAGAATTTGCGAGGCAGAGGATAAAAGAGTCGCAGTCTTTGTATTTCCCCAATATTGACTTAAATCTTAATGTTTCAAGGTTTAATAATGCGGAACCTATGATCATAATGGGCGAACTGTCACCGTCCCCCATATATCTGCCTGATCTCAATAAAGACGTTTATTTTTCGACAAGACTTTCCATCTGGCAGAGCCTTTACGCGGGCGGCAGGATTAAGACAACAAACAAGCTTGCGGAAATTAACATGAATAAGGTAAAAAACGAAGAAAACCTTGTCAGAATAAAAGTTGTAAACGGCGTAAAAGCCGCTTTTAACGAATGCTTATTCCAGCGCACAAAACTCAACCTTTATAATGAAACCCTGAAAAAGGCGGAGGGCAGAAAAATAAGGATGACATCTGCCGAAATTGAAGATATGAACAGAAGTGCAGATATCGCGCAGTTTAAGTACGATCAGGCGCTTCTTAATCTTTTAAGCACTATAGGTCTTGAACTTAACACTATGGCAGACATTTCAGGAGAATTTAAGCCAAAAATAAAGAATATAGATTTAAACCAGTGCCTTCTTCTCGCGTACCAGTTTAAGCCCGAGATGCAGATGACGCAGTACCAGGAATCCATCGACGGTTTAATGGTTAATCTTCTTTCAATGCAAAGATACCCGACAATATCAGTCGGAGCGGCACAGGAATGGCTCGGCGACAGGGTAATCGGGGATGAAAGCAGCTGGTATGTGGCAATTAACGCCAATATTCCGATATTTGACGGCGGCAGCGCTTTTGCAAGGTTAAAGCAAGGGAAGATAAACGCCAGAGAGGCGACGCTTAAAAGATCTAAAACCGAAGACGAAATACGCCTGAGCGTCAGTAAGGCATATTTGGAGTATGATTTCTGGAAAAAACAGGCGGCAAAAATAAAACTTTTTGATAAAGATGCGAACTATACTGAAAAAGAGCTGGAAATAATCAATAATCTCAACAAGTCTTTTTACGCTTTAGAGTTTGCGATCGGCGTACAGCTGGATTCGTATTAAAATATGAGAAAGATTTTAGTTCTATCAGCTTTTTTATTGTTTTTCTGCTCAGCTTCTTCCGCATCGTCAATTTTTGATTTTGATGAGGAAGAATTTTTGACTAACCTGTTATGGCACAGGGTTTTAAAGCTTCCTGACAATGAGAAACCGAAAGTAGCGCTGGTTTTGGGCGGCGGAGGGGCAAGAGGTTTTGCCCATATAGGGGTTTTCAGGGTTTTACAGGAAGAACAGGTTCCTATAGATTTGGTGGTAGGCACAAGCATAGGCTCCATTGCCGGCGCGTTTTACTGCGCAGGCATACCCGTTGAAAAAATAGAGAGCCTTGCCAAAGAAATAAACTGGAAAACCGTCTCTAACTTCGGCGTACCTTCAATAATAAGCATGTTTCTAAATGAAAAACTTCTCTCAAATAAGCAGATGGAAGAGTTTATACACGATAATATCGGCGATATGCGTTTTGACCAGCTTAAGACGCCTCTTATATGCGTGGCTACGGATTTAAATACTGGTGAAAGGGTGCTTTTGCGCGAAGGCAGCGTAAGTTTTGCCGCAAGGGCAAGCGCAACGATGCCTGGTTTTTTCCAACCGGTTGAATACAGGCAGAGATATCTGGTTGACGGCGGACTTGCCGAAAACGTTCCGGTTGGCGTGGCAAAACTTTTTAACCCTGACGTTATAATTGCCGTTGCGGTTTCGGCTGATATCACAAAAAACACCACTGATAATGTTTTTTCCACCCTTTTACAGGCTATTTATATACAAGGAAGCGCTCTGGACCAGGAGCATCTGCGCCTGGCGGATGTTATAATACGCCCGTCCGTGGGTGAGATGTCCTCGGCAGATTTAAAGAACGCGTATAAGACCATCGATAAAGGTTTTATTGCGACAAAATTTGCTTTAAGAAATATAAAAATCGCTATTATAAATAAAACCCAGGAGAAGTATTTAATTGAATAAGGCGGTTGTGTTACTGTTATCTTTTTTTATGGTTTTATCCGCGGGTGTTTTGTTTGCAGCGGATGAAGTTATTATTACGGATTCTGATGATGTAAAGCTTTCCTCTGATGTGTATGAAATGTCCCTTAAGATAGATAACGCAAAAAATAAAAAAGAAGAAATTGCCCTTCTTGAAGAGTTTGCGCAGATGCTGCATAAATCCGGACAGTACGCCGCCGCAGAAAACTTGTATAAGGCTTTGTTGGAAGAAAAAGTTTCCAAAAAAAAACGGTTTCAATATAATGTCAGTTTAGGGGATATTTACGCGTTACAAAAAAACTATACTTTAAGCCTCGACAGTTACAGAAAAGCTGAAGCTTTGTACAAAAAAAACCTTGATTTGAAGCTTAAAACAGGTGACATCCTTTATAAAAGCAATTTATATAACCTTGCGGAACAAAACTTTCTTGAAGCGCTAAATATAGATAAAGATTCGGATTACGCCAAAAGGCGGCTGGGGGATATCTATTTCAGCCAGTTAAGGTATTCAAAAGCTTTAGAGTATTACGGTTCCGTAAAAAACGTTTCAATAGACAAAGAGCTTGTTGTAAATATGGCGCTTTGTTATAGAAGCCTTGATAAAACCGATGAAGCTATAGCGCTGACCGGCGATTACCTTTTACGCCATGGCAATGATGATGAGGTTTTCTTTTTGTCCGGATTGTTATATGCAGACAAACGAATGTATGATTCTGCCGAAGAACAGTTTTCAAAATCTATAGCCGCAAACGATAAAAATTACATTGTTTATGTTTATCTTGCCGCAATCTATATGGAAAACGACAAAGTTAAGAAAGCCAAAAAATATTTGGATAAAGCTTACAGCCTGAATCCGTCATATTCAACCATAGATTTGATGTACTCTGAAATAGCGTATAAAATGGGCAGGATTTATGAGGCGCGAAGGTACGCGCATAATGCTTCCCTTAAGGCAAAAACCCCGTTTGTTAAAGAATATGCCCAAAAGATGATAGATTTTTTAAATAACAAGAAAGGCGCGTTTTGACACCATGACGGAGATTTGGTATCATTAATGCTAAAAAACAGGAGAGAAGATGTTAAGGTTCAAAGGCAAAGATTTATATATAGAAAACGTAAAACTTGCTGAAATTGCAAAGAAATTTGGCACAAGCGTTTTTGTGTATTCTAAAAATCAGATTATAAAAAACTTTGATAATTATAAAAAAGCCGTTAAATCAAAAGACGCGCTGATTTGTTTTGCGTGCAAAACAAATTCTAACGGCATGATATTAAAAACTCTTTCAACTCTTGGTGCTGGCGCAGATACTACTTCCGGCGGGGAGATTTACAGGTGTTTAAAAGCCGGTTTCAGCCCTTCTAAAATTGTATATGCGGGCGTCGGCAAAACTGCTGAAGAGGTTGAATATGCCCTAAAGAGTAAGATTCTTATGTTTAACGTAGAATCTTTTGAAGAACTTACAGCGATAAATAAAATCGCAGGAAAACTTAAAACCAAGGCAAAAATCGCTTTCAGGATAAACCCTAATGTTGACCCTGACACGCATTCTTATATAGTAACCGGCAAAAAAGGCACAAAATTCGGTATTCCTTATGAAGACGCGGTCTGCGCTTATATGGCCGCAAAAAAGCTTAAAAATGTTTTGCCTGTCGGCATACATACTCATATAGGTTCACAGATTCTTGATACCGCGCCGTTTACGCTTGCAGCGAAAAAAGTAAAAAAGCTTGTCGGCGAAATAGAAGCAGGCGGAGTAAAGATTGAGTACATCAACTGCGGCGGAGGGCTTGGCATAGAATACTGTAAAAATGACAAAGCGCCTTTGCCAAAAGATCTTGTTTCAGGCATATTTCCTTTGTTTGGCAAAGACAAAAAGTTTATTTTTGAACCGGGAAGGTCAATAATCGGCAATGCGGGCCACCTTTTAACGAAAGTTATATACAGAAAAACGTCCGGAGGAAAAAGCTTTTTAATAACTGACGCGGGAATGAATGATTTGATAAGGCCGACTTTGTATGAGGCATACCACGATATAGTGCCGGTTAAGAAAACCTCTGCACTGAAAGTTAAAACGGACGTAGTGGGGCCCATTTGCGAAAGCGGGGATTTTATGGGTAAAGACAGGATGCTTCCCGTTTTGGAGCAGGGTGAGTATTTGCTGGTAAAGTGCGCGGGAGCATATGGCGCGGCAATGTCATCGCAGTATAATTCAAGACCGCTTTTGCCCGAAGTAATGGTTGACGGAAATAAAGCTTCGCTCATAAGAAAAAGAGGAACATATAAAGATTTAACATTAAACGAGATATAAAATGAATATAAATTTTTCAAAACTTACTGCGGCAGGAAATGATTTTGTTTTAATAGACAACAGGGAAAGCATAATTTCCGCTGAAAGCTACCCGTCGCTCGCAAAAACGCTTTGTGACAGAAGGTATTCTGTCGGAGCGGACGGACTTATCCTGCTTGAAAAAAGCAAAACAAATGATTTTAGAATGAAATACTTTAATTCTGACGGTTCCCACGCAACTATGTGTGGCAACGGCGGAAGGTCTATCGCCAAATTTGCTTATGAAATAAAAGCGGCTGGCGCAAAAATGTCATTTGAAACAGACGCTGGGCTTATAAACGCTGAAATTGTTTCCGGTGATACAGTAAAGCTCGATTTATACGACCCTAAAGATTTGAAAAGAGGCCTTCACGCGGAAGCGGAAGGCAAGGTATTTGATATTGACTTTATCAATACCGGAGTTCCTCACGCGGTTATTTTTGTTGAAGATATTGAAAAGACGGATATCGTTAAATTTGGCAGAGCTGTAAGAAATCATCAAATTTTTGCTCCTTCCGGCACAAATGTGAATTTTGTACAGGTTACGGATAATAATACCCTTTTGGTGCGCACTTATGAAAGAGGCGTTGAAGATGAAACGCTTGCCTGCGGAACGGGGATTACGGCTTCTTCAATAATAGCTGTTTTGAATGGGCTGGCGGAGTCGCCTGTTAATATAATAGCAAGAGGCGGGGACAGGCTTTCCGTTTCTTTTAACGTTAAAAATGATGTTATCACAAATGTGGTGCTGGAAGGCCCCGCCGTGATAAGTTTTAAAGGAACTGTTGAGATTTAGCAATAATTACGGAGGCAATGTCTCCAGGGGGATTTATGTTTTCTGGTGTTTACACCGCAATAATTACGCCGTTCAAAAATGACAAAGTTGATTATGACGCGTTTGGCGCATTGATTGAAACCCAGTACAAAAACGGAGTCGCCGGGCTTGTTCCGTGCGGAACTACGGGCGAATCTCCGACTTTGTCTTATGAAGAACACGAAGAAGTAATAGAGTTTTGCGTTAAGCAGTCCAAAGGGAAAATGAAAATTCTTGCTGGTACCGGCTCAAATTCTACCGATGAAGCGATACATTTTACGCAATTTGCGAAAAAAGTAGGCTGCGACGGAGCTCTTGTCGTTTCTCCTTACTACAATAAGCCCACGCAGAAAGGTTTGTATCTGCATTTTAAAAAAATTGCCGATACAGTGGATATTCCCATAGTGGTTTATAACATTGCCGGAAGAACTGCCGTAAATGTTGAACCCGCCACTTTCCAAAAATTGTGCAAAGACTGCAAAAATATTATTGGCGTCAAAGAATCTTCCGGTTCTTTGGAGCAGATGAGCATGATAAAGTATATGTGCCCTGAAATAGAGCTTCTTTCAGGAGATGACACGTTGACTCTTCCTTTAATGGCTGTCGGCGGGCAAGGCATCATTTCCGTTTTATCAAATATTGCCCCCGCGGAAGTCGTTTCGCTCGTAAAAGCGGTTGAAAAGGGAGATATTAAAGAAGCCCAAAAAATTCATTACAGGCTTTTGCCTTTGGTTAAGGCTATGTTTATCGAAACTAACCCTATACCGGTAAAAACGGCTGCTTCTATGCTTGGCATTTGTAATCTTGAATTGAGACTGCCTATGTGCGAGATGGAAGAAGCAAACAAATCCAAACTTGAAAAAGCCATGAGAGATTTTGGTCTTTTAAAGTAGACTATGCGGAGTATTTTATGAAGATAGCAGTATGCGGCGCGGCGGGAAGAATGGGGCAGGCGATTATGTCTGTCGTAAAAACAGACGAAAACGTACAGGTAACGGGTGCTTTGGAGTATGAAAACAGCCCTGCTTTGGGTATGGGCAACCCTCAAATTGCACCTATATGCGACCTGGAAAAATATTTGCCGGAATCTGACGCAATGATAGATTTTACAAATCCGGACAGTACTCTTAAAAACCTTGAAACGGCGAAAAAGTTTAAAATTCCGGTTGTTATCGGTACAACAGGCTTTATATCCGAACAGAAAGAAAAAATAGAGGATGCCGCTAAAGTTATACCTATAGTTATGTCGCCGAATATGTCTGTAGGCGTAAATATTTTGTTTAAACTCGTGGAAGAAGTAGCAAAGCTTATACCGGATTATGATATAGAAATAGTAGAACTTCACCACAATAAAAAGAAAGACGCCCCTTCCGGCACGGCTGCAAAACTTGCTGAAGTCGCGGCAACCGCGATCGGAAAAAATATTAGCGAGGTAGGCGTTTACGGAAGAAAGACGCTTCTCGGCGAAAGAAGAAAAGACGAAATCGGCATTTTATCCGTAAGAGCCGGAGACATAGTCGGCGATCATACGGTTTATTTTGCCGGGTCCGGAGAAAGAATCGAGCTTACCCACAGGGCGCATTCAAGGGAAACGCTTGCGGCGGGTGCGGTAAGAGCCGCGAAATGGCTTATCGGCAAAGAGCCGGGATTATACAATATGCGCGACGTTTTGGGCATAAAATAAAAGTAAACGACAGGAGAAGCAGACAATGGAAATTCGCTACAATGAAAAATTAAAAAAACTTCCGCCATACCTTTTTATAGAGATAGACCGAAAGAAAAAAGCGGCAATCGAAAAAGGAGCGGACATAATATCCTTGGGTGTAGGCGACCCTGATTTGCCGACGCCCGAGCATATAATAAAATCGATGCAGCAGGCTGTAACAAAGCCGGCAAACCACCAGTATCCTTTTGGAGCCGGTTTGCTTTCTTTCAGAAAAGCCGTTGCCGATTGGTACAAAGGCAGGTTTAACGTTGATTTAAATCCTGATAACGAAATATGCGCTTTAATCGGTTCCAAGGAAGGAATCGGGCATATGCATTTGGCGTTTATAAACCCGGGCGACGTCGTGCTTATTCCTGAACCGGGATATCCAGTTTACAATACCGGCACGATTTTCACGGACGGCGTTCCGTATTTTATGCCTTTGCTCGAAAAGAATAATTATCTGCCTGACTTGGACGCGATTCCGGCTGATGTTCTCAAAAAAGCAAAAATAATATTTGTTAATTATCCGAATAACCCTACGGCCGCTGTTGCGCCTAAAGAGTTTTATGTAAAACTTATCGAATTTGCGAAAAAAAATAATATCATTGTCGCGGCGGACGCGGCATATTCTGAAATTTATTATGGCGAAAAACCTGTAAGCTTTCTTGAAATACCAGGAGCGAAAGAAGTTGGCGTTGAATTCCATTCTTTGTCAAAAACGTATAATATGACCGGCTGGCGCATAGGCTGGGTATGCGGAAATAAGGATATTGTAGCGGGAATAGCAAAAGTTAAAGATAATTACGATTCCGGCGCGTTTCAGGCAATTCAGGAAGCCGCGATTACTGCGCTTTCTTCATCGCAGGAATGTGTTGAAGAAGCAAGAAAAATATACAAAGAACGCAGAGACGCTTTGGCAGAAGGATTAAAAAAGCTCGGCTGGGACGTAAAAACCCCGCAGGCGTCTTTTTATGTTTGGGCGAAAGCCCCGAACGGTTATAAATCTTCAGATGTCGTAGGCAAGCTTTTGGATGAAGCGGCGATTGTCTGCACTCCCGGCAACGGCATGGGGCCCAGCGGCGAAGGTTATGTGCGTTTTGCCTTAACAGTTGGCGTTCCTAGAATTAAAGAAGCTTTGGAAAGAATCGCAAAAATAAAATGGTAATGTGTAAGCAACTGCTTTGGAAAATACTCTCAAGAGCCGAATCTGGAATTTCAGGTTTGGCTCTTATTTATTTTTGATAAAACTTCTATACCGGAAATATAATAAATTATAAGAGGACTTGATGAAACTTACAATTAAGAAGGAATCGGCGCTCTAAAGTCGGATGGTTTTCGCTGTACATGTTTAAGAAAACTTCCCGGCTTACCCGTCTTTAGAAAAAATCGAATAAATATTTCTATTCAAGCGCATGAGCTTAATCTGTGATTTGCCGTATTTGCATACAGGCTATCACTTTTTTGCTTTTGCATGCGTAAATTAAACAAAAGGATTAAAACAATGAAAAGCAATATACATGAAAAATACGAAAAGCAGTTTTTTTTAGACAGTATGATGGGTCCTAATGCTATGCTTTTATGTGAGGAATTAACAAAAAACCTGAACCTCAAAAAGGCATGAAAATATTAGACTTAGGATGCGGAAAAAAGACTTACTTCAATTTATCTGGCAGAAAAATTCGGTGTGACGGTTTATGCCGCGGATTTATGGATTCATCCTACGGAAAATTTTGGAAGGTTTAAGAAATTGAAACTGGAAGATAAGATTATTCCGATTTTAGCCGAAGCACACGCATTGCCTTTCGCACATGAATATTTTGACGCTGTTATCAGCGTAGATTCATACCATTATTTTGGAAACAAAGAAGGCTATCTGGATAAACACGTTTTACCTTTGATTAATAAAAACGGAATTTTGGCGTTGGCCGTGCCGGGTTTTAAGAAAGACATAGGTGGCATTATTCCTGAATGGCTGAAACCTTTCTGGGTGGATAATATGAATTTTTATTCTTGTAAATGGTGGGAAAATCTTATAGGGAAATCGGATGTCAAAATAAGCAGCTGCTGGGAACTGAAAAGTTTTGAGCAAGCCTGGAAAGAGTGGCTTGAATGCGATGAAATACACGCAAAAGGCGATATCTCTATGATGGATGCCGGCGGCTGGGAATATTTTAATATTGTAGGATTGACTGCAGAAAAAAAGTAACGGTTTTTACCGGTAGCCCAAAGGGTATTATTTATGCCTTTTGGGCTATTGTATTGTTGCCGTGGCAATAGGCCATTATATTTTTGACCTGAAAATATCAAAAAGTTATATAATATTGCAAATGGTAAAAATATTTTTAAGTTTAGGTTCTAATATCGGAGACAGAGGGGAAAATATACTTTCCGCTTTGTCTTTTTTGCAAAGCAGCGGATATGTTGATATCTGCAAAATATCGTCTTTTTATGAAACGTCAGCGGTAGGTCCGAGGCAAAAAAGCTTTTATAATATTGCCGTAAAAGCAACAACTGCTCTGAAACCACAGGATTTGCTGCTCCTGGTAAAAAGAGCGGAAGAAATATTAGGGCGCAAAAAATCTAAGCGCTGGGGGCGCAGATTAATCGATATCGATATATTATTTTTCGGCAGTAAAACGGTAAAAACGAAGAATCTGGTAATTCCGCATAAAGAGGTGCAAAACAGGCTTTTCGCGCTGGTTCCTCTTTCCGAGATTGCCGCAAATTTTATTCATCCTCTTTTGAATAGAAAAATCAATATGATTTTAAAAAATAATTTATTGACACTTAAAGAGCAAAAGGTTAAAATTGTAGCTAAATAGATAAGGCGGCAAAATGGAAAAGAAAACAGTCCCTTCAATAATAAAGATGAAGCAGGATAAGCAGAAGATAACGATGATTACATGCTACGATTATGTCACGGCAAAACTTCTGTCCACACAGGATGTGGACATTCTTCTTGTCGGAGATTCTTTAGGCACCGTAAAACTCGGATACGAAAGCACTCTTCCAGTGACTGTTGAAAATATGATTTACCATACGCAGGCGGTAAAAAGAGGCAGCGGCAAAACCCTTGTCGTTACGGATATGCCTTTTATGTCATATGAAATAAGCGCTGCCGGCGCAGTGATGAATGCGGCAAGGATTATTAAAGAAAGCGGCGCGGAAGCTGTAAAAATTGAAGGCGGCATCGAAATACTGGATAAGGTAAAAGCGATAATCGATGCTAAGATTCCGGTTGTGGGCCATTTAGGGCTTACGCCGCAGGCTGTCAATAAATTCGGCGGTTTCAAAGTGCAGGCAAAAGATGAAAAAGCGCAGGATAAGCTTATAAAAGACGCGAAAGCGCTTGAAGAAGCCGGCGTTTTTGCGATAGTTTTGGAGGCGGTTCCTGAAAAATTCGGAAAGCAGGTTTCAGAATCTGTTTCGATTCCGGTTATCGGAATCGGCGCGGGCAGATACTGTGACGGGCAGGTTTTGGTTATAGATGACATGCTCGGCATGTTTACCGATTTTACGCCGAAATTTGTAAAGAAGTACGCAAATGTCGGTGAAATTATTAAAAAAGCGGCAAAAGATTATATAGATGAAGTAAGAGGCGGAAAATTTCCCGCTGAAGAGAATACTTATAAATGAAAGTAATTAAAAAAGCTTCAGAGATGCAGAAAATTGCGTTGAAATGCCTTAAAAATGACGATGAGATCGGTATTGTTCCTACAATGGGCGCTTTACATGAAGGGCATATATCGCTTATAGATAAATCCGTCAGAAATGACGATATTACAATTGTTTCGATATTTGTAAATCCTACGCAGTTCGGCCCTAATGAAGACTACCTTAAGTACCCGAGGCCGCTTGAGAAAGATTTGCAGATTTGCAAAAAAAACCATGTTGATTATGTTTTTGCGCCTTCCGTTCAGGAAATGTTTCCCGAAGACCACAAAACTTTCATTGAAATAAAGGTTATGCAGGATATTTTGTGCGGCGCCTCCAGAAAAAACCATTTCAGGGGCGTTGCCACCGTTGTCGCAAAACTCTTTAATGTTTCACTTGCGGACAGGGCGTATTTTGGTAAAAAAGATTTTCAGCAGCTCAAAATAATTGAAAAAATGGCAAAAGATTTAAATTTCAAGACTAAAATTGTTCCGTGCGAAATAGTAAGGGAAAGAAACGGACTTGCGATGTCCAGCAGAAACGCTTACCTAAACACGCAGCAAAAAGCAAACTCCGCGATGATTTCAAAAATACTCAAAGACGCAAAGGCGGAATTTAAGAAGAAAAGTTTGGCGGCAGTTTTAAGCGGCTCAAAGGCAAAACTTTTAAAAATACCTGAAAGTACAATAGATTATGCGGAAATTGTAGATTACCGTGATTTGTCGGTGGCGGATAAAAATACGAAAAAAGCTGTTTTTGCCGTTGCAGTATGGGTAGGCAAAACAAGGCTAATTGACAATATAATGCTTACAAAATAACCCACGGGAGGGTGTAAATGCTTAGAAAGAAATATTTTGTCAAACCAAGAACTCAATGGAAGTATTTGTTAATTCTTGCGATCGTTATGGTTATTTTAAGCATACTTTGTTACTACGCGTTTTTAAATTCGCTGACTTCAACGCCCGGGATGGACCAGCTTAGCGCGGGAACGGTAAAACATTTTAAACGCACGTACACAGGCGGTTTTTTCTGGATAATGTTTGTATTTATAGTGTTTATCTTGATTCAAAGCGTGTTTTATTTCCACAGGATAATAGGCCCGCTTTATTTCTTTGAAGGTATTATGAGCAAAATTGCCGACGGCAATTTCAGCGTGAAGGTCCACTGGAGAAAAAAAGATGAAACAAAAGAACTTGCGCATTTAATGGCAAAGGCGATAGACAATACCAGGTCTTCCGTTTTGGATGACAGGGAGAAGATAAAAGAGGCGACTGAAGCAATGGATGCCGGCAATAACCAAAAAGCTAAAGAAATTCTTTCAAAGGTGACCGAGTGGTGCCAGACTGACCCCCAAACGACAAATAACGAATGATAAAAACAGATTATTTAATTATAGGAAGCGGCATTGCCGGATTAAGTCTCGCGTTGAAAGCGTCCGAAAACGGCAATGTCGCTTTAATAACAAAAAGAAAACTTTTTGACTCCGCCACGGGCAAAGCCCAGGGCGGAATAGCCTGCGTTACGGACAAATCGGATTCTTTTGAACAGCATATAGAAGATACTATCGTTGCGGGAGCGGGGCTTTGCAATAAAAAAATGGTTGAAAAGATGGTTGTCGAAGGCCCTGACAGGATTAAGGAGTTAATAGGGCTTGGCGTAAAATTTACTAAGAAAAATTACTCCGATTCCGAATTTGAGCTCGGGCTTGAAGGCGGGCACAGCAAGAGAAGGATTTTGCACGCCGGAGATATGACAGGCAATGAAATAGAAAGGGTTTTAATTGAAAATATAATAAAACATCCGAAAATTGAAGTTTATGAAGAGCATACGGCGATAGATTTAATTGTTGATGATAAAAAAACGTGCCGCGGCGCTTACGTTTTTAAGAATGAAAAAAGCGAAGTCGAAGTTTTTGAAGCTAAAATTACCGTTTTGGCGTGCGGAGGAGCCGGAAAAGCGTATTTGTACACGTCTAACCCTGATGTCGCCACTGGCGACGGAATTGCAATGGCATACAGGGCAGGCGCAGACATATCAAATATGGAGTTTGTGCAGTTCCATCCCACGTGCTTATACAATCCTGTCGCAAAATCATTTTTAATTTCTGAAGCAGTCAGGGGTGAAGGCGGAATTTTAAGGCTGCAAAACGGCGAGACTTTTATGGAAAAATACCACCGCTTAAAAGAGCTTGCTCCCAGAGACATAGTGGCAAGGGCGATAGACAGCGAACTGAAAGCAAGCGGCGACAACTTTGTATATCTGGATATTACGGCAAAAGACAGGGATTTTCTCGTAAAAAGGTTTCCGAATATTTACTCCACGTGCCTTGAGTACGGAATAGATATTTCAAAAGATATGATACCGGTAGTGCCTGCGGCGCATTATTTTTGCGGCGGGGTAACAATAGACGAATACGGCAAAACAACCGTGAAAAACCTATACGCTATAGGAGAAACTTCCTGTTCAGGAGTGCACGGAGCAAACAGGCTTGCCTCAAATTCGCTTCTGGAAGGAATAGTCTACGCGCACAGGGTTTTTGAAGATTCGGTAAAAAATCTTAATAAAAAACAAGCGGAATTTAATGTTCAGCCGTTAAATAATTCACACTCTTTATCAAGCGAATCCACGGTTTTTGTACAGGATTGGGAAGAAATAAGGCGTCTATGTTGGAATTACATCGGGATTTCACGATCCGATGAAAGGCTTTCTAAAGCCGAAAAAAGAATAAATATAGTCAAAGAAGAGGTTGAGCAGTATTTTTGGAGCTCTCCTTTTACGGTCGACAGGATTGAAGTGAGAAATATAGTTTCAATTGCCGAAATGATAGTGCGTTCATCAATGCACAGAAAAGAAAGCAGAGGTCTGCATTACAATACGGATTACCCTTTCACCCTTCAGGAAGCAAAAGATACCGTTATCAACATTCAGTCCGCAAACCGGAAGTAAAACCAAAAAAATAATTTTAAGCGGAAAATGAGGAAGAGATGGACATTATCAAGATACGCGGCGCGCGCCAGCACAATTTAAAAAATATAGATTTGGATATACCCAGAAACAAGCTTGTCGTAGTAACGGGTTTGTCGGGCTCGGGCAAGTCGTCTCTTGCCTTTGATACGATTTACGCTGAAGGTCAGAGAAGGTACGTCGAATCTTTGTCAGCGTACGCCAGGCAGTTTCTCGAACTTATGGAAAAGCCTGACATCGATATTATAGAAGGGCTTTCGCCCGCGATATCGATCGAGCAGCGCAGCGCTTCGCATAATCCGCGCTCGACTGTCGGAACGGTAACGGAAATTTACGATTATTTAAGGCTTCTTTTTGCCAGGGTCGGCGTTCCGCATTGTCCCGAGTGCGGCAAGGCGGTAAAGCCCCAGTCCGCGCAGCAGATTATCGATGATATTATGAAGCTTCCGCAAGGCACTTTTGTGCACATACTTGCGCCGCTTATAAAAGGCAGAACAGGCGCTTATGAAGAGCTTTTTGCAAGGCTTGCCAAAAACGGATATACAAGGGTAAGGGTTGACGGAAACCAGTATACTCTTGACGAAAAAATATCTTTGGACAGATATAAAAAGCATACCATAGAAGTCGTTGTTGACAGAATACGTTTAAGCCCTGATGCGCGTACCCGCGTCGCGGACTCTGTTGAGACTTCGCTAAAGGAATCCAGAGGCACGGTAAGCGTAGCCGTTATGGGCAAAGACGGAAAAAAAATTGAAACCGAAAATGTTTACAGCGAGCAGAACGCCTGTACGGACTGCGGGATAAGCCTTGCGGAAATAGAGCCGCGCTTATTTTCATTTAATTCGCCTTTTGGCGCCTGCCCGGAATGCGGAGGGCTTGGAAATAAAATAGAAATTGATGAAAATCTTGTAGTGCCTGATAAAGGCAGATCCGTTAAGCAGGGGGCTATAATAGCCTGGTTTGACCCGATAACTACCCGTACAAACAGGTGGAAAAGCTCTTGGGGCGGATATTATTGGGAACTTTTAACCGCTGCCGCTAAAGAGAATAAAATACCTTTAAACGTGCCGTGGAAAGAGCTTACCCGCAAACAGCAGGAAATTCTGCTTTACGGCAAAGGCGATTTTGAAGGCGTCATCACAAATATGCAGCGCCGTTACGGCGAAACTGAATCGGCTTTTGTGCGCGAAGAGATATACAATAAATATATGAGCAAAAAAATCTGCCCTTCATGCAAAGGGCAGAGGCTTAAAAAAGAAGCTTTGGCGGTTTTGGTTAACGGTAAATCAATTTCCGAAATAACCAAACTTTCCATAGAAAAAGCCCTCGATTTTTTTGTTAATATCAAATTTAATGAAAAAGATAAAATTATAAGCAAAGCCGTTTTAAAGGAAATCAGGGAAAGGCTGCAGTTTTTAAATAATGTCGGTTTGGGTTATCTTACTTTGGAAAGGGAAAGCGGTACTTTATCCGGAGGCGAAGGGCAGAGAATACATCTTGCCACGCAAATAGGTTCAGGTTTGACGGGCGTTTTGTACGTTTTGGACGAACCTTCAATAGGGCTTCACCAAAGAGACAATAGCAAACTCCTTGAAACGCTTATAAAACTCAGGGATTTGGGAAACACTTTAATCGTAGTCGAGCACGATGAAGATACGATGAGAGTAGCTGATCACATAATAGACCTCGGGCCGGGTGCGGGCGTTCACGGCGGACATATAGTAGCTGAAGGCGATTTTAAAGAAGTTATAAAGTCAAAAAAATCACTTACGGGGCAGTATTTAAAGGGCGATTTGCAGATTCCGATGCCTAAAAAGAGAAAACAGCCTGCCGGAAAGTGGCTGAATGTTATAGGCGCGCAGCAGTTTAACCTTAAAAATATTGATGTGCATATACCGCTCGGGCTTTTTGTATGCATTACAGGCGTTTCCGGTAGTGGAAAATCAACGCTTGTGCACGAATTGATATATAAAAACCTTGCTAATACGCTTTATCACGCGAAAGATAAACCCGGTAAATTTAAAGAAATGGACGGGCTTGAAAATATAGATAAAGTCGTTATTGTTGACCAGTCGCCTATAGGAAGAACGCCGCGTTCAAATCCGGTAACATATGCCGGAGCTTTTTCCATTATAAGAGATTTATTCGCGCAGATGCCTGAAGCCAAAGCAAGGGGATACCAGCCCGGAAGGTTCTCTTTTAACGTAAAAGGAGGCAGGTGCGAAAACTGCCAGGGTGACGGAACTTTAAAGATAGAAATGCAGTTTTTGCCTGATATTTACGTCAAATGCGATGTTTGCGGCGGCAGAAGGTTCAATGAAGAGACCTTACAGATAAGATATAAAGGCAAAAATATTGATGAAGTTTTGAATATGACCGTTGAGGAAAGTTCTAAATTTTTTGAAAACATACCGGCGCTTAAAAGGATACTTTCAACCTTGGATGATGTTGGTTTGGGATATATAAGAATAGGACAGCCGGCAACAACTTTATCAGGAGGTGAGGCGCAAAGGGTAAAACTTGCTACCGAACTATCTAAAAAAGCGACCGGAAGGACTATATACATACTTGACGAACCCACTACAGGGCTGCATTTTGCGGACGTAGGCAAACTTCTTGAGGTTTTGCAGAGGCTTTCTTACGCGGGTAATACCGTTTTGGTGATAGAGCACAACCTGGATGTTGTCAAAACTGCAGATTGGATAGTGGATTTGGGTCCTGAAGGCGGGGAAAGGGGCGGTAAACTTGTCGCTGAAGGAACGCCGGAAGAAATTATGAAAAATAAGAAGTCTTTTACCGGGTTTTACTTAAAAGAGTACTTAAAACGCCAAAAAGCCATTTAAATTGACAGCTTAAGCCATATAAGATAAAATGTCGTTGCTGTACTGTTATTATTTATTTTGATTTAAAATCAAAAAATTGCGGAGGCAGGGATTATGAAAAAGATTTTGGCATTGATGTTCGTAGGAGTTTTCTTTTTTGCGGTCGGTTGCAAAAAACAGGCTGTAAACCAGAGTGAAACCGGAAGCGGAACTGCAGGACAGGGCGGAGTAGAAACCGTTGATTTCGCCGATGAACCCTCACTAAGGGGCGATTATGATAAAGATGTAAACCTTAAAACCATATATTTCGAATTCGATAAGAGCGAATTGTCACAGGACGCAATGGCAACGCTTAAATCAAACGCTTCATACGTTATCAACAACCCAGGCGTAAACATACTTGTTGAAGGCCATTGTGACGAAAGGGGAACAACGGAGTATAACCTTGCTTTGGGCCAGCGCAGAGCGGTAAAAGTTAAAGAATACTATACAAGGCTCGGAGTCGCGGCAAACAGAGTAGCCACCATATCTTACGGCGAAGAAAAGCCGGTTGATTCAAAAAGCAATGAAGCCGCGTATGCGAAAAACAGAAGAGCTGAAACGAAAGTAATGGTAAGATAATTTCAAAAACGGAAATAATCAATGAAATACATATTTCTAACCGCGGCCGCGGTATTTGTTTTCTCCGGCTGCATACCTGGACAATCGCAGGAAGTTACAAATTTAAAAGGCGAAGTGGCTCAATTGCAGATCCAGATGAAGGAGTTACAGCAAAACCACGCTGATTTATACGCTAAGGCAGATAAATCTTTTGTCACTACCGACGTTTTGTCCGCATCAATACACGATTTGCAGAGTAAAGTATCAGCTTTGACGCAAACCATACAGGATATGGAAGCGTCGGCAAAAAAACGAGATAAGCAGGAGAGAGGAGACTCTCTTCTGCCTTCCGATATATACCAGAGCGCATACAGCGACTTTGCAATGGGGAAGTATGATTTGGCGTATTCCGGATTCCAGTCTTTTCTTGACAAATACCCCAATGCCGAACTTGCCCCCCAGGCGCAGTTTTACATGGGCGAATGCTACTATTCAAGAAGCATGTGGGATAAAGCGTTGGCAGAGTACCAGAAAGTCGAGAAAAAATACCCTAGGACGGATTTAGTTTCATCGGCAAGGCTTAAAATCGCCCTTTGCAATGAACAACTTGGGAAAAAAAGCGAAGCGATGAATGTTTACGGTTCTATTGTGAGAGATTTTCCTCAAAGCCCGGAATCTTTGACGGCAAAGGAAAAGATAAGAATATACAATAATGCTCAGAAGAAATGATCTGGCTCCCTATTTAATTATTTCTGTTATTTTACATCTTGGCGTTGCTTTTTTAGTGTTTAACGGCAAAGAAAAACCTGTTTTTGTATCGGCGCCTATAGAAGTGTCGTTTTACGCTCCGACAGAACAGCGTTCCGATCCGACGCCTGTGGAAGCGCCGGAAAAACCGGCTGTGCAGCAGGAAACGGTGAAAGAAGAGCCTAAAACAAAAGAAGACGTTGTGGTAAAGGCGAAAGAAAAACCTAAAAAACAGCAGCCGAAGCCGCAGATTCCAAAGAAAGAAGAACCGAAAAAGGTTGAAGAACAAAAACCAGCTACTGATGTCCAGACTTTACAGCAAGGGACGCAAGAAAACAGATACGCCCCTGCCGGCGCGCAGTTTGAGGGAATTTTGTTTGACTCGGCAGATTTTAAGTATGCATACTACACAAATCAGATTTTAAAAAAAATAGACAGAGAGTGGCGTTGGTCGAATAACAATTCATATAGTAAAATAAAAGCAAGAGTTTATTTTATGATACATAGAGACGGAAGCGCTTCCGATATAAAAATCAGAGAATCATCCGGTAACTCGGAATTTGATAAATACGCTTTAGATGCTGTTCAGAGAGCTGTTCCGTTTCCGCCGCTTCCGGACGGTTATAATAAGGATACATTAGGAGTTCTTTTTGAATTTAAAAACAAATATTAAAAAATTTATTAGTTCTCTGTTTTTTTTATTTTTTGCCGCAGTCCTTTATGCGCAGAACGTAGATATTTATCTGTCTCTTTCAGCTACGGGGAAAAGGTCTGACATAGCGGTAGAATCTTTTTCCGCGCCGTATAAAACCGCAGATGACGTAAAATACTCGCAGCTCTTAAAAGAAGTTATACAAAACGATTTGATACTCAGCAGGTATTTCAATATAATACTCGGCGACCCTGGCGACAAAATGCCTTTTGACGCGAAGATGTCTTTTTGGGAATCCAAAGGCGCTTCGGTGCTTTTTACGGCTTCCGTGAAAACTAAACTCGACCAGATTACTTTTGACGTAAAGCTTTACGATGTAATTTCAGGGGAAATAATCTGGAAAGAAACCTATAAAAACGATGCCATTAATTACAGAAGCATGGCGCACGTCGTTAGCAATGAGATAGTTAAAAGATTTACCGGCGAAAACGGCATTGCAATGTCAAAAATAGCGTTTATAAATAACAGCACCCGCTTTAAAGAATTGTATGTGATAGATTATGACGGATATAATTTGAGAAGGCTCACAAAAGACAATAAGCTTAATATTTTGCCTAAATGGTCTCCTGACGGCGAACAGATAATCTATACAAGCTACTTATATAACAACCCCGATTTATTCTCTTTTAACTCCGTTAAAAACAGGCGCAGCATAATTTCCAAATACCAAGGGCTTAACGCTGCCGGTAATTTTTCTCCTGACGGGCAGAAAATACTTTTAACTTTATCGCGCGGGCGCTATCCTAATCTGTATTTGATCAACATAAACGGCGAAATTCTGCGCAGGATGACGGACGGTTCTTATATTGATACCAGCCCTTCTTTCGCCCCTAACGGGCAGGAAATAGTGTTTATTTCCGACAGACCAGGCTATCCGCAGCTTTATATCATGAGCATTGACGGCGGCAATTTAAGAAGGCTTACAACGGAAGGTTTCTGCGATTCTCCGGCATGGTCTCCGAGAGGCGATAAAATAGTATTTACCATGAGGCAGCCTAAAGGCAACTACGATTTATACGTTTATGATTTGCCGACTTCCAACATAACAAAACTCACTAACAACCAGAGAAATAATGAAAACCCGACTTGGTCTCCGGACGGGCGTTTTGTAGTATTTTCGTCAAACAGATCAGGCAATAATGAGATATACATAATGGCGATTGACGGTTCCGGCACGAGAAAACTCGCGGAAATTCCGGGTACGTCTTACACACCGTCATGGTCGCCTAATATTGAGTACAATTAATAAGAAGTTATATAAGGGGAAATAAATGTTTGAAGGTTTAAATTTTTTTCAGATACTGCATTTGGGCGGGTGGGCGTTGTACGTGCTTGTCGCCGCGTCAATTCTTTCAATAACCGTTATTATCTATAAACTTGTCGAATTTTGGCAAAAGTCGAAGATAACGAGGAATGACTTTATCCAGAAACTTGTCAATAAATTAAGAAAAAACAAAATTGACGAAGCGATAATAATGTGCGAAGGGCTTGATACCCCGATGGCGCCTATAGCGCAGGCAGGACTTGTCGCGTACCGCGATAAAGACGGTAATGTCAGCGAAGCCATGGACAGGGAAATAATGATTGAAACCGTAAAACTCGAAAGGTTTACAACTATTTTAGGCACCATCGGAAGCATTGCCGTGTATATCGGCCTTTTTGGTACGGTTTTGGGAATTATCAGGGCGTTTCACGACATTTCAGCTGTTGGTTCCGGAGGCATAACGATAGTCATCCGCGGCGTTTCTGAAGCGCTTATTGCCACGGCTGCAGGGCTTTTTGTCGCAATTCCGGCGGTTATAGCGTATAACTTTTTCATAAAACTTATTGATAAGTTTGTAGTTGACATGGAATACTGCGCTTCAGCCGTTGAGGATTTTCTTGCAGTAAAACCCGCGGAAACCGCAAAAAAAGAAGAAAAGAAACATGAAGAGAAATAGAAAAAGAACAAAAGTAATGGCTGAAATCAACATAACTCCTTTTACGGATGTTATTCTTGTGCTGCTTATTATTTTTATGATAACAACTCCTATGCTTATGCAGCCGGGGATAAAGGTAAACCTGCCTAAAAGCCAGACTACGGATAATGAAGATTCTACTAATATAGAAGTTTTAATCTCAAAAGACGGTCATGTGCATATGAACGGCAAGCAGATTCACGACAGCAACGTAGAATCTATGGTAAGAAGCCAGCTTGGCGCTTCCCCTTCAAAGCCGGTAGTGATTAAAGGCGATAAAGACGTAAAATATGATTATGTTATAAAGTTTATGGATACGGCAAAAAAGGCCGGGGCAACTAAATTTGCCCTTGCGGTTGATAATACGGTTATACCGCAGTAAAAAATAAAACGGGACAGAAATGAAAATTAAAGCAATAAATTGGATGTTGTTTTTCTTATGTGCCATCGCGGGAGCGGGGCTTGTTTTTTATTCTCCTATGACTTTGTTTGACCTTATAACCGGCGCGAAAGCGGAAGGTTTTTCTATAACATGGCCCTTGGCAAGATACTTTACCGAGCCTTTTTACGCCTTTTCTTTTTACGGACTAACGCTTGAAAGGGCGTTTTATAAGCCCGCGGTAATATCTTGGGCAGCATGGACAGCCGCGGTTGTTTTCATTTACTCTATAGTTACAAAAAAGACTGTCGGGCAATTTTTGATCAAACTTCTTTACGGATTGGTTTTTCTTGCCACGTTTTTTGTTTTTGTAGCGTTTATACCGCTGCCGGGCCCCAAACTTAACAAGCCTGAAGGGTATGTTGCCGCGGATATTCACTCCCACACTGTTAACTCGCACGACAATATTTCGCTTCCCTGTTCAAATTTGAAATTTCACAGGCTTCAGGGTTTTGATTTCTTTTTTATAACGGAGCATAACCACACTAAAGGTTTTAATAAATTTCCCGAAGAAACAAAGGGGAAAGAAGTTTTTCCCGGAATGCAGATGCAGACAAAAGACGGCGTTTCGGTGCTTTTGCTTTCATCCAAACAATTTGACGGCGAAGAATATAAAAATTTGAGGCTTCCTGAAATAATAGAAAAAGCCCATAAAAACAATATGCTTGTCATTATGCCGCATTGGTGGAAATGGCATAAACATACATTTAACGAACTCAAAGGGCTCGGAATAGACGGCTTTGAAATTTACAATACAGGCTACAGATATTTTGATGAAGAAGAAATGCATAATCTTATTGATTTTTCAAATGAAAATAAGCTTATGATGTTTGGCACCACCGATTGGCACGGGTGGGGATATATGACAGATGTCTGGACTGTGTTTAAAGGTTCCAAAGATGTAAACTTACAGCTTCAGCTTTCTAAAAACCCGGAAACGAAAGTAATACTTTACAGGGAAAAACAGTCTGCCGCGCCTTTAAGGTTTGTTTTTGAGCCGTTTATGGCATTTTATTATTATGTAAAGAATGCTGAAATTCACTCTCTTTTTGCGTTTATGGCATGGTTTGCGGTAATTTTTATATTTATGGCTTCAAAAGCGGCAAAATATATAGTAAAGTACGTTCCGCTTATACTGGCAGCTGTTTTCGGAGTGCTTACTGTGTGTTACTATCTTTTAAGCCTGTACGCGCAGGGGCTAAACCAAATTATTCCTTTTACCATAGTGCCGGCTTCACTCGGATTCTGCCTGCTTTGGGCTATAATTTGGAGACTTAATGGAAAAACTATTCAATAAAAGAAATGCCGTTATAGTTGTCTGCGCGGCAGTAATCTTTAAAATCTTTGTATCTGCCGTTTTAGAACTTCACCCCGATGAAGCGTATTACTGGCTTTGGTCACAGCACCTTTCGTTAGGTTATTATGACCATTCGCCTATGATTGCTTACTTTATCAAACTTACCACCTTGTTTTCAGATGCTGAAGTGTTTGTCAGGCTTTCTTCAGTCCTTGTAACAATAATATTAAGCGTGTTGATGTGGAAATTTGCTAAAAAGCTTTTTAGCGAAACGGTCGCCGCCGCTTCCGTTATAGCGGTAAACACGCTGCCGCTTATGCTTATCGGTTCAATAATAATAACCCCCGATACCCCTGTATTTCTGTTCTATTCGTTTACATTGTATTTTTTATGGCGTTTATCTGAAACCGGACAGACAAAATACTGGTATATTACCGGCGTCTTTTTCGGTTTAACTCTTCTTTCAAAGTATACCGGCATATTGTTTATGCCCTGCCTGCTTATATATATGATTTTAGATAAAAAACTTGGCTGGTTCAAAAATAAACACTTCTATTTGATGTTTGTAACGGCTTTTATAGTTTTTCTGCCTGTAGTGATATGGAATTTAAATAACGGGCTGATTTCATTTCTATACCAGCTAAACCACGGTTTATACAGTACAAAACTCAAATTTAACTTCATTTTTGAATATTTAGGCGGCCAATGCCTTGTTGCCGGGCCGTTTATCTTTATAGCAGGCTTGATTGCGAGTATAGCGTACTTTAAATCAAAAGATTCCAGAAAAATTTTTCTTGCTTCTTTTTCAATTCCTGTTATACTTTTCTTTGTTTTCACGGCGCTTAAAAGAAATCCGGGAGCAAACTGGCCTTCTTTCGCGTATTTTGCGTTCAGCATAATGGCTGTAGAGTTTTTAATAGACGGCGCAACGAAGTTTAAAAAGAACATACTCATAATAGGCGTAGCATTTAATACTGCCGCATCCGTACTGGTAGGGCTGCACGCGGCATATGGAGTAGTGCCTATATATAAGTTTTCTGAAAAAGCGGCGGTAGCGGACGCGACAAACTGGTTTTCCGGATGGGGCATTTTAGGAAATGAACTTTTGAAAAAAGACGTGAAGTACGCGGTAACGCATTCGCACCAGTGGGGCGGCGCGATAGCGTATTATACAAAAGGAAAAATACCGGTGTTTCTATATAATGACAGGCGTAACCAGTTTGGATATTGGCCTATAGCCGATGATTTGGAAACGTCAAAAACCGCAATGGTCTTTATAGACAACAGAATGGAAGACGATTTTACGGCAATAGAAGGGGTGGAAGTAATACAGGTTTATAGAAACGGTCTTCCCGTAAGGCAGTACGCCATAAAAGAAGTTGACGGATATAAAATACCGGCGCGTTAAACGGAGCATATACTTGAAAAAAGCAGCAATGATACTATCAGCGGTTATGTTTTTTACGGCAGCGGCTTTTGCCGGCCCGCTGGAAAAAAATTTAATAGCTTCGGCCAAAGAAAACAACTCTAAATCCGTAAAGACCTGCCTTTCCGGCGGCGCAAGCCCAAACGCTAAAGATTCACTAGGCAATTCAGCCCTTGTAATCGCAGTAAATAACGGAAATGAAAGCATGGCGGAAGACCTTATAAGGCAGGGCGCTTATACAAGCGAAAGCTATATGAGGGGAATGAGCGTTTTGATGCTTGCCATAAACAAGCAGATGGAAAAAACAGCAAGCCTTTTAATTAAAAACGGTGCGGATACAACGGTACAGCTTAGCAACGGAACAAACGCGCTTATGATGGCAAGCGAAAGAAACCTTGCAAATGTTGTAAGTGAAATTATCCTTACTAGGCAGGTAGATATAAATAAGAAAAACAAAGAAGGTTATACAGCGCTTTCAATTGCAATAAAAGAAGGCAATATTGAAGTAGCAAAACTTTTACATAAAAACGGCGCTGTGCCCGGAAATATTATTGAAGCCGCAATTTTGTCTGATATAAAAATATCCAGGGATCTGTTAAAGAACGGCGCTGATATCGAGATGCGAAATGACAGCGGGATGACGCCGCTTCTGGTAGCTTTTTTAAGCGATGATTATTCGCTCGCCTCATTCCTGCTTGAAAACGGAGCTGACATAAATGCCAGGGATTATTACGGGATGACGCCTGTGTTGGCGGCGGCTATGCTTAATAACGCTACATTAACGTCACTCGCAATTGAACATAAAGCAAATATACTGGCAAAGGACATTAACGGGCTTACCCCGCTGATGTTTTTTGTTTTTTCAGGTAATTTGCACGCCATAGAGTTGATAGTAAAGTATGATAAGGCTTCAGTTAACAGTATCGACAATAATAAAAATTCTCCGGTTGTTATGGCTGTTTGCAGGGGTGATAAAAGAATGACGCAGAAGCTGATTGAACACGGCGCGAATTTAAATTCCAGGTATTCTAAAAAAGCGCTGAATATTGCCGTTTATTCCGGCAATCTTGATTTGGCGGCAATTCTTCTGCAAAACGGCGCAAGGGTAAACGCAAAAGATATAAACGGAGTGCCTCCGTTAATAGTTGCAGTAAGCAAAAATGATTACGCAACTGCCAAGTTTCTCATAGAAAACGGCGCCAGGATCAATGTTAAAGACTCATCAGGATTTACGCCGCTTGATTACGCAAAAAAATTCTCAAATGAAGACATGCTCCGCCTCTTAGGCTCCTCAAAGTAAAGCCGCTCAAAAATAAGCGATACGGTTGTAAAATCAATGCAAATTAATATATAATTAACAGGTAATATTTTTAACTATTCAAAAAGGAGTTTCTAATGCGTTTTACAAAAATAATTCCAGCGTTTTTTATGTTGTTTGCCGCTACGTTTGTTTACGGGCAAGATTACCTTATGCATACGCTAATGACACATACAGACAATGCGAGATCAGTAGACTTTTCAAACGATGAAAAATACGTTTATTCCGCGGGGTATGATTACAGAATAGTTAAATGGAGAATAGATAATACCGAGAATGTCGTTTATCTTAACGGACATACCGATATAATCAACTGCGTCAGGGTAAGCCCTGACGGCAAAACAGTTGCTTCCGCTTCAAATGATTCCACTATCAAACTATGGTCCGAAAGGGCAAACAGCCTTATTAAAACCCTAAAAGGCCACGGCCATTACGTAAACAGCGTTAATTTTTCAAAAGACGGTAAAAGAATGGTTTCAGCAAGTTCCGATAAAACCGTAAGGGTGTGGTCTTCTGTTTCGCCTTACAGCGTCATCCGCACGTTTGTCGGTCACAAAGATATAGTCCGTGACGCGGTTTTCAGTCCGGACGGATTGTACGTAGTTTCTTGCGGAGAAGATAAAGCAATAAAAATATGGTCAATAAGGAACGGGGCGCTGATGCAAACGGCTACGCTTGACAATATGGTTGTTAACGTCAATTTCAGCCCTGACGGAAAGTATCTCGCCTCAAGCGGTGATAAAAACCAGGCTCTGATATGGAAGTTTGCAAACGGAAAAATAACAAAGCACGCAGTGCTTATCGGGCATAACGGAGATGTTAATGCTGTTGCTTTTTCAAGAGACGGCAAAATTCTTGCGACTGCGAGCGATGACCGCGATATAAGGCTTTGGGATGTTTCAACCGGAAGGTATTTGATATCGCTTATAGGCCACAATGACAGGGTTATCGACCTTGTTTTCGCAAAAAACACTAATATGCTTGTTTCGGCAAGCGATGACAGTACTATAAAAGTATGGGGAGTTTTCAATACGGGTGACCTTTTGAAAATGTACAGATCTCCTGACGATTCATTTGATAATGCAGAGTAAAATTACCAGGGAGCCTGGCTAATGTTAAAAAAACTTTTTGGATTTTTATTTATTGACGACGCGTTAAAAGCAGATGTTACTTTTCTCAAAAGAGTCGCGCTTTTTCAGGGCTTGTCTGACAGGGCTCTTTCAAAAATTGCGCTGATTGTTTTTAAAAAAAGCTATGTTGCCGGCGAAAAAGTATACGAAGAAAAACAGGAAGCAAACGTAGTTTACATTATAAAAGACGGCCAGATAAAAATTAACAATTCAAACAACGAAAAAACAGTTGAAGCGGACGATTTTTTCGGGGAAATTTCTCTTATAGAAAACAGAAAACACGATTCTTCCGCTGTAGCGCTTAAAGACAGCGAATTGTATATGATTTACAGGGTTAAGTTTGACGATATGGTTGATTCCGACGTTAAAACCGGATTGAAAATCATGAAAAACCTTTCCACTATTTTTGCAACAAGGCTTAAATGCACCGAAATTTAATACGGGAATGATATGATAACGGAATCGTCAAAGAACAAAGTATTTGTGATTGCGATAATGATTTTTCTCGCGGTATGCCTTTTTCTGTATTTTGCACGGGGCATACTTACGCCTTTCCTGATTGCGGCTTTTCTTACGTATCTTTTATCTCCGTTAGTGCTAAAAATCCAGTCATACGGTTACAGGCGATGGGTGGCTGTCGCAATTATCGCGGTCATTTTTGTCGCTCTCATAGCTGTACTTCTGATAATACTGATACCTTTGCTGATAGAAGAAATAGATAAATTAAAAGTAAACTTTTCCTCATATTATAATTATGTCGCCTCTCATATAGATTCATTAAAGACAAAACTTGAAAATGCGGTTCCTATTATAAAAGAATACCACGTTACAGACGTAGCGATGGAAAAAATCCGCTATTTTCTAACTTCGGAAGCGCAAAAAGTCCCCCAGTACATAATGAATATTTTTTCATTATTCTCAATTATTGTCTTAATTCCGACGCTTGTGCTGTTTATGCTGCTTGGCGAAAACCGAAGTATTCGCACAATCGTTGACCTTGTACCTTCAAGTTCGGTAGAGACAATGCTTTCGGTTATATACGAAATGGATTCTGTGTTAGGAAAGTTTATAAGAGGGCAGCTTATAGAAGCTTCTTTTGTAGGCATAATGTCCGTAATTGCATTAAGCATTTTTAACGTAAATTTTGCTTTGCTTATAGGTATAATTGCCGGTTTTGCAAATATGATACCTTATCTCGGCCCTTTTGTCGGGCTTGTAGTTGCATCCATTGTCGGACTTGTGCAGTACCAGGATGCGATGATTTTAGTAAAAATAATCCCTTCATTTTTAATTATACAGTTTCTTGACAATAATATAGTGCAGCCCCTTGTTGTAGGGCAAAATGTTGATTTAAGCCCTGTTACAATGGTTTTTGCTATGCTTGCCGGCGCGCAGGTTTTCGGTTTTATCGGCATAGTTTTTGCCGTGCCTGTAATGGCAATAATTAAAACTATATCTTTTATGCTTATAAAGAAATATAAAAATTCACTTTCCGCCTAAAGGGACTAATGGACAACAAAACTCAGGGATTTTCTCTTCTCACTCAAGACGATATACATCTTTTCCGCGAAGGCAGTCACTTCAGATTATATGAGAAAATGGGCTCAAGGCTTATTTCTAAAGACGGCGTTAACGGCGCTTATTTCTGCGTTTGGGCGCCGAATGCAAAAAATGTATCCGTAATAGGCGATTTTAATTTTTGGGATAAAAATGCGCATCATTTAATTGCCCGCGGAGACGGTTCCGGGATATGGGAAGGTTTTATACCCGGGATTAAGCAGGGAGATACATATAAATATTTTATAGTTTCACACCGCAATAACTATTCAGTTGAAAAAGCAGACCCTTACGCTTTTCACGCTGAAACGCCTAAAAAAACAGGTTCTAAAGTGTGGGATCTCGATTACAAATGGAATGACGGTTCATGGATGAGCTCAAGAAAACCTAAAAGCCAGACAGATGCTCCCATTTCCATATATGAGGTGCATTTAGGTTCATGGCGCAGAAAGCCGGAAGACGGGCACAGATGGCTTTCTTACAGGGAAATTGCTCACGAGCTTGCTGATTACTGCGCGTATATGGGCTTTACCCACGTAGAGCTTTTACCTGTGATGGAACATCCTTTTGCGCCTTCATGGGGATACCAAAGTCTGGGGTATTTTGCCCCTACAAGCAGATTTGGCACGCCTCAGGATTTTATGTATATGGTTGATGTTTTGCATCAGGCTGGTATTGCCGTTATACTTGACTGGGTGCCTTCGCATTTTCCAACCGACGTGCACGGCTTGTCATTTTTTGACGGCACATACCTTTATGAACATGAAGATATGAGGAAAGGTTTTCACCCTGACTGGAAAAGCGCGATTTTTAATTATGGCAGAAACGAAGTTAAAAACTTTCTTATATCGAGCGCCCTTTTCTGGCTTGATAAATACCACATTGACGGGATACGGGTTGATGCGGTGGCTTCGATGCTTTACCTCGATTATTCGAGAAAGCAGGGGGAATGGCTCCCTAATAAATACGGCGGCAAAGAAAATATAGAAGCGATAGAATTTTTAAAGCGCTTTAACCACGTTGTTTATGAAAATTATGACGGCGTGCAGACTTACGCCGAAGAATCCACATCGTGGCCCATGGTTTCAAAACCCACATATCTCGGCGGACTGGGATTTGGCTATAAATGGAATATGGGCTGGATGAACGATGTGCTAAGCTATGTCAAAAATGATCCTGTTTTTAGAAAGTATTACCATAATAAGCTTACTTTCAGCTTTTTATACGCTTTCAGCGAAAACTTTGTGCTTCCTTTCTCCCATGACGAAGTTACGCAGGGAAAAGGCTCTTTAATCGGCAAGATGCCTGGCGATGAATGGCAGCGTTTTGCGGGATTGAGAATTCTTCTTGCTTATATGTACGCCCATCCCGGAAAAAAACTTTTGTTTATGGGTTCAGAATTCGGTCAGGTTAGAGAATGGAATCATGAAGAAAGCCTTGAATGGCATGTTTTGCAGTTTGCGCAGCATTCGGGAATGCAAAAATGGGTAAAAGATTTGAATTTTGTTTATAAAAATAATAAAGCTTTCTTTGAAAATGATAACAGTTGGGAAGGCTTTCAGTGGATTGACGCCAATGATTCCGATAACAGCGTGATAACTTTTTTAAGAAAATCGCCAAGAACAAAAGAAACAGTTTTATGCGCGTTTAACTTTACCCCTATGCCAAGGCATAACTACAAAGTCGGCGTAGATGACAAAGGTACATGGGATGAAATTTTAAACAGCGACGCTTGTGAATACTTTGGCAGCGGAGTAGGCAATATGGGTTTTAAAGAAACTCTGGACTGGAGCGCGCACGGCAGGCCCTACAGCCTGGAAATATCTATACCTCCGCTCGGGGCGGTGTTTTTTAAATTTCGCAGACATTAATATCAGACGGTAAAAAATACTGGAAACCAAATATAAAAGGACTATTTTTAAAATATTTTATGATTATTATTAGATTTAAAAGAGAGCAGAAATGAAAAAAGCATTATTGTTGTCTGCAGCATTTTTGTTTATGTTTGGCGTTAAAGCGCAAGCGCAGGTGTCGGTCTCGACGTTTAGTTACTTTAAAGGGCTTTATAACCAAGCGGAACACAAAATATAATTTTAACCGACAATATTGATTTTGACGCTCTCGGTTTAGAGATAAGCGGCGCGAATCTCCAGATGACCATAAACGGAGCCGGAAAAGTGCTAAACGGATTAAATACATATACAGGCTTTATTTTTGGCGCTCCGACGCAGTCTTTAACAGTTACCGACGGGTTGACAATGCAGAATTTTTACACAAACTCAAGTTCGGGTTCTGCGTTGTTTATAAGTAACAGCACAGCCAGTTTTGCGGGCAATGTAAATTTTTTGAATAATACCGGTTCAAACGGCACAATATACGCAAATAGTTCTAAACTCAGCTTTAACGGAAATACCGTTTTTTCCACAAACACAGCAGGAAATGAAGGCGGGGCGCTTTATTTGATAAAGCTTTCATTGATTTCAGCGGAATTACCGCATTTCAAAATAATATTGCTGAACTTGGCGGGGGCGCTTTATATCTTACCGGCAGTACGGTAACATTCAACGGAACGGTCAGTTTTACAAGCAACACGCTTACTAACGTATATTCTCCCGGCTGCGCGGTTTTGGCAAATTCTTCATATTTAGATTTTTCAAACGCAGCGATGACTACTTTTGACAGAAACATTTCCGGCATGGTAGGCGGGGGCGCGATGGCTGTTTATGAAAGTACCGCTGTTTTTGGCGGAGTAAATATATTTGTAAACAATAATAATTTAATGCCGAATGTTGCGGACGGCGACGCGATACACGCTGAAGAATCTGTAGTAAAATTCAGTACCGGCTCGGTATCATTTTTAAATAATCAAAGCGCGTCATTTGGAGGTGCAATTTTTGCTGTCGGCGGCGAATTGCTTTTCATTAATAAAGATGTTAATTTTTCCGGAAATTACGCGGGTTTTAACGGCGGAGCTATATACATGCTGGGAAGCACCGCTTCTTTTAGCGGGGGAGATGCGGCATTTAAAAATAACAAGATTGCGGTAAGCGGTTATGGGAGCGCAATGTATTTAGACGGCAGTTCAGTGACATTAAGCGCGGGTGCGGCGGAATTTTCAGGAAACCAGATCAGCGGAGGCGGACAGGGCGGCGCGATATATTCAAATAAATCGGCATTAAATATTGCGGCTGACAGTATAGTATTCAGTTCAAACAGCGTAGGAAACGGTTTAGGCGGAGCGATATATGCGGATTTTTCAACGATGAGTTTTAGGGCAACAAATAATATGGTATTTAGTTTGAATGCTTCTGGAGGAGGAAGCGGAGGGGGAGCG
>JAVBLP010000022.1:0-105755 GCA_031553505.1 Endomicrobiaceae bacterium
CTCGGCATGGCTACAAGACCAGTCGCAGCCTATAACCGGCGAACACGCCTGGATCGCCAATATGATGATAGGCGTTTACGAGGCGTATAAAGGCACGGAACTCGGCGATACGGCAAATAAAATTTTTATGCAGTTGTCTAAAGCGATGCTTGCTTTGCAGACTGACAGCGGATTAGTAAAAATGGCGCCAAAAGATTTGGTGTCAGACTACTCATACCTGGGTATTGATTATAACCAAACTGTATCAATTGAAAATAATATATCCGTTTATAATGTTTTCCGCTACAGGGCGGAGTACGTGGACGAAGATAAAAAAATATACCAAAACGCTTTATCAAAACTTGAAAGCGCTTTGATAGGCATGTACGATGCTTCCGGCTATTTTGACACAGGCGTAAATAACTATTCCGCCGGCAGAGATATTAATACAAATTTCGCCACCGACTGCCAGACATGGATGATATTGGCGCTTGGGCAGGAAAAACTTGATTCATTAATGAACAAAAAATATGGAATAGAAAACGCAAGCCTTAACCTTTTAAAGAAAACGCTTGAACTTGCCGGCGTTAAAGAAAACGGCGAATACATAGGCTTGGATTTCAGCGCCAGGGCGCGGTATGTAAGTTTTGAATGGACTGAAGGCTTTCTTGCCGCAGCAAAACAAGTGCTGAAAGCAAGCCCTGATGTTGATTTGCAGGCTGCCGTTGACAGTATTGAAAGATATATGCAGGCAAATGAAAATTCAAACGGTTTACTGCCGTACGTAAATACAGATGAATTTATCGAAACAGGACACGGCTGGATTGTAACACCCGGAATGTACAGCCTTGCTTCTTCTGCTTGGAGAGTTTTTGACAATGCGGGCGGACTGAATCCTTTTGACATAATCGTAACAAAAAATGGCAAACGAGTATTTTTGTTTGCAAACGAAGCCGTGGCAATCGCGCTGTCAGATTCTGAATTGACGGTAGAAACACCATCTTCCCGGCCAGCGGTAACTTCGCGGGAAGAAACACCCGTATCTTCACAGCAACAGGAAGAAATTTCCTCTGAAGAAGATGAGGTAATCGGAGAAATGCTGGAAGGCGGTTTTCCGACATATTACGGCGCGGATATATGGGCTACGGGAGAGTTTAGCGGCGTAAAGGGTGAAACTGTTACTGCCGGCAGCACGTTTACAATGGGTTTTGACGGTCAGTCTGAATATAATTACGGAGCCGGAGCTAACTTTCTTTTTAAAGTTGTTATGGAAGACGGCAATACAGCGTTTTTTACAAACAGTGAAAGTATCCAGATCGAGCTTATTGACAGAGGGGTAAAGGATCCTGTAAATTTCGCGAGAAAAAAAGGACAGTATTTTGAAGGCGAATTTTCGATAGGAGGAGTTATTCGATCGGCAATTTTTAGCTTTGGCAAACTGACTACGGAAACCTCACAAGGTTATAGGATACAAGATATGCAGATTAATGATACCAATGACGGCGACCCGAGGTTTAACTCTCTGACGATTAACGTGAAAACTTTAACGGACACATTGGAAAATTATTTGGAAACTCATCCTTTTGCGGAACGAATATATAATATGTATCCGAGACTGGCGACAGCCATCGTTTCTCTTTCCTTGGGAAGGCTCGGGGCGGTAAGGGCAGAGTCGGAACAATTGACTGACGCCATAATAAGTTTATTGAGGGGCGACAGTAAAAAGGCGGTTGATTTTGTGGAAGGACATCCCGCGCAAACACAGGCAAAAGTTGAAAAAACCATCACGAGAATGGCAAGAGCCGTAAAAGCGCTTGTCCCTTATGCCGACAGCATGACTAAAAATATTAGTTACAGATTAGTGAAAGGTTCCGTAAATATTATGCATTGGTTCAGCAATTTTACCGCGGCCCTTGCGGCGCTTGGAAGGTTTATGTCGGACTGGGCTGTCGTAATACTCGCAAACAGCGGATTAATGTATAAAAGCGGCAAGTTTTCAGGATATGTAAATTACAATAAGATGCCTGGCGAAAGAGAATTAGAGCCTGTTCCAGAAACAACCGATAATGAAGGCATAAGGCACACCAATGTGTATTTTATGAAAATGCCGGTTATAACAGATTTTACGGATTTGCAGTCGGTATTTAAAGTTGACGATGATTCCGTATGGGTTAGAAGCGAACAGGGCGCTTTAATAATTTATTCAACGGCGGATATAGGCAAAGTGATTGAAAAGTTTGACGGTATTATTTCCGGAAAAGACAAAGCTAAAAGCGCGGCTTTAACCAAAAAAAGGATAGAAAAGCTTTTAGGCGCGCTGCTGTTGAGCGCAAAACTCGATAACTTTGAGCCGGGAATGGTAATAGACCACGTAAATAAAGATAATTACGGCGCGTATGATGAAAACGGAATGTACGTTGTCAGTAAAAATACTTTCGGAACAAATGAAACGGAAATCAAAAATTCGCTGGCAAGCCATGCGGAAATCAGAAAGGTAAATGCAAAAGCCGCCGCGGATTCTGAATACATGTACATAGACAGCGCAGATATGGATGAATTCAAACTGTACATAGCCGCCTGCAGCGCGGCAAAAGCAAAAAACATTATTGCCAATAGCGGTATTTTCGCAGGTTTAAGCGAAAAACAGATAATAGAAATACTCTCTCTCGCAAAAATGAACGGCATCAGCATCAGCGTGGTTGTAAACATGGACGTTGACAGCGCCGATTTAAAAAACCACTACAGAGAGCTCGGTTTTTCTAATTATTTTACCGCCGACAGCAATCAAGGCAGAATGCAGTGGCAGGATTTCTTTTCATCCAAAACCGAAAACGCGGACGTTTATAAAGGTTATAAAACGGCGGAAGAGCTTATCGGCATGATGCAGTTTTCCAAAGCGCCTCACAAAGTTATAATGGTAAGCGAGTTTGAAAGGCTTGTTACGGGAGAAGGCGGCACGCGCTCTATACTGGACAGGGTTGCCGTGCTTGAAGTGTTTAAAACGGCGGTTTTAAAACTTAAAGGCGACACTCTCTCTGAAGATTTTCTTGCGAGGGCGGGGCACAATTGGGATATTGAAATGCTTCCTTCAATGCCTGCCAATATGGAAAAACTGGTTAATGGCATAAATTCAAGTAATGCTGCTGCCGTAATTCAGGAGCTGAATATACGGGAAAATTCCGAACTCGGACTGTATTTAAAGCAGATACGGCAAAACGCGCAGAAAAGGGATTTGAATGCTCCGTCTCTGCAAACGGAATTCTTAAAAGCCGTGATTGAAAAAGCTTTGGCGGATAAGACGCTTAAAGAAAACGGAATAAGCGACGGTTTGGCAAACGAGGCTTTTGAAACGCTTCTCGGACAGAAGCTTTTGGCAAAGCTGTTAAGCAAAGACGTAAGCGCGGAAATCCCCGCTGAAGCCGCCGCATTTATGGATTCCGCAAGAGGCACTTATGCCGAGTTGAACGCGTTGATTACTAGGCAGGCGCAGGATGAAAGGCCTATGGCCGTAAACGCGACAATCGAGCTGATACTGCTTAGTGAACGCAAAGCCGCGGAAATAAGAATAAAGAAAGTAGAAGCGTTTAACGCAGCCGGTATTACTAAGATACTGGCAGCCGCTTAAAGACAAGTAATAAATAATAAGTAACAATGAACAATTGGAAATATTAATTAACAAACAAGGGCATCGCTTGAAAATACTGATTTTCTGGTGTTTTTAAGAGATGCTCTTGCTTATTTGGGTTTGTCGCCTAAATCTGTGTGCTTTTGAATAAGGGTGTCGCACACCCTTAAACCCGCATTACTTTTTGCACGAGCCCAAAAAGTAACCAAAAAGCCCCGCCGCCGATTTTGCATTTCGCTCAAAAATATTTGACAGTTTGCGAACTTGCGAAACAATAATAAAGACTTTTAAAGGAGTCTCGCTTCAAACAAGCGCAACTGTGCTAAGCAAATACAAATATTTTTTCACTCATAAGCCGCAAAAAGGGCGGCAAAACGACAAATACCGATATTGAATAAATTCAGACCTATTAATTGTCTTTAAAGCCGCCTCTGAGCACATGTCTATGAGTTTTTAAATTTTTTAGTAGATTTAATGCCTGCCTGGTTGAAGCCTTTGTAAAAGGCAAGTTTCAGAAATTGACTAAAAATTTGAAAACGATTGTGCTCGACAGCAGATTTTTGGTATTTTTGCATCACTTGGCAAAAGTACTTGGGTTAAAGGGGCAACCCCCCCCCTCTAAAGCAACCTGTCTTTAGGCGGAACAACTAAATGGCATGTAATACCATTAAAAGGGGTTAAAGGTATTTTGCGCCCTTTCATTTGCTCCTCAATATTTTGTAATATAATGCCATGCGAATAAGGAAAATACATTGAAATTTAAAGAAAAACTTAAATCAAACAAATTCCTGGTAACCGCGGAACTGTTTCCGCCAAAGGGCGTGGATATTTCTTCTTTTATAAAAAGAGCGGAATGCCTTAAAAGCCTTGACGCTGTCAATGTCACTGACAACCAGCGCGCTTCTATGCGCGTAGGTTCGCTTGCCATGAGCAAAATACTTTTGGATATGGGCATAGAGCCTGTTTTGCAGCTTGCCGCAAGAGATAAAAACAGGATCGCCCTCCAATCGGAGCTTTTAAGCGCAAATGTATTGGGAATAGAAAATGTCCTTCTTTTAAGCGGAGACCATCCGAGCGCCGGAGAATATGCCGGCACAAAAACGGTTTATGATTTAGATACTATACAGCTTATTAAAACGGCGCGGCTTTTGGAAACAGGAGTGGACTTAGCTGGCAAAAAGCTTCACGGTTCGCCAAAGTTTTGCGTAGGCGCTGTCGTAAACCCTTCCGCGCAGCCCGTAGAATTACAGGCGCTTATGTTTGAGAAAAAAGTTAACTCGGGCGCGGAGTTTTTTCAGACCCAGACAATTTTTAACGCGGAAGACTTTAAAATATTTTTTGATATGGTAAAACACCTTAAAATTAAAGTCCTTCCGGGCGTTACGCTTATAAAATCAGTTAAATTTATGGAGTTTTTGCAGACTTTGCCGGGCGTCAGCATTCCGCGCGATGTGCAGGAAAGGATGAAGTCCGCTTCAGACCCGCTGGCGGAAGGCATTAAAATATGTTCCGAAACGGTAAAAAAGCTCCGCGGTTTTTCTGACGGAGTACACATAATGGCGATAGGTATGGAAGAATGCATACCCGAAATATTAAAAAATTCGCTTTAAGCGGATAAAAAAAGAAGTTAATTTTTTAAGGAGAGTAAAATGAACAAGAAGTATGTCGCAGAAATGTTGGGAACGATGTTTTTGGTTTTGATGGGCTGCGGAAGCGCGGTTTTCGCCGGCAATTTTGTAGGCAACCTTGGTATTGCTTTCGCTTTCGGTCTTACTGTTTTGGCTATGGTCTACGCAATAGGCGCTGTTTCAGGATGCCATATTAATCCTGCCATCACCGTTGCGATGGTTGTAGGAAGAGGCATGAACAAAAAAGAAGCGGCAATGTATATTTTATTCCAGTTCATCGGCGCGACGCTCGGCGCGTTTATACTTTACATAATGGCTTCAAACTTTTTCAGTCAGGCAGTTGTATCCATGGGTCAGAACGGTTACGATTTGTTTTCTCCCGCGGGATATTCCGCAGGAGTAGCTTTTGTCGCGGAAGTCGTATTTACGGCATTGTTTATTATGGTTATTATGGGTGCGACCAGCCCAAAAGCAAACGGGAAATTTGCCGGAATCGCAATCGGCCTTACGCTCGTTTTAATTCATATCGTATGTATCCCGATAACCGGCACTTCGGTTAATCCCGCAAGAAGCTTTGGCCCCGCATTGTTTGCCGGCGCCGACGCTCTCGGGCAGCTTTGGATGTTCATAGTAGCTCCCGTAATAGGCGGCGTTTTAGGCGCTTATTTGTGGAAAGCGGTGGACACGGAAAACAAAGCGGCATAAGCAAAAATATTATACAGGTTGCAGAAAAGCCCGCGTAAAAAACGCGGGCTTTTTTTATTGTAATAAGCTATTATTAAAAAGCAATATATGAATACTAAAAAACTTCTGACCCTTATCATTTCTTTTACGCTGTTTGCAAATAACGCTTTTGCCGAAAAAGCTGCCGGCACGACAGTTTTTAACTTTTTAAAAATTCCCGTAAACGCTTCACAGGCAGCGTTTGCAGGCATTTCTTCGTTCAGCACTGTTTCGGCGGCCGTTAACCCTTCCATGATATCTTTTGCTTCCGCTCCGCAGCTTTCCGCGGCATACGCGCAGCATTTTCAGGAAACAAATTATAATTCTTTAAGTTTTACGTATCCGTTTGAAAAGTTCGGCATGAATATAGCTTACGGCGGCATGAATTACGGCAATATGGACATGACACTGGAAGACGCGAACGGCGATTATATTGAAAACGGGACATTCAGCGCGGATGACGGTTTTGTGAGCGTCAGCGCGGGAACGGATATAACCGAAAGCATACACGCCGGCGTAGGAATGAAGTATATTTGGCAAAATATTGACGGCAGCGCCATTTCGGGCTTTGCAATTAATCTTTCCGGAGTGTATCTTTCCGATGAAGAGTGGTATATCTCCGCTGGTTTTGAAAATGTCGGCCCTGATGTTGAAGGGTATCCCATGCCTGCAAGCGCATTTGCCAGTTTTATACAGCCTGTAAATGATGATTTTATATGCGGCGCGGAAGCGCGCCTGTTTTTTGACGAAACCGCCTGGCTCAAAGTCGCGGGGGAATATAACATTAAAAATATGTTTTTCGCGAGGGCCGGTTACAGCCTTCCCGTTACCAATAATAACAATTCTTTGGGTGAATGGTATGAAAGGAACCTTTCTATAGGTTTTGGGTTTGAATATATGTTTTTTTCGGTGGATTACGCGTGGCTTCCTTTCGGGGAGCTGGGGAACACAAATATGTTTTCCCTGCAAATAACTTTTTAGGTGAAATATGAAAAATAAAATTTTATTTTTACTGTTAATTCTTCTTTTTGCGGCGTCTTTTTCTTTTGCGCAGGGTCGCGGAAAGATAAGCGGGCGTCTGGCTAATACCGAGCAGGCCGCCAAAACATTCCAAAAAGGCAGTATTGTTGAAAATGAATTTATTGACGTAATATTTTACCCGGCAGGTAAAAATAGCGCGAATATCGATGTGTCATTTTTTGAATCAAGAAATATAGAATATATAAAATCGCGCCGCTATATCACCGCGAAAATACCAAAAAACACGGTCGCGCTTTTGGGCGGTATTTCCGGGGTGGAATATATTGATATCGCTTACAGCGCGCAAGCTTTGGAGACGGTTTCGGAAGGCAGAAATTCAATCAATGCGACGCCTTTTGCGTATGACAATATTTCCGGGCAGGGCGTAAAAATAGCCGTTATTGATGTGGGTTTTAATAATTTTGACAAATTGCAGGCTTCAGGGGAGCTTCCGAAAAATATGGTCACGAAAGATTTTACGCGCGTTGGCGCGCCCGCATTGAATCCTCTTTTAGAAAGCAATGTGCACGGCGCGGGATGCGCCGAAATTGTTTATGACATAGCGCCCAAAGCCGATATAATACTTATGAAGGTTTCAACTCTTTCAACGCTGGAAAACGCTTTGGATTTCTGCGTTTCGACAGGCGTAAAAATAGTAAGCGCTTCAATAGGATGGAGCACCGGCCAAAATTTTATTGACGGCACGGGCGACGCCGATCTGCTTATTCAAGAAGCTACCGATAACGGCGTGCTATGCGTTTTTGCGGCAGGCAATGAAGGCGATCATTCATGGATAGGCGATTTTGTTGATGGCGGTGACGGCTGGATGATTTTTCCCAGTGGCAATGATTACCTTGATGTTGATTTAAGCTATGCTTATGCGTATTTAGAATGGGATGATTACGTTTCAAGAAGCAGTAAATATACTTTGTATGTGTATGACCGTAACTCAGGCAGCCTTATCGGCTCGTCAATATACTTTCCGGGGGATGAACCTTGCGTTTCCGTGTTATCTTATTTTTCAACGGCTACTTCTCTCAGGCTTAAAATAAAAAAAGACAGCGGACCGAATTTGGCGGTAAGGCTTTATTTTCCTTACGGTTCTTACGCGAATCCTTCGGAACTGACTGCCGAATCAAGCCTTTCAAGGCCCGGCGATTCAAGAGACGCTTTGACAGTGGGGGCGGTAAACTTCGGCAATTGGGCAAACGGCCCGATAGAAGCTTTCAGCTCTAACGGCCCGACAAGAGAATCAAGGGCAAATCCGCTTACGTATCCTAAAACAATAAAACCGGATATAGTCGGCCCTGACGGCGTGAGCACCGTTTCATACGGCACAAGAGCGTTTCCCGGCACTTCCGCTTCAACGCCTCACGTGGCTGCCGCCGCGGCGTTGCTGCTTTCCACGGACAATACTTTATCGGCAAGAACGCTTAAGGATAAAGTGATTTCAATGGCAAGGCCGATATCGTCGCTGTCCCGGCCGAATAATGTTTACGGCAACGGCAAGCTGGTTTTGGATACAAGCATTATCCCTGAAAATAATATAGGCAGCATAGTATGCTTTCCAAACCCCACAAGCATAAGTAAAAAAGGTTATATGAAGTTTACTAACCTTCCGTTCAATACAGCTTTAATCGATGCGTATATTTACACTGTTGCCGGCGAATTTGTCAGATCTTTTGACGCGGACGATTTAAAAGAGATGAACGGCAGGGTAACTATAGAGTGGGATCTTAAAAACCAAAGCGGCGACAAGGTTGCTCCGGGCGTGTATTTCATGATTATTAATAACCCCGTGAGCGGCAAAACGGTTAAAAAGATAGCGGTGCAGAAATAGCGGAAAAGAAAGCGTTAAAAGTGAAAATAAAAAGCCGGAAGCTTAAAAAATAAGCTTCCGGCTTTTGTTATTCCTGATTTAAGCCGGTTATTCGAATTTCAAACCTGCGTAAATGCCTATAGTAGTGTATTTGTCATCATAGCTTTTTCCCGTTGCGCTGTCCCATGAGTAGTTGCTTACGCCGTATATCGCTTCAAGGACAAATATATCTATGCTTATGCCGACGCCCGCAGCGTAATACAGTCCGCCTGAAGATGTTTTAAATACGTCGTTCATGTCGCTGTTCATAAACGCGCTGTAACCTACCCTTCCCGATAAAAACGCGTAGTTGTTATCCAGTCCGTGAAGGGGCGTGCGGATTTTAAGGCCTACATACATAGGGATGAAGCTGATGTTTCCGCTGCTGACATCGTCATTTTTAAATTTTCTCGGCAAATCGTAAACCGCGCCCGCTCCCAAAGCAATGATGTTTCCGAAATATTTGAAATATTCAAGGCCGGCGGATATCCCTATATTGGTGTCCTCTTTATCGCCGTCAAACGTGGCTGTCGCCTGCGGCTGGAAACCTACTTTAATTATGAATTCCTGGTCGTCGGAAGCTTTCGCGAAAACGGCTGATGCCGTAAGAAAAGACAATGCTAAAACCGCTAAAATTTTTCTCATAAAAACTCCTTTTAAAGATTAATAGTTTACAAATTGTTATATAATATATGCATTAAAAAGACAAGTACGGGGTTTTATGATTTCTTTCATTTATTCTGCCGCTATTAACGGCATAGACGCGGATTTGGTTGACGTAGAAACGTATATTTCTTCCGGAATGCCGGTTTTTTCGATTGTAGGCCTTCCCGATGCCGCCGTAAAAGAGTCCAGGGACAGGGTTGCGGCCGCCCTTAAAAACTCCGGATTTGATTTTCCCGCGAAGAAAATCACCGTAAACCTCGCGCCTGCCGATATAAAAAAAGAAGGCGGCGCTTTTGACCTCCCGATAGCTTTAGGCATTCTTGCCTCGTGCGGCAAAATAAAAAAAGAAAATTTGAGTAAGTTTTGCGCTGTCGGCGAACTTTCGTTAAGCGGAAAGATAAGAAAAGTTAAAGGCGTTTTGCCTATAGCCCTTTCGCTTAAAAAGAAGAAAATAGAGAATATTATAGTGCCTTTTGCCAATAAGGAAGAAGCGGCGGTGGCAAAAAGCGTACATGTCTATCCTTTTAAAAACCTTTTGGATGCCGTAAAATTTATAAACGGCGAAATAATGCAAAAACCATTCAAAAATGAAGAAGAAGCTGACAATGTTCTGCTTATGGAGTGCGAGAGCGATTTTTCGGATATTAAAGGGCAGCTTGCCGCAAAAAGGGCTGTTGAAGTTGCGGCTGCGGGCGGGCATAATATAATAATGTCGGGGCCTCCGGGATCCGGTAAAACTATGATAGCAAAACGAATTCCGGGAATACTTCCTCTTATGGATTTTGACGAAGCAGTCGAAACTACAAAAATATGGTCCGCCTCAGGGCATAATTTTTCAGGCGGGCTTATAAGGCAGAGAGCTTTCCGCAGCCCTCACCACACCGCGTCCGCGGTTGCCATTTCCGGCGGCGGCGTTTACCCTAAACCGGGAGAAGTCAGCCTTGCGCATAACGGCGTTTTGTTTTTGGATGAATTCGCGGAGTTCCGCAGGGACGCGCTTGAAGTTTTAAGGCAGCCTCTGGAAGATAAGCGCATATCGGTTTCAAGGGCTAAAAACAGCATAGTTTTTCCGGCGTCGTTTATGCTTGTCGCCGCCATGAATCCCTGCCCGTGCGGAAATCTCGGCCACAGGGAACAACAATGCGTCTGCAGCCCTTATCAGGTGCAAAAATACAGAAACAAAATTTCCGGACCGCTTATGGACAGGATAGATATACATATTGAAGTGCCCGCGCTGAAAGTTTCAGAACTGGCGGATAATAAAGCCGTTTCGGAAAGTTCGGAGTCAATCAGGGGGCGCGTAATAAAAGCGCGCAATATTCAAAAAGAAAGGTTTAAAGGCAGTAAGATATATTCTAACTCGCAAATGGGCGCAAAAGAAATAAAGAAATATTGCGTTATGGACGCAACTGCGGAAGAAACGCTTAAAAACGCTATTGAAAAACTTAATTTTTCGGCAAGGGCGTATGACAGGATTTTGAAAGTCTCAAGGACTATAGCCGATTTGGCGGGAGCGGAAATAATCAACGCTTTCCATATCGCGGAAGCCGTGCAGTACAGGTCTTTTGACAGACAATAAAGACAATGAATAAATAGTAATTAGTATAGAAAAGAGATTAAGGGAATAAAAATGAAAAGGTATTTAAAAGAGTTTGAAAAGCTTGTGGATATTATGGCAAAACTTCGTTCCGGCTGCATTTGGGATAAAGAACAGACGCACGAATCGCTTGTGAAGTATCTTATTTCCGAGGCGGATGAACTAAAGCACGCGGTAGAAAATAAAGACATGGAGAATCTTGAAGAAGAGCTTGGCGACGTTTTGCTGCAGGTTGTTTTTCACGCGCAGATCGCCAAAGAAAATAAGAATTTTGATATTGCCGCGGTAATTAATACGTTAAATAAAAAACTTGTAAGAAGGCATCCGCACGTTTTCGGCAAATATAAGGTAAAGACAACCAAAGACGTTGAAATAATGTGGAAAGAAGTGAAAGCGCAAGAAAAATCGGCGAAACTTCGCAAAAAAGCATCTAAATAAGGAGAATTATTATGAAAGTATTATTAATCAACGGCAGCCCAAGGGCAAACGGGTGCACTTTTACGGCGCTTGGCGAAATAGGGAAAACGCTGAAAGAGGAAGGCGTTGATTTTGAAATATATCAGGTTGGCAATAAACCGGTGCCGGGCTGTATAGCGTGCGGAAAATGCTCTGACGGTTCAAGGCAGTGCGTTTTTAATGACGGCGTCAACGAAATATTAAAAAGGGTTAACGAAATTGACGGGCTTATTCTCGGTTCGCCAGTGCATTATGCTTCCGCGTCAGGCGCAATATCTTCATTTTTAGACAGGCTTTTTTTTGCTTCCGCAGGAGCTTTTGCGTATAAACCGGGAGCGGCAATCGTATCTGCGAGGCGCGCAGGAACAACCGCCGCTTTGGACCAGCTTAATAAATATTTTACTATATCAAAAATGCCTGTTGTTTCATCCCAATACTGGAATATGGTGCATGGTTCAACTCCGGAAGACGTCTCTAAAGATTTGGAAGGTTTGCAGGTTATGCGCGTTTTAGCGAGAAATATGGCTTGGATGTTGAAATGCTTTGAAGCCGGCAAAAAAGCCGGGATAAAATACCCGCAGGAAGAAAGCCAGCGGTACAGAACGAATTTTATAAGATAGGAAACGGCAAGTAATAAGTAATAGCTGCGCTGGCTTTGTTTTGCCGTTCAGAGTGCAGAATGACAATGTTGCAGTGTAATGTCTTTAGGCTTTAAAGTTTTGAGCGTTGTGAGGTTTGTGGCGGCGATTCTCTTTACGATAATGATTGCGGTATACAGTCTTTTCGCTTATAAATAGGCGCATTGTGCGCGCTCAGCGGCGGCTGCTTATTAATTGTTATTTGTTAATTATTACTTGCCGTTTACCATGGCATAATCTTCTTCCACCAGGGTTGCCCTTTAGTCTCGAGAACTTTCAGCGCAGTGTCGCTTTTTATCTTTGCAAGGCCCGTTATAGACGGGGCGTAATGAAGGTGTATTTCAAAATCGTCATTTTTAGACACTATCTTTTTGACTGACGCGGGAAGAGGAATCATGCTGCCGTCTTTTCTCCCGCCGATTAAGTGCGCAAGGTAATGCGCGATATCCCGCGTGTCGGTTATCAGCGAAAGCACCGTGTCGCCTTCTGAAAGTTTGCGGGCGGGCTTTCCGGCGATGTCTTCCAAAATTTCCACTTCAAGCTTTACAAATCCCAAATCATATCCGGTAAAAGAAGTTTCATTTTGCTTATTGTTATAATCCGGCAGCTTTTTAAACTGGGTTAAATTAAGTTCTTCGGTTAAAATTTCGGTGTTTACTACGGTGGGGTAAAAAAATGATTTTATAATTGTTGATATTTCTTCGTGGGAAATTGACGGAATCTCTTTTACCGCCTGCTCCATATAAAGTTTAAGGTTTTCTTCAATGCTTTGCGTGTAGCCTTCCATGGCACCGGAATCAAGTCGGGCAGAAAATATCGCTTTTTCGTATGAAAACCAATCCATGTTTGCGGATATTTCATATACCGCCGGATTATAAGAAAAAACCACGCTGAAACGCAAAATTTCCGCGGTTTTCATGTTTACGGCTATGTGCATCAAGCCGTAAATGTTTTCTTTGGGGAACAGCAGTTTTATTTTAAAAGCCGTGATGAACTTCAAAAGCAGCCCGATCTTGGTTATCGCTTTTTCCAGGTCATTGTTTGACAGGATAAGCGCAAGCTCAGCTTCTTTTTGGTCGCAGCCCGTTTCTTCCGTTAAAATTTGTATTTTTTCTTTCATTTTATATTTCATCCGTATCCGTATTAAGCGCGGTATGGCAAAGAAAAGATTTGAGCCCCGCTTTTATCACTTCGCGCGCGGATGGGCTTTTTCGTAAACTTTTTTAAGGCTTTCAATGGTAACGTGCGTATAAACCTGCGTTGTCGAAAGGTTTTTATGCCCGAGCATTTCCTGCACGCTTCTTAAATCGCAGCCCCTGTCCAAAATATGGGTGGCAAAAGTATGTCTTAAAGTGTGAGGGCTTACTTTTTTTGTCATTCCGGCTTTTATAAACCAATTATGCAAAACGCGCCTTGCGGTGCGCTGGTCCATTTTTTTTGAACGCGCGCTCAAAAAAACCGGGGAATTTATATCATAAGGCAATCCTTCAGCCCTTCTTTCGTTTACATAATCCATTACGGATTTTAACGCTTTATCCCCGACCGGCACAATTCTTTCTTTATCGCCTTTGCCGCGCACCGTAACCGTGTTCGAGATAAAATCCACATTTTTCAGTTTAAGCCCTAAAAGCTCTTCAATCCTTAATCCGCAAGAATAAAGTATTTCAAGCATCGCTTTGTCGCGCAGCTTCATGCCGGGAAGGTCAAAAAGGTTTTTTATCTCTTCTTCCGTTAAAAAAACGGGAACTTTCTTCTCTTTTTTCGGCCCGGACATCGTTTCAAGCGGGCTCGTTTCCACAAAATTGTTAATGATCATAAACTTATAAAAAGTCCTGAGAGACGCAAACTTTCTCGTAAGAGAGGCTTTTTTCAGGTTTTTGGAGTTAAGATGCGCCATGTAATCGCGGATTGTATGTTTGTCGGCTTTTGTGAAAGCCGCGCCCGTATTATTTAAAAACAGAGCAAAATCGCTGATATCAATAAAGTAAGCCCTTAAAGTATGCTCGGAAAAATTTCTTTCCGCTTTAAGGTATTTAACAAAAGAGCTGATTAACTCTTGGCTTTCTTTGCTGATTTCGCTTTTTTGGGTTTGGCTGCCGCCGCTTTTTTCGGAGTTGTTTTCTTCTCTTGTTTTATCCATTGTAAATTCCTGCATTTGGGAAATGCCGAACAAGTAAGAAACGGCCCTCTTTTTCCGATTCTTTTGAGCATCATGGAACCGCATTTTTCGCATTTCAAATCGGTTTTTTCGGGTTCGGGCTTAATTACTTTGTTTCCGTTTCTGTCTATATTATATGTTGCTTTGCATTCCGGATTTTTGCATGAAAGGTAACTTTTGCCTTTAAAGCCGACTTTTTTAATCAGCGGGCTTTGGCATTTGTCGCATTTCATGTCCGTTTCCTGCGGTTCGGGCGCGGCTTTGCCGTCTTTTCCCATAGGCATCGTGGTTTTGCAGTCCGGATAACCGGAACAGCCGAGAAACTGTCCGTTTCTGGAATCCCTTACAACCATCGGCTTTCCGCAGTTGGGGCATACTTCATCGCTTTTCTGCGGTTCTACTTTCTGCCTTTCAAGGTTTTTTTCCGCCGCGGCCAAATCGCGGCTGAAAGGTTCGTAAAATTCTTTTATAACGTTTTGCCACTTTATTTTATCTTCGGCTACTTCGTCAAATTTTTCTTCAACGGCTGCCGTAAATTCTACGTTTACAATATCCGGAAAATGTTTTTTTAATACGTCGTTTACAACCATTCCCAGGTTTGTGGGGATGAATTTTTTGCCGTCAAGCCTGACATAGAGCCTGTCCAAAATCGTTTTAATCGTAGGCGCGTAAGTGGAAGGCCTGCCTATGCCGTGTTCTTCAAGCGCTTTAATAAGGCTTGCTTCATTGTAGCGCGGAGGCGGCTCGGTAAAATGCTGTTCCGGAAGAAGCTGTAAAAGGTCTAAAGCTTCGCCTTCGTTGAGCGGCGGCAGTTTTGTTTCTTTTTCATCGTCGTCTATATTGTAAACCTTTAAGAAACCGTCAAAAATTAAGGTGCTTCCGGCTGCCCTGAAAATATAATCATTTGCCGAAATTTCCGCGCTTACGGTGTTGTACACCGCGTCAGCCATCTGGCTTGCCATAAATCTTTTCCATATTAAATCGTAAAGCCTGAATTCGTCGGGTGATAAATACTGTTTTATCGAAGCCGGAACTCTTCTTGGCGATGTAGGCCTTATGGCTTCGTGCGCTTCCTGCGCGCCTTTGGATTTTGTTTTATAAAAACGCGGAGAGCTGGGAGCGAAATTGCTTCCGTAAGACTCTTCAATAAACTTTAAAGCTTCGTTCTGGCAGCTTTTTGCTATGTTGAGCGAGTCCGTTCTCATATAAGTTATCAAACCGGCGTTTCCCGCGGCACCGACATTTATGCCTTCATAAAGTTTTTGCGCCACCATCATCGTTTTGGAAGCCGAAAAACCAAGCCTTCTTGAAGCGTCCTGCTGCATCGTTGAAGTTGTGTAAGGCGCGTAAGGCGAACGCCTGCGCTGTTTTGATTCTACTGATCTGACTATATATTTAGCGCCGTTAAGCTCTTTAACTATAGCGTCCGCTTCTTCTTTGTTTTTTACGGAAAGCTTTTCAAATTTTACTCCGCCTTTTGAAGCAAGAGCGGCTTTAAATGTTTTTTTCTCGCTGCCTTGTTTTTCAAGTTCCGCTTCTAAACTCCAATATTCCACCGGGACAAATTTTTTAATTTCTTCTTCCCTGTCGCATATAATCATAACCGCAACGGACTGCACCCTTCCGGCTGAAAGACCGATTTTAATCTTTTTCCAAAGAAGCGGGGAAAGTTTATAACCTACAAGCCTGTCCAAAATTCTTCTTGCCTGCTGGCTGTCAACAAGGCCCATATCAAGTTTTCTGGGGGATTTTACCGCTTCTTTTATCGCTTCCGGGGTAATTTCGTGGAAGGTTATCCTTTCAATTTTGGAATCAGGTAGTTTTAAAGCTTCTTTCAAATGCCAGGCGATAGCTTCTCCTTCGCGGTCAAAGTCGGTTGCAAGGTAAACGATTTCTGATTTGTCGGAATCTTTTTTAAGTTCCGAAATAAGCCTTTTTGCTTTGGCGATATTGATGTATTCCGGTTCAAAACCGTGTTCCGTGTCTATGCCGAGTTTGCTTTTAGGCAGGTCTCTGATATGTCCGTAAGAGCTTTTAACTTCAAAATCTTTGCCTAAAATTTTAGATATCGTTTTTTCTTTAGCGGGTGACTCCACTATAACCAAATATTTTGACATTGGCATTCTTCCTTTATCTTATTTTTGTGTAAAATTGTCCCGGCGTATTTCGTATAAGCTTATTAATTTCAAGTTTTAAGAGTATAGCCGCAATATCCGAAATATCAATATTTAATTCCTGTGAAATCGTGTCCGCATGAACGCCGTCATCGTTTTTTTCTATCAGCGCAAGAACCGATTTTTCCATCGTACTTAATATTGTGTCAGGCTGATTATATACATTTTTTGGCACAAGCCAGTCAAGTTGCTGCGCCATTTCCTGCGGGCTTGTAGCGGGAAAAACGCCTTCTTTTAACAGCTCGTTTGAACCTCTTGAATATTCGGAATATATGCTTCCCGGTACGGCAAAAACGTCTTTGCCGTAATCCGCGCAAAACTTTGCGGTTATTACCGCTCCGCTTCCTTTTGCCGCTTCTGTTACAAGCGTAGCTTTTGAAAATGCCGCTATTATTCTGTTTCTTCTTGGAAAAGTACCTCTGTCCGGCTGCCTGTTAAGCGGAAATTCGCTGATTATCGCGCCGTTTTCCGGTATTTTGTTCTGTAAATTTCTGTTTTCCGGGGGGTAGTTTACAAGCAGCCCGTTTCCTAAAACGGCTATTGTTCTCCCTCCGCTTTCCAAAGCGGAAACATGCGCCTGCGTATCAACGCCCCTCGCAAGGCCCGATACAATTGTCACGCCTCTTTTTGCAAAATATGTTGAAAATTCAGCGGTAACGCTCTTACCGTAATTGGTTACTCTTCTTGACCCTACAACAGATATCGATGAAAAATCAATATCTTTTATGCTTCCTTTAATATACAGTGCGACAGGCTTATCATCAAAATCTTTTAAAGGCGCCGGATAAGCAGCATCATTATATAATAGTATAGTTATATTATTTCTGGCCGCCTCTTCCAGCTCTTTTTCAGCTTTAAAAGACGTTGAAATATCAATAATTTCTTGTGCTATTTTATCGCCTATTCCGATTATAGTTTTTAAATCGGTTTTTGACGCGCGAAGCACGTTTTGGGCGCTTCCGAAACATTCCAAAAGGTTTGCAAGCCGGACCGTTCCTATATCGGATGCCAAAAACAGCTTAAAAAGAGATAAATTTTCTTCATTCATTTTTTTATTGTAAACAAATTATACGGTTTTTGTCAAAAACTAATTGACTTAAGCATTTTAAAGATGTAAAATTTACGTGAAATTTGAAGCATTAATGTAAAAGGCGGGGGTATTTATTATGAGCGAAAATCTAAGCTCAAAAATGCAGGGAAAAAGAAAAAATACCGATGTAAACACTACTGGCCTTCCGGAAAGCTACGGCGATACAAAAGTAGTGCTGCTTCCCAGAGACCCTGTTTGGATATACGTTTACTGGGAAATCTCCCAAAATTCTATAAATAACCTTGCAAAACAGTTCGGTGATAACTTTAACTCTTCCTCTCTTACCGTAAGGGTTTACGATGTTACTGATATAATGTTTGACGGTTCAAACGCTAACAGGTTTTTTGACGTTTCCGTAAACCGCAATGCTTCAAGCTGGTATATAAATGTGGGCGAATTTAACCGTTCGTGGTGCGTTGACATAGGATATACGCTGAAAAACGGCGAGTTTGTAACGGTTTCCCGTTCAAACGTTATGGCAATGCCGAGGCACGGAGTATCTAATGTTACCGATGAGCAATGGGCATTGCTGCAGCTTGAGTTTGAAAAACTTTTGAAAATGTCCGGAGCGGGCAAAATAGGGCAAAGTTCTTATGACCTTGTAAAGCTTATGAGAGAACGCTGGGAAGAGCTTACAAAACTGCCTTCAAGCGGCGTTTTAGGCGGTGCGAGCTCGTCTTTCAAAAGGGCTGATAAATCTTCGCAGCAAAAAAATAAAAACTTCTGGCTTAAAGCCGACACGGAAATTATAGTTTACGGCGCGACAGAACCGGACGCGAAGCTTACCGTGCAGGGCAAGCATGTTCCTCTTGCGGCTGACGGTTCTTTTACGTTGCGGTTTTACCTTCCTGACGGAGAACAAAATTACCCTATTGAAGCCGTATCTTCCTGCGGCACTATGTCTAAAAAAATTACGTTTAACGTAAAAAAAGAAACGAAATAATGCAACTTGCGTGACAGGGGAGAAAATGGATCCAAAAGGTTACTGGTGTTTACAACTTCATGCTCACCTTCCATATGTCAGGCATCCGGAATTTCCTGACTTTTTAGAAGAAGACTGGCTTTATGAAGCCATTTCCGAAACATATCTTCCTTTGCTTTCAGTTTTTGAAGGCTTTGTCAGAGACGGCGTGGATTTCAGGCTTACTATGACAATAACCCCTTCGCTTGCCAATATGCTTGCCGATCCTCTTTTGCAGTCAAGATACTATGAACGCTTAAACAAACATATCGAATTTGCCCAAAAGGAAATCTGGCGCACAAAAAATCTGCCGGAATTCCAGCCTCCGGCGCAGATGTACGAAAAACATTTTAACGAATGCAAAAGATTATGGGAAAAATATAACGGAAACATTCTTACCGGCTTTAAAAATTTGCAGGATATGGGCAAGATAGAGATAATTACCTGCTGCGCAACGCACGGGTTTTTACCTTTAATGAACAATGAAAAAGCGCAGCGCGCGCAGATAAGGGTTGCCGTTGCCGATTATGAAAGGCATTTCGGCAGAAAGCCTTTAGGCATCTGGCTTGCCGAGTGCGCGTACTATCCGGGAATAGATAAAATTTTAAAAGAAGAAGGGATAAGGTTTTTCTTTTTGGAAGCGCACGGGATACTTTACGGCACGCCCCGCCCTAAATACGGGGTTTTTGCGCCGGTTTACTGCCCGAGCGGCGTTGCCGCGTTTTCAAGAGATATGGAAACCGCGCATCAGGTTTGGAGCGCGGAGTCAGGCTACCCGGGAGATCCGGATTACAGGGAGTTTTACAGGGATTTGGGGTATGATCTTGAATACGAATACGTAAAACCGTACCTTCACGATGACGGTGTAAGGAGAAATGTCGGCATAAAATACCACAGAATAACCGGCAAAGTGCCTTTAAGCGACAAACAGGCGTATAACCCGGAATGGGCGCGCAATAAAGCCGCCGAACACGCCGGCAACTTTCTTTTTAACAGGGTAAAACAGGTTGAATACCTTTCTGAAATATTGGGCAGGCCGCCGCTTGTCGTTTCTATGTATGACGCGGAACTTTTCGGCCACTGGTGGTTCGAAGGGCCGGATTTTATAAATTACCTTTTCAGAAAAATGCATTTTGACCAGGATACCATAAAACCTTTAACGCCCGTTGAATATCTGGATAAATTTCCGGTCAACCAGGTTTTAACCCCGGCGGCTTCTTCATGGGGTGATAAGGGCTATTATGAAGTATGGCTAAACTCTTCAAATGATTATATTTACAGGCATTTGCATAAAGCCGCGGAACGCATGGTTGAACTGGCGGAAAAATTTCCGAAAGCTTCCGGCGTTCTGGAGCGCGCGCTTAACCAGTCGGCAAGGGAACTTTTACTCGCGCAGTCTTCGGACTGGGCTTTTATAATGACAACCGGCACGATGGTTGACTACGCGGAAAAACGCACTAAAGACCACATAATAAATTTTACAAATCTTTATAACCAGATTAACGGTAATTCCATAGATGAAGGCTATCTGAAGGATTTGGAAAGCAAAAATAATATTTTTCCGAAAATAAATTACAGGGTGTACTTATAATGCATGAAATAATTTATTCAGTCATCGCGGTCTTTTTTCTGGCGCTTCTTATATGGGTGGACAGGATGCGCAGGAAAATGCGCCGCAACGAAGAGATTTACGAAAGGAATATTCTGGAGCTTGAAGGCAAACTCCAGGTTAATTCCATGGATTTGGACAATCTCCTTGCCATGCTTGTCGGGCTTCACGAATTTGGCATGAGCGCGACCGGCATAATAAGCAAGGAAGAACTTGCCGAATCGGTTATAGATGTTGCCTGCAAACTTATACACTGCAACGCGGGCTCTTTAATGCTTATAGATAAAGATGATAATGAGCTTTATATAGCGGCTTCCAGGGGAATTCCGCCGGATATAGCTTCTTCCGTCAAAATAAAAATCGGCGAAGGGATTGCAGGAAAAGTCGTGCATACCGGCAAACCGATTTTTGTTGAAGACATAGAGTCCGATATCAGGTTTTTAAGGCCTAACAGCGAAAAAAGATACTCTTCCAAGTCTTTTATATCTGTTCCTTTAAGGGTAAAAAACAAAAATGTCGGCGTTTTAAATATTAACGCCACCAGGGAAATAACAAGTTTTGAAGACAGAGACGTAAGGCTGATGACCATCCTTGCGGACCAGGCGGCGATGACGCTTGAAAACATAAAACTTTATAATGAACTGCAGGACTTCTACTTTGAAATTATACAGACGCTCGCGAGAGTAATCGACGCGAAAGACTCCTATACTTACGACCATGCCGACAGAGCAAGGCACTACGCGAAGCTTATAGCGGAAAGAATGCAGCTTCCGCAGGCTATTGTGCGCCATGTGGAATATGCCGCGCTTATGCATGATATCGGCAAAATCGGCATTGAAGAACAGATTTTAAGAAAACCCGGCAAACTGACCCCCGAAGAAATTGAAATAATAAAAAAGCATCCCACAATAGGCAATAAAATAATCGCGCCGATAACTTTTTTGGCGCCCGTAGCGCCTATGGTTTTGTACCATCAGGAATGGTATGACGGAAACGGTTACCCCGAGGGTTTAATCGGCGAAGAAATTCCTCTTGGTTCAAGAATCGTGGCCGTTATAGATTCTTATGACGCGATGACATCCGACAGGCCTTACCGCAAAGCTTTACCCAGGGATCACGCTATTTCAGAGCTTGAACGCGGAGCCGGTACCCAGTTTGACCCTAATGTCGTTACTGTTTTTGTAAAAATACTCCAGGATGAAAACCATTTGAACTAATAATATATATGGTAAGAATACGGTGTTTTTAATATAATATGTAAGCTCGCTTTTTTAAGTGGGCTTATTTCTTTTTAAAATGAGCGGTACTTTATATATTGTTCCAACACCGATAGGCAATTTAGAAGATATCACTTTAAGGGCTTTAAGAGTTCTGAAAGAGTGTGACTTGGTGGCGTGCGAAGATACAAGGCAAAGCCTGAAACTCCTCACGCATTTTGGCATTTCAAAACCGCTGGTAAGCTTTTACTCTTATAACCAGCAGCACAAAATGCCTATGCTTATTGATAAACTTTTAAACGGGCAGAATATAGCTTTGGTGTCGGATGGCGGGACTCCGGCGATTTCCGACCCCGGATACATTTTGGTTAAAGAAGCCGTTAGCCGGGGCATAAAGACCGAGCCTCTTCCAGGGGCAAGCGCGGTTATTACGGCGCTGGTAGGTTCAGGGCTTCCTACGGACGGCTTTGTTTTCTGCGGTTTTTTAAAAAGAAAGCCCGGCAAAATGAGAAAAGAGCTTGCCAAAAGCGCGAAACTCGGAAAAACGATAATTTTTTACGAATCGCCGCACAGAATATTGAAAACCGTTGAAATATGTATGGAAGTTTTTGGCGAAACTGCCCAAATATGCCTTGCAAGAGAAATCACAAAGAAGTTTGAAGAGTTTATACGCGGCAGCATTAAAGAAGTTTCGGAAAATATAAACTCAGGGAAAGAAATATTGGGCGAATTTGTTGTTTTGGTTTATCCGGAAAACGAAAAAAATGTAAACGGAGAAGAAGAAAATGATTAAAGCGGGAATTGTAGGCATAACGGGATATACCGGCGAAGAGCTTTTGAAAATCCTTTCAAAGCATCCGCAGGTTAAAATTACCGGCCTTTACGGCAGAAGCGCGGCGGAAACGAAAGATTTGAAAGACGTTTATCCGGGTTTTGCCGGTTTAAATTTGAAGATTGAACCGCTTGACGCTAAAAAGATAGCTTCAAACTGCGATGTCGTTTTTCTGGCTTTGCCGCACGCGGTAGCTTTTGAAGTTGTCCCGCAGCTTTTAGATGCCGGCGTTAAAGTTATAGATTTGTCCGCGGACTTCAGGCTGAAAGATTCCTCCGTTTATGAAAAATGGTACAGCGTAACGCACACGGCGAAAGATTTTATAAAAGACGCGGTTTACGGCCTTTGCGAATTAAACGGCGAAAAAATAAAAACCGCTAAACTTATCGCTAACCCCGGCTGTTACCCTACGACGGTTCTTTTGGGCTGCGCCCCGGCTATCAAAGAAGGCCTGGTAGATTTAAAAGGGGTAGTAATTGACGCAAAAAGCGGCATATCCGGCGCGGGCAGAAAAAGCACGCAGGAATATTTTGAATCGGAACACCCAAATTTCAGGGCGTATAAAATTGCCGGCGGGCACAGGCATATTCCGGAAATCGAGCAGGAACTTTCAAACCTTTCCGGAGAAAAAACCGTTATAAGTTTTACGCCGCACATAATTCCCGTGGAACGGGGAATGCTTTCAACGATTTATGTAACTTTAAAGAAAAACGTATCTTCAAAAGAAGCAGTGGGAATATATAAAAAATTTTACGAAGGCAAACCTTTTGTTAAAGTGTTGGAAGAAAACGTCATGCCGGGAATTAAAGATACGGCGAATACCAATTTCTGCGAAATATCTTTGAAAGTTGACGAAAGGACAAACAGGCTTGTGATAGTAGTCGTGATAGATAATCTTGTTAAAGGCGCTTCCGGCCAGGCGGTACAGAATATGAATATTATGTTTAATCTTCCCGAAACCGAAGGATTTATCTGAAAAATAATGAATAAAAAATCCGCGGCGGTTTTAATTGCGATGCTTTGGGCTTTTCTCCCGAGCATTGTTTTTGCTCAAAAAAAGCCCATAGACGTAAACTCCGCAAGCGATATAGCGGTGCTAAAAGCTGATGCTGAAAAAGGCGACAGGGGCGCGCAGTACGAGCTGAGCATGGTATATTCGTACAAGCAGGATTTTAAAAATTCGCTGGAATGGCTTATAAAGTCCGCTGAAAACGGCTTCGCGAAAGCGCAGTATACGCTTGGAACCATCTATCAAAACGGCAATGAACAGGTTAGAAAAGATTCAGGCGCAGCCTTGAAATGGCTGACAAAATCGGCAGAAAGCGGATATGCGAAAGCGCAGTACTCTTTGGGCGAGTTATATTATAGCGGCAGCGAAACAGTAGAAAAAAATTATGATTCGGCCCTCAAATGGCTTAATGCCTCAAAAGAAAAAGGTTACAAGGCCGCTAAAGCGGACGAAATGATAGCGGATATTAACGGTAAAATCGAGGTTCTTAAAAAAGAGGAACCCAAAAAAAAGAAGAATAAAAAGGACAAAAAAAAGTCCTCAAAAAAAGCTTAAAAATATTTCAGGAGAAGGAAAATGCTTCCAAAAGGTTTTAAAGTAGGCGGGATACGCAGCGGGATATCAAAAAAAGAAGGAAAAAAAGATCTGGCTTTATTTATTTCCGAAGTTGAGGCAAACGCCGCGGGAATGTTTACAAAAAGCGTTGTTAAAGCGGCTCCCGTATTGGTTGATATAGACAGAATGAAGAAAGGCGGCAAATTTTCCGCAGTTATAGCCAACTCCGGCTGCGCCAATGCCTGTACCGGCAGCAAAGGCAAGAAAGACGCCGTTGAAATATGTGAAGATACCGAAAAAACTTTCGGCCTTGAGAAAAATTCAGTATTATGCGCCTCTACGGGCGTTATCGGGCAGTATATAAATATGCCACAGGCAAAAAACGGCGTTAAACTTTTAAAGAACGCTTTAGGCGTTTCAGCTAAAAATGAAGATGAAGCTGTTCTTGCAATAATGACTACCGATACGTTTAAAAAGACGGCTTTCAGGAAAGTTAAAACCGCAAAAGGCGAAATAAGAATATGGGGATGCGTTAAAGGCGCGGGTATGATACACCCCAATATGCAGGGATTGCACGCTACGATGCTTTCATTTATTTTAACGGACGCGGCGGTTGAAAGCAAAACATTACAGAAAATGCTTGAAAAATCGGCAGACCAGTCTTTCCACTGCGTTTCAGTGGACGGCGACACTTCCACAAACGACACGGTTATAGTTTTGGCAAACGGGCAAAGCGGCACAGGTAAACTTTCAAAATCTGATTTTGAAAAATTTTCCGGAGCCTTTGACGAAGTTACGCTTGAGCTTGCCAAAAAGATAGCCAAAGACGGCGAAGGCGCCACAAAATTTGTCGAAATAGAAATTAAAAACGCTAAAACTAAAAATGACGCAAAAGTTATAGCCGCTACTATCGCCACATCGCCTTTGTTTAAAACGGCCGTTTTTGGCGCAGACGCAAACTGGGGCAGGGTAATCGCGGCGGCAGGAAGAGCCGGCGTAAATTTTAATCCTGATAAAACAGACATATATATGGGCGGGATACATACGTTTAAAAACGGGCTGGTATTAAATTTTTCCGAAAAAGAAGCAAAAAAAGCCCTTTTGAAAAAAGAAGTTAAGGTTGTTTTGGATTTACACGCAGGTAAGGAAAGCTCTAAGTATTATACGTGCGACTTTTCGTACGACTATGTTAAAATAAACGGCGACTACCGCAGTTGAGCGCTCGCATTTTGAGTTGATACTTCTTCAGTACCAAGCTCATTTACCTGTGCAATTGTAAACTTCGCTTAGCTCTTCATCGCCTAAACTCAAAATGCTTTGCGCTGAATAAATATGGAAATATAAATTTTAAAGCCTGAAAGACAAAGAATTTCCAAAGATAAAAACAATAAACAGAGATATAAAATGTCAAAAAAGGCAGTGAAAATATCGTTAAAAGACAAGGACGCGCATAAAACGGCTGCGGAAATTATAAAAAACGGCGGAGTGGCGGTTGTGCCTACGGAAACCGTTTACGGTTTCGCGGTTGACGCGTTTAATCTTGAAGCGCAAAAAAAAGTTTATGCGATTAAGGGCAGAAGCTATAAAAAACCTCTTGTTATAATGACTCCGGACATAAAAGCGGTAAGCATTCTTGTGGATATACCAAAGAAAGCTTTGGTTATAGCCAAAAAATTTTGGCCTGGCCAGCTTACTCTTATTTTTCCTACAACGGAGCTCGGGAAGATACTCTCCGGCGGAAGGGATAACCTCGGCGTAAGAATTCCCGATCATGAGTTTATGCTTAAACTTTTAAAAGAAACCGGAAAGCCGCTTATGACGACCTCTGTAAACGTTTCAAGCAAGAAGAGCGCTAAGAGCTTTAATGACGCTCTTGAATTTGAAGATAAAGCCGATATAATGGTTGACGGCGGCAATTGCAAATTTTCCTTTGAATCTACCGTCATAGATATGGTAAAATTCCCGTACATCGTTATAAGAAAAGGCTGCCTTGATACCAATGAAATATTAAAATACATATAGGAGCAGAACATGGAAAATTTAAAGAAGACTGATTCAGAAATTTATGGCGTTATGGTTAAAGAACTTAACAGGCAGAAAGAAACTATCGAGCTTATAGCTTCCGAAAACATCGTGTCACAGGCCGTGATGGAAGCGCAGGGCTCATGCCTGACAAATAAATACGCCGAAGGATACCCCGGAAAAAGGTATTACGGCGGCTGTGAATTTGTGGACGTTGCGGAAACCGTCGCTATAGAAAGGGCGAAAAAGCTGTTTAACGCTAATTTTGCCAATGTGCAGCCTCATTCCGGCGCGCAGGCGAATTTGGCAGTTTTGCTAGCCCTTGTAAAACCCGGCGACACGCTTATGGGTTTAAACCTTTCGCACGGCGGGCATTTAACGCACGGCAACCCTTTTAACGTTTCGGGAAAGTGGTTTAACATAGTGTCTTATTCCGTTGACGAAAAAACAGGGCTTGTTAATTATGAAGAAATAGAAAAACTTGCCAAAGAACATAAGCCGAAACTTATAATCAGCGGCGCAAGCGCGTATTCAAGGGTATGGGATTGGAAAAAAATCGGAGGAATCGCAAAAAACGCAGAGGCTTTTCATATGTGCGATATGGCTCATTACGCGGGGCTTATAGCCGCCGGCGTTTACCCTTCCCCGATGGAGCATGCCGACATAGTAACAACGACAACGCATAAAACTTTGCGCGGCCCGCGCGGCGGGATGATTCTTACAAACAGCGAAGAGCTCGCGAAAAAAATAAATTCAGCCGTTTTCCCGGGAGAACAGGGCGGGCCTTTAATGCACGTTATAGCGGCAAAAGCCGTAGCTTTCGGAGAAGCTTTGAAGCCTGAATTCAAAGAATACCAGAAGCAGGTTCTTGCAAACGCGAAGAAAATGTCCGAAACTATCGAAAAAGGCGGTTTGAAAATAGTTTCCGGCGGAACAGACTCTCATTTGTTTTTGGTTGATTTAAGGCCGTTAAACGTTAAAGGCAAAGACGCGCAGGAAGCGCTCGAAAAAGCCGGTATTACTTTAAATAAAAACGGAATTCCTTATGATCCGGAAAAGCCGGCTATAACTTCCGGAATCAGAATCGGTTCCCCTGCCGTAACCACAAGAGGCATGAAAGAAGCTGAAATGGTTAAAATCGGCGAAGCGGTGGTAAAAGTCATGAAAAATATCAGCGATGAAAAAGTTATCGCGGAAGTTAAAACCGAAATGGCAAAACTTTGCAAAGATTTTCCTATATACCAAAATTTACAGTATTAAGGGCAAAATGAAAGTAATTTTAAAAGCAGGCGAAGGCAAAAGAATTAAAAATGGGCATAAATGGGTTTTTTCCAACGAAATAAAGCAGGTGGAAGGAAGCCCCAAAGCCGGCGATAAGGTTTTACTTTATGATAACGCAGGGGCGCTTATAGGGTCCGGGTTTTATAATCCGCGCTCGCTGATCGCTTTCAGGCTTGTAAGCAATAAAGATGAAATTTTTAACGTGCCTTTCTGGCAGGAAAGGGTAGAAGCGGCAAAGCGGCTAAGGGAAAACGTGTATCCTTCCGAAACATCTTACAGGGCGGTATTCGGCGAATCTGACGATATGCCCGGCGTGATTTTGGATAAATACGGCGACTATCTTTGCGCGCAGTTTGTTTCCGCCGGAGCCGAAAAAGAAAAGGCAAATATTCTGGAAGCGGCAAAAGCCGTTTTTTCTCCGAAAGGCATATTTGTAAGAAATGACGCGTCTTTAAGGAAACTTGAAGGTTTAAACGCTGAAAATGAAATTTATTTTGGCGATATTGCGGAAGATATAATAATTACCGAGAACGGCGTAAAATTTTATGCCGACATAATAAACGGGCAAAAAACAGGTTTTTTCTTTGACCAGCGTGATAACAGGAAAAAGCTTGCCGCTTACGCGAAAGGCAAAAAAGTTTTGGACTGCTACTGCCATACGGGGGCATTCGGCATTTATGCCAAAACCGCTGGGGCGAAAGAAGTTGTTTTTGTGGATTCTTCAAGGCCCGCCCTTGAAACCGCTGAAAAAAACTATGCTTTAAACGGCTTTAAAGAGTTTAACGGATTGGAAGCCGACGCTTTGGACTATCTGCAGTCCGCCGAAGCAAAAGCGGAAAAGTACGATATTTTAAGCATTGATCCGCCGGGGCTTATAAAAAGCAGAAAGGACTTTAACGCAGGCTTTAAACATTATGTAAAAGTTAACGAAGCCGCTTTGAAACTTGCTAAAAAAGGCGCGCTTATCGCGACATCTTCATGTTCGCATCATTTAAGTTTTAAGGATTTTAAGGATGTTATCGGCCAGGCAGCGGCAAAAGCCAAAAGAGAGGTCGTAATAATTGAATACGGCTTTCAGTCTAAAGACCATCCTGTTTTGGCATCAATGCAAGAGACAGAATATTTAAATTTTGCTATTATATTGGTCAAATAAATGGACAAGATGAAAAAAACTCTTACAACCGCTTTTATTATTCTGCTATCTGTGTCGGGCCTTTTATTTGGCGCGACGGAGTTTTTTAGTGCTGTAAGCCTTAAGCCAAGATCTACCCTCAGAAACATATCTAAAGAAAGCGACAAAATATTCCAGCACGGAAACGAACTTTTCATAGCAAAAAAATTTGACAAAGCCATCCAGCAGTATGATGAGGTGTTAAAACTCGATAAAGATTATATTGACGCCTACTTTAACAGGGGCGTATCATACATGAACATCTGGAAGTACGATTTGGCGGTCAACGATTTTGACGTTGTGTTAAGCCGTAACAAAAAAGACGTCGACGCCTACTACAATAAAGGTTTTTCGCTGCTGTCTTTAAAACATAATAAAGAAGCTGCCGAAGTGTTTAATATGTGCATAAGGCTGGAGCCCAATGAAAAAGAAGGCTACTACTGGAGAGGGCTTGCTTATTATTTTCAGGATAAATATGAAGACGCCGAAGAATCTTTTGACAAAGCAATCAGCTTTGACGTCACCTATTCAAGCGCTTATTATAATAAAGGCCTTTGCCTTATAGGAATGAGAGAGTACCGCGAAGCCATAAAGGCTTTTGACAAAGTTATTTCGCTGCAGCCGGACAATACCGCGTATTACCAGAAAGGCTACGCGCTTTTTAATATCGGCGAATATGCGGAAGCGATTAAATCGTTTGACGAAATTATTAAGATGAGCAAAGACGATAAAGAGGCTTACTACGCTAAAGGCGTCGCTTTAAGCAACCTTCAAAGATATGACGAATCCGTAAAATCTTTTGACAGAGTGATAAAACTTGACGAAAATTATACCGAAGCCTACTACGCCAGGGGCGTGGCTTTATACAAAATGAATAATTATAAAGAAGCGCTGAACTCATTTAATAAATACATATTTTTAGAACAGGGAAATAAGGAAGCGTATTACGCGAGAGGCCTTTTGCTGTATAATTTAGGCAGGCTGGAAGAAGCTCTTGATTCTTTTGATAAAGCGATAGCGCTTGACCCTGAATTTAAAGATGCCTACAACAATAAGGGCGTAGTGCTTTTGGCATTGGGCAGGAAAGCCGAAGCGAATACCGTTCTAAACAAAGCGGACGAGCTTGTCGCAAAGTAAAAACCAGTCTTTTGCCGTCCAAAACTCCGGAATTTATTAAGATACCTTCAGAAAAGACAAACAAAACCAAAGAATTTCCGTGCCGGATTTATTTTAGCGGACGTGTTTAGGCCCCGAAACGGAGTTTGAGATGGCAAATATGTTTTAAAAGTGTTTTTCTCTTATGAAGGCTTATTGTGCGCTTCTTCGTCATTTATAAACTTTTCCGCTTTTTTTAAAGCATTATCAATATTCATCGCGAAGTTTTCTTTCCCTAAAATTTCTATAAACCCGTAGTTTTTTAAGACCTTTAACGGCTGCTTCTGGATTTGGCATAAAATAAGCCTTGTGTTTGTCGCGACGCATTTTCTATATATTTTATATAAAGCGTGGTAGCCGGATGCGTCCATTGCCGGCACTTTTCTCATTCTTAATATGATAATTTTGCACTCTTTGATTTTTTCCATGTGCTCCACAAAGGTGCTTGCCGCCCCGAAGAAAAACGGTCCGTTAATTTCATAAACTACGACGTCTTTAATCTTCTTTTTGTTTTCAAGCTCGTTAATGTCTTCAATCCCTTCATATACTTCATCGGAATCGTCAATTTCGGCAATGTCGGACATTCTTTTCATAAACAAAAACGCCGCTAAAATCATGCCTATTTCTATCGCATAAACAAGGTCCACAAATACAGTTAGCGCAAAGGTTGTAAGCAGTATCAGCGTATCCGAAAAAGGCGCTTTAAGCATTTCCGAAAAAGATTTCCAGTCAAACATCTTATACGAGACAGTAAATAAAATCGCCGCAAGCGTTACCATCGGTATCAGCGAAATATACTTCATGAACATAAGCATTATTATTAAAATAAAAACGGCGTGCGCCATGCCGGCTACAGGCGTTCTCCCGCCGTTATTTACGTTTGCCGCGGTTCTTGCGATCGCGCCTGTCGCAGGTATCCCGCCGAATACCGAAGAGCCGATATTTGCTATGCCCTGCGCTATAAGTTCCGTGTTGGAATTATGTTTGCCGCCTATCATGCCGTCTGCAACTACCGCGGAAAGGAGCGATTCAATGCCGGAAAGCACCGCGATTGTCAAAGCCGGCTGGATCAGCTTTTTTATAATTTCAATGCTGAAAGCGGGCAGTTCCGGCGAAAAGGCCATTGAGCTCGTTATGTCACCGAAGTGGGAGTTTATCGTGTCTACGGGAAGCTTAAAAATTATAGTTATAAGCGTAGTAATCACTAAAGCCGCAAGCGGAGCCGGAAAAAATTTAAATCTTTTCGGATAAAAAATTAAAAGAAGAAGCGTGCCGGTACCCATAATAAGAGTTGCGGGGTTAAAAAGGTGCAGATTTATCAGGTACATTCCCCATTTTGCCGTAAATCCTGCCGGAATATCAACAAGGTTTAACCCAAAAAAATCATTGATTTGCGTTGAAAACAGAACAACGGCTATTCCGTTTGTAAATCCCGCTATTACAGGGTATGGTATGTATCTTATTATTTTGCCAAACTTCAATATTCCCATCAAAATAAGAAAAACGCCTGCCATTGCCGTAGCGGTTATCAGCCCCGCCGTACCGTAAGAAGCGATAATGCCGTAAACTATTATTACAAAAGCGCCGGTAGGGCCGCCTATCTGCACCCTGCTGCCGCCTAAAAAAGAAATTAGAAAGCCCGCGATTACCGCAGTTACCAGTCCTTTTCCCGGCATAACTCCTGAAGCTATCGCGAGTGCGATAGATAGGGGTATTGCGATAAAAGCCACTATAAGGCCCGCGTTTAAATCAGCAAGGATTCTTTTGGGCGTAAAAAGCTGGGGTTCATTTTTTATTAGCGTAAATAGCTTTGGCTTAAACATGTTTTTGCCTTTTTATTTAGAAAATTGAAAGTATTCTACATAAGAAAGCGGTTTTTAGCAAACATATAGCAAAAATGCTATAATAATCAATGATTTTTAATACAAAAGAGGTTAACATGAAAACAAAAATGCCTGTTTTTGACAAAGTATCTCCGGAACTGCTTGAAGCAATGCCTTACCAGTACAAAGGCAAAGATATAAATGTATGCATTGAAACCGAGGAATTTACGTGCCTTTGCCCGTGGACAGGCCTTCCTGATTACGCTTACCTTGTCATAAATTATACGCCGGCTTCTTCCGTTGTCGAGCTAAAATCCCTTAAAATGTATCTGCAGACGTACAGAATGGTCGGCATGGTTCACGAAAGCGTAGTTAATAAAATTATGGAAGACATTGTTAAAGCGATAAAACCGAAAAATATGACCGCGGAGCTTGAATTTGGCATAAGGGGCGGCATTACGACTACCGTAAGCGCCGAATATTACGCGAAAAAAATGAAAAAATAAGATTTGGCGTCAGCGGAGAAAAAAAAGTGTTCAGAAAAAACCAGAATATTCACTTTGTAGGAATCGGCGGTTCGGGAATGTCGGGAATAGCCGAAGTTTTGATAAATCTCGGGCATAATGTTACGGGTTCCGATTTGAAAAAGACGGACGTTACGGAACATTTAAAAGCTATCGGCGCGAAAATCTATATAGGCCACAGCGCCAAAAATATAAAGAACGCCGAAGTTGTCGTGACATCTACAGCCGTCAGTAAAGATAACCCCGAAGTTATCGCGGCGCTCAAAAACAAAATACCCGTTATACCGAGGGTGGAAATGCTCGGCGAGCTCGCAAGGCTTAAATACGCGGTAACAATTGCAGGCACTCACGGAAAAACTACTACTACTTCTCTTGCCGCGATGGTTCTGGATGAAGGCGGTTTAGACCCCACGATAGTTATCGGCGGAAGGCTAAAAAACCTTAAGACAAGCGCGCGGCTTGGCAGGGGGGAATACCTTGTCGCGGAAGCGGACGAATCAGACGGTTCTTTTCTAAAACTTTCCCCGGTTATAACCGTTGTTACAAACATAGATAACGACCATTTAGATTATTACGGCGACATGGATGCTTTGAAAGACGCTTTTGTGCGCCATGTCAACTGCATACCTTTTTACGGAGCCGCGATAATTTGTACGGATAATACCCTTGTAAACGAAATTATCCCCAAAATTACTAGAAAATACGTTACTTACGGGCTTACCGGAAAACCCGATATCAAAGCCGTCAATATAAAAGTTTTAAAAGAGTGCACAAGTTTTGACGTTATGTATAAAGGCAAAAAAGCGGGTAACGTGTGCATAAGAATTCCCGGCAAACATAATATTTTAAACTCGCTTGCGGCAATCGGCGTAGGTTTGTGGCTCGGCATCCCTTTTAACCATATAGCAAACGGCATAAATAAATTTGACGGCGTCGGCAGAAGGCTTGAAATAAAGGGTGAAAAAAACGGCATTACCGTGATTGACGATTACGGCCACCACCCGACCGAAGTGCAGGCGACTTTAAAAGCGATAAAACATTTCTGGCCTAAGAGAAAACTTACTGTGTTGTTCCAGCCGCACAGATACACAAGGACAAAAAACCTCTTTAACGAATTTGGCAAAAGCTTTGATTCAGCGGATTTTGTCAAAGTTTTAGACATTTATCCTGCCGGAGAAAAGCCGATAACTGGCGTTTCTTCCGATTTGATAGTAAACAGCCTTAAAAAGAACAAATGCCGCGTAGAGAAATTTGATACTTTGGAAGTTTTTTCGAAAACCCTTTCCGAAGGTGACATAGTGCTTACATTAGGCGCCGGGGACGTGTGGAAGAAAGGGGAAGAACTGCTGCAGTTAATAGGCAATAATAATTAAATAAGCGAATAGTTAAATTGCAAATTCCTGGCTCTGCAAGCCATAAAGGGGCATAATATTACCGGCGGTTTAGTAAAGAAATTATCTTTAAGCGGATGCGAAGTAACTGAGAATAAAAGTTTATCTGAGCTGTGTTCCTTTAAAACAGGCGGCCCTGCCGATTATTACGTTGAAATTCCGGATGAAAATGCTTTGGGCAGTTTTTTAAGGGAAGCGGCTGAAAATAATATTAAGTATTTTGTTTTGGGCGGCGGCACAAACCTTCTTTTTGCGGATGAAGGCTACAGGGGCGCAATAGTAAAATTATCAGGCGATTTTGAAAGGATTGAGGTAAAAGGCGAAGAAATAATTTGCGGTTCCGCGGCATTATTACAAAAAGTTTTAAAAACCGCCATAGATAATAGCCTTATTGGGCTTGAAGCGGCCGCGGGAATACCCGGAACGGCAGGCGGCGCGGTTTTTGGAAATGCCGGAAGTTTCAAAAAGTGGATAGGCGAAGCGGTAAAAAGCGTTGAAGTTTATAAAAATGCAAAAAAAGAACTTATAAATAAAGAAAAAATCGGTTTTCAGTACAGAAAAAGCGGCCTTGAAAACTGCATAATAACAAAAATCAGCTTTTCCTTGAAAAAAGAAGCTGAAAATGATAGTTTAAAAGAGGTTTTAGAAAACGTACAAAAACGCTCAAAAACGCAGCCTTTGGATATGCCAAACGCGGGCAGTATTTTTAAAAATCCGGAAAATTTAAGTGCCGGAAAGCTTATTGAAGATTGCGGCTTAAAAGGCAAAACAGTCGGCGGCGCGCAGATTTCAAAGCTGCACGGAAATTTTATCGTGAATGCGGGCGGCGCAAAATCCTCGGATATTTTGAAACTTATCGATACCGTAAAAAATGAAGTAAAAAATAAATTCGGAATAAATCTGGAAACAGAGATAAAGATAATAAAATGAATACAGAAAAATTAAAAAGCAAAAAAATAGGCGTTTTGTACGGAGGAATCTCCAGTGAGAGGGAGATTTCCTTGAAATCCGGCAAAGCCGTTTTAAAAGCGTTAAAAAAAATGAAGTTTAAAGCTGTCGGCATTGACGTTAAGCGGGATGCCGCGGAAAAGATAAAAAAAGCAAATATAGACATAGCTTATATAGTTCTTCACGGTCCGATGGGGGAAGACGGCGCCATACAGGGAATGCTGGAAGTTATGGGCATACCTTACACGGGCTGCGGAATATTTGCCAGCTCGGCTTCGATGGATAAAAATATTTCAAAAATTCTTTTTCAGTGCGAAGGTATTTTAACGCCGGAGTGGAAAACGCTAAGGAAGTTTGAACCGGTGCCGGAAATAAAGAAATATCCGGTAGTTGTTAAACCCGCGAAACAAGGTTCCGCCGTGGGCGTTACGATCGTTAAAAAACAGTCCGAATTTGCAAAAGCCGCGAAAGAAGCTTTCAAATATGATGATGAAATACTGATTGAAGCGTTTGTTAAAGGCAAAGAGATTACGGCTGGCGTTTTAGACGGAAAAGCTTTGCCTGTCGTGGAAATCGTGCCTAAAGGCAAATTCTACGATTATAAATCGAAATACCAAAAAGGCGGTTCCAAACACATAATTCCCGCGGGAATAAGCAAGAAGGCTTATGCTACAGCGCAAAATTACGCGGAAAAGATATTCAAAGCGTTTAAATGCCGCGCCGTTTCGCGCGTAGATATGATTGTGGATAAAAACGATAAGGTCTGGGTTCTGGAAAATAATACGATTCCCGGAATGACGGAAACGTCGCTTTTGCCCGATGAAGGCAGGGCCGCGGGCATAAGTTTTGAAGAGATGGTTTTAAAAATTCTTGCATGCTCGTCATGCTGAGCGGGAAATTATAATGGCAAGAAAAAAATACTCTTACCGCAGAAGAGTCGTCATAAAACCAAGGTATTCAAACTCTTCAAGAAAAAGTAAAAAACTCGGCAAGTTTTTTGTTTACATGATACTGTTGTGCGCCGTATGTTTTTTAGTGTATCTTGGCGGCAAAAAAGCCGTGAGCTACGCGTACGCGGCGGACAGCATGGCGGTTAAAGACATAGAAATTACGGGCAATAAAAATATTACAAAATCCGAAATCAAAGAACTTCTGCCGTTTAAAATAGGCGACAATATACTGAAAATAGATTTAGCTGAAGCCGAAAAAGAAATAATGAAAGTTAAGCCGGAGCTGCAAAGTATTTCGATTAACAGGCGTTGGCAGAAGATACGCATAAAGCTCTATGAAAGAACGCCGGAAGCATTTGTCGCGGGTGAAAAAGATATGATGGGCATAGATTTTGAAGGGCAGCCTTTTCCGCTTCGCGGCTTTATGAGCGGCATGAAAATTCCCGTTATTGTAAGCAAAAACGGGGAAGAAAGAACGGAACTTTTGAAGTTTATAAAAACTTTTAAGCCGGTATGCAAAGATTTTATGGATAATATCTCCGAAATCAGGTTCAGCAATTCGGGTGATATAGTATTTATGACAAATGACGGCGCTTTAATCTACTGGGGCGACGAGCGAAGCGAACATACGCTCCATAAGTTTGATAAGTTCCGTAAAATATACGTTGACGCGATGGCAAAACACAAGCAGATTGAATATATAGACATGACATTTTACGATTTGGGCAGGGCTGTAGTAAAACCCAAAACAGAACAAATTATATAACACGGATAAAGGAAACGAAAAATGGCAAAACAGGTATTGATAGCAGGGCTCGACATCGGCAGCAACCAGGTGTGCTGCGTTGCAGGGGCGCGCGATGAAGACGCAAGGCTTATAAAGGTTTTGGGTTCTGCCGTTGTTCCGTGCAATGACGGGATAAAAGCCGGAGCAGTTATAAATATACAGGAAGCGGCTATGGCTATAGCCAGGGCTTTTGAAGATACCGAAAAAGCAGCCGGCAGCCAGATAAGCAATGTCGTTGTCGCGGTAAGGGGCAACTTTGTAGAAGCCAGAAATTCAAAAGGCGTTGCCAATATCAACCATTCTAACAGGGAAATTACAGAAGAGACCGTTTCCAACGCTTTAGACAGCGCCAGAAAGATGATTAAAATAGATTCCGAACATGAAATACTTCAGATCGTCCCGCGAGAGTTTATACTTAACCAGCAGAGAGGCATACAAAATCCTATCGGCATGGAAGGGACTTTTATAGAAGTTGACGTGCACGCTTTAGTCGCGTCCAGCAGCAACATAGGCAATATTTTAAAAGCGATGAATTCCGTTGACGTTCCCTGCGATGAAAAAGTTTACGGATATCTCGCGGCAAGCGACATACTTGTAACGAAAGAAGAAAAAGAGCTCGGCTGCCTTGTAGTTGATTTCGGCGGGCTTACTACGGGCGTCGTGCATTACGCCGACGGCATAATCAGATACACAAACGAAATTCAGGTAGGTTCGGACTATATAACAAGGGACATAATGCACAAATTAAGAGCTTCTTTCGCGGTTTCTAAAGAAGTCAAAGAGATGTACGGCGCGGCTTTCGCGCACCCGGAACTTAAAAATTCAGAGTTTGAATACAGGGGCGCGGATGGCAGAAGCACCAGAAAATACGACAGGGCTCAGCTTGTCGAAATAATACAGCCGAGAATAGAGCAGATACTTTTTGTAATTGAAGACGTAATGAAAAAAAGCCCTTACGGCGGGCAGTTTTTATCGGGCGGGATAATCCTTACCGGCGGCGGAAGCCTGCTTGAAGGCTTGCCGGAAGCATTTGAAAAATATTTCGGATGTTCCGTAAGGGTCGGAGTACCTAATCCCGATAAAGTCGTAGGGCCTAACGAAATAGTCTCAAACCCTGTATATACAGCGGCGATAGGCGCCGTAGCTTCAACGCTTTCAAATTCATACGCAGTAACTCCAAGGTCTTCGGGAAGCGGTTTCTTTTCTAAAATAAGCAGATGGTTTGAGGAAACTTTCTAAAATGAAAATAATTTTGCCTACGGAAAATTCCAACAGCGGCCAGCCCGCCATAATAAAAGTTATAGGCGTCGGCGGCGGCGGTTCTAACGCGGTTAACAGAATGATCGCTGCAAATGTCAGCGGCGTTGAATTTATCGCGATTAATACGGACGTGCAGGTTTTAAGAGAGTCGGCCGCGCCTGTCAGGGTGCAGATAGGCGAAAGGATATCCAAGGGGCTCGGAGTAGGCGGAAATCCGTCGATTGGGCAGAAAGCGGCAGAAGAAAGCATGGACATAATCCGCGAGACCGTTAAAGGCGCGGACATGGTTTTTATAACGGCCGGAATGGGCGGCGGAACGGGAACGGGCGCGGCGCCGATAGTCGCTCAGATAGCGCGGTCCGAAGGCATTTTAACCGTTGGCGTTGTTACAAAACCTTTCGGCTTCGAAGGTGAAGTCAGAATGGCGCAGGCTGAAGAAGGCATAAATAATTTAAAAAATTATTCGGACACATTAATAGTCATTCCTAACGAAAGGGTTTTCAATGTTGTTGACGCCAGGATGTCAGCAAAAGCCCTGTATGAAATTATAGACGACGTTTTAAGGCAGAGCGTGCAGGCTATTACGGACGTTATAACGGTGCCCGGCGAGATAAATATGGATTTTGCCGACGTTAAAACTATCATCAGCAATTCCGGCACGGCTTTAATAGGAATCGGCGAAACGGCAAGTTCAGACAATGTTAAAGAAGCAATAAGCAAAGCCATATCAAGCCCGCTTTTGGATAATTATGATATTTCACAGGCGCAGAAAATGCTTATAAACGTTACCACAAACGCAACGGTTTCCGCGATGAAACTAAAAGAAATAGGCGACGTTATAAAAGGCTATAATATGCACGGGCATATCTACTACGGGCACGCCATAGACAACAGGCTTGACGATAAAATAAAGATAACTATAATCGCCACAGGTTTTAAAAGCGATACTCCGGTGAAAAAAGATTTGGGGCAGGCGACCTTGTTTGATAACCAAGATTTGAGTGAACCGCAGGAGATGGATTTTTCAAAACCGGCCTATACTTACTGGAAAGTTAAAAAACTTAAGTAAGATGAACAAAAATATAGTTACAGAACCTCTTTTTCCGTTCAAACATTTTACCACCGCCAAACTTTGCGGGAACATGAAAGACGTTTCCGCCAGGACAAGCCTTTTCAAACAGCTGCATTTAAACCATGCGGATTTAATCTGCGCCAACCAAGTACACGGCAATGCCGTCAAAATCGTTTCAGGTAAAGATAAAGGGAAGTTTGTTGATAATTGCGACGGGCTTATTACCTGTGAAAAAAATATAAGTTTGGGAATATTTACCGCGGATTGTATGCCGGTGCTTATGGCTTCAAAAGACGGAAATGCCAAAGCGGCGGTACACGCGGGCTGGAGAGGGCTTGCCGCCGGAATACTGGAAAACGCATTAAAGATATTTAAAGATGAATTTAAAGTCAGCCCGCAGGATATAAGCGTTTATATAGGCCCGCATATACGCAGGTGCTGCTATGAGGTTAACGATGATCTCGCAAAGGTATTTGACGCAAGGCTAAAGAACGGCAGACTGGATTTATCTGAAGCGGCATTGAAAATTTTGGAAAAAAACAACGTGAAAGATATATTTATAAGCACCCGCTGCACAATGCATGAATCTGATTTTTACTCTTACAGAAGAGATAAAACGGCGGAAAGGCAGCTTACCGTGCTTGTTTGTTAACTTCTTTTTCTATTTTTCTGGCATTCGCCAAAGAAACATCCAAACTGTCTAAATCAGCCGGCAAATCCATACCTTCAAATTGACTAAAATCTCCAGCAGTCATTGCTCCTATATCAACGGACGTACCCATAAGGTGTTTAATGTTCTTGCGATTATAATATTTAACACTTTTTGCCGTTTGGTATGCGCCGTTAAGCGCATATTTGTTTAAGTCCGTACTCGGCGTTACATGAGAATCTTCATAAGAAAGATGTTTTAAAATCCCTCCTCTCGCAAAAATAATGAGCAACAGCAGCGTAATTAACACCGTAATCAATGATTTCCTTCTGTCAAACACTTCAATTTCTTTAGATTTCAATATAAACTTTATAGTAAAACCAAAAAGAATGACGGTGGACAGTAAAATCATGGTGATGGGAATAATCATGGTGAGAAGGGCATTGTCATCAAAACTTAAAAAAATCGTGGCAAAATTTGCTATATAATCCATATCATGAAAAGATTTAAAATTTGTAAATATATGCGATGAGAAAGACGCAAACATCTGTAAAAAGAAAAGCAGTATAAAAATAACTATATAATAAAGTTTCACCGCGCTGACCACAACGCGCGATATAATCGGGGTATCAAAAGCAAGTAAGACCGCAAAACATATAAATATAGGTATATTGGCGTAAGCCGCAGCGGAAAGGTTAAATCTTAAGTTTTGCGCAAAAACCTTGAAAATATCAAATTTAGGCAAATTTTCCCAGAGGTATGTTTCATAGCTTAAAAAAAAGATAAAAGAAAGAAACGTCATAAGCAGAATAAAGAATACATTCAGAATTAATATCTTTTTAAGAAATGACATAAAACTATTTTCATTGTTCATGCGGATATTTTAGTATTAAAAACATAATTTGTAAACAAAAACATGGCAGGAAAAAATAAAATAGGCTAAATTTTATTTAATATGCAAAATAAAGCGTTTGTTTTCATCATTGCCGCATTCCTTTTTGTATCTGCTGTTCCGCAGGCGGCGTTTGCCGCTTTTGGAAAAGCGGTAAAGAAAGATGACGTTTTTATATCACAGTCAGATGTTAAAGCGTTAAATATGATTGATATTTCAAGCAAAATAATGATTGGTAATATAGATTTTACAACAACTTCTATATCAGCGGCACACGCGAATAGCCATGAAAGCGGCAGTATGCCCGCAGCCATAAAAGTACAAAATGATACAAAGACGTTTTTTGATATAAAAAAGACTCCAAAAACCGCTGATACTGGTTTTTTTGTATCTCTTTTACAGGTAAATGAAATGACCTTAAACAGCCCTCCGCGAAGTAGCGCAATTTTATATTCAGTAAATATAGATAAACAATACTTAATGCTGCTTTCATCGTTGCGTAAGGGCAGTATTCCGGCAGAGTTGAATGTTATCATGCAGGTTAATAGCGGTTTTTCTTTTCGGCTTGTTTAAATAACAGGCCGAAATTTTTTTTATAGGCATACAATTGGAGATCACGATGAAAAAAATTATTGCGTCAGTCGCGGCGGCGTGTCTGCTGTTTACAACAATGGGGGATATTGCTTTTGCGGCTCACGCTCGTGAAAACGAAAAAATTATTCAAAATTCAATAGGATTTATTCCTTCAAATCTCGGGAAAGTAGTAGATTCACAGAGTTTTAGCAGCGGCAAAACAATAGTTAATATACAGGATTTGCATTGCCACGCGGAAGTGCAGAAAAATATATGCGCGATAATTGAAGATTTGCAAAAAAAGTATGAAATTTCAGCCATTTTTGTTGAAGGCGGATACGGCGACATAAATACCGATATCTTCAGAAATATGGATGATAAAACGATAAAGCTTAAGATCCTTGATAATCTGATCGACAACGGCAGGCTGACCGGCGCGGAATATTTTGACGTAAAAAATAACTCTTCAATACCGCTTTACGGGCTTGAAGACAAAAAAGTGCATCAGGAAAATTTTGAGCGCCTTACTGAGATATTTACAAACCGCAGCCTTTACAGTACGGAGCTTTTAAGGATAAAAAATGAAATCAGTTATCTTAAAGCAAAGTATTTCAGCAGCGAAGGCAAACGTTTCGACGCCTTTCTTGAAAGCTATAAGAACGGAAAAATTTCATCTGAGAAATATTATTCTTTTTTAAAAAAATATATTAACAAGATAAGTCTGCAGGATGAGGATTATAATTCCTTTTTATATGTCTCTTTGGACAGGTATCCGGCCTTTTCCTTGTATTGCGATCTTTTACAGCAGTCAAAAAGCATAAATTACAATAAAGCTTCGCTGGAAATGCGAAATCTCGTAAAGCAGCTTCAGGAAACGCTTCCGCATAATGAGTTTGCGGAGCTTTCTTTAAAAACGGCCGGTTTTGGCAACGCTGACGAATTTGTGGCAAGTCTTGGCGAAATTGGCAAAAAGTACAGTATAGACATCAACCCTGACGGCGAATTCGCAAAGCTTGTAAGGTATATGTCAGCCGGGGCCGGTTTAAACGTTTTGGATTTTATTAATGAAGAAAAACAGGTAATTTCCGATATACGCGCCGCGTTTGCCGAAAACGAGGCTGAATTTGAAATAGCATTTTTAGGGGATTTTTATAACAGGCTGGAAGCGTTTTTAGACGCGAAAGTTACGGCTGACGAATACGATTACTTTGTCCGCGAATACGCGAATTTTATAAATATTTATGAAAAGTACGCGTTTAAAAGCGATTTGGCGTTTTTTCAGAATAATATAGATCTTTTAAAAAAATTCTATGAAGTTAATATAGACAGAAACAGGATATTTGTCCAAAATATAAATAAAAAAACAGGTGCAAAAAACGGTAAAAACGGCATTGTTGTCGTAATTACCGGCGGTTTTCACAGTAAGGGTCTGAGTGACATTTTCAAGAAGAATAAGATGTCATATATCAGCATAATACCTGCAGTGACTACCGGCACAAAAAGATCGGAAGAGGCATACTACGGATATGTGCTAAACACGCATAATTTTTCTGCTCAAACATTTGCTTTAGCACTCGCATCACAGGCTTCATATTTTGAGCTTTCACGAGTATTGATCTCTGCCGCCTCTTCCGGTCTTAATGCTTTAGAGTACAATGAAGAAAACATCGCAGCGCTGCAAAATGCTTTAAGCGGCATGCTTAAGCAGGATGTTAAAGCTGATTTTGGTTTAGAAGAAAGCATTTTAACCCTTCCAAACGGTTTTGTTATTACCCTTCAAAACCGCAACGGGAAAATGAATAACTTAACTTATCCTGATGAGGGTATAGCCGCTTCCAACGGCAGCCGCTTCTCAATCGGTTTAAAGAATTCCGCCGTTTTATCTTTCAATGCCGTAAAAAACACATATTCTTATATCTTCGCGCCCAACACTTATTCCGCTATTAAAAGCATAATGGAGTACGCCGCCGGAAATAATCTTATAACCGGCGACGGCCTGATATTTGACATTGAAATGTCGGAAGATGTTTACGATAAAATCGACGGTATAGACGCGGAACTGCTTGCCAGAATGCCGGATTTTATGCAGCACGCGGCTTTAAAATACCAGCAGAGGCGCGACAGGCTATCCAAAATTGAAAAAACAGTCTTGGCAAACGCTTTTCTTGCGGCATATTTTCAGTGCGGCATAGATGAAACGCTGCTTGATTACTTCTTTATTGAGCCGGAAAAAAGCAGCTACGAAATGTCAGAAAAAGTTCCGCCCGCCCAGGCTGTTCTTGCCGGCGCGCTCAATAACGAAAAAATTATAAGAGTACCGGTATATCTGATAGGCGAATCATCGGACCTCTATTTAGATTATGAAGATATTATCGTTAAAAATGCAAAAATACTTCAAAATAGCGAAGAAAGTGTATACCGAAGAGTTAATGCTTTAAAGTATTTACTAAGCGAGAAAGCCGATATATCCGCTTATCAATATGATTTGCTGGACATAAGAAAAACACTTGTGAACAATATGAGGGCTATAGCTTCTTACGGCAGCAAGGGCCACAGAAGCGATATTGCTTTTGTCGAAGAAGTGATCTCCGACAATATGGATTTATATTCGGATATTATACTCAAATCATTTTTCGGCGGGGATGAATTCACGTATTTATGGATTATGCATCACAGGAACGATAAGAGTTTTCTAAAGAGAATTATCGGTAATGAAAAATCATCTTTAAAACTTAAACTTTTTGCTTATATGTATTTGCGGATGAATTTTGATAATGTCGATGATGAAAGCGCTTTTTATAATAAATACATGCAAAATTTTGACTTGGCGGATGTCGAAATAAAAAACAGATATGATTTGATGGCTGTCATAGCCGGCACGCAGGTATACTTGACACATCTGGCAGACACTTTATTAAAAGGCCGCATAAATATTCATGATAATGACAGAAAACTGATCTATTACAGCATTTTAACCGCGGCAATGGTTAAGCCTTCCGAAACGGAGAATGCCATTGCGAATGCAGCATTTGAATTTACCGAAGCCATGAAAAAAGATACGGTGTTACATGAAGTGGGGCATAATCATTTGTTTGCGCTTGCGGAAAAATCATCTGCCGCGCGCGGAAAATCAATAACCGCAAGGATACTGCACGAACTCTTTGCTTTTTCAACCATTCCTTTTGTTTACTCATATAAAGAAATTCCAAATCGGACATACTTGTCTTTAGAGCATAAAGCCGCATGGAGCATATTTGCGGTATTTGAAAAAGTATTTGAGCTTTCCGGTTATAAGAAACATGTGAGTTGGGCTGCTTTCATGATGGAGGCGATAGTAAGATACTTTGAGTCGGAAAGCTTAAAAAAAGATTTTACGGACATGCAGGCGGCGCTGCTTGATATTATGGCAGGTATCGTAGAGAAAGAAAGCGGGTCGGATATAAGCAAAAACACATTGAAAAGATTATATGCTCTGGCAAGCAGCGCTAAAAAAAATGAGATCGTTCTTGAAGACGACACGGATACTGAAATAGACTTTCAGGATGTTGCGCTGATAAAAATGCAGCCTGACGGGAATGTTTTGATTACGAAGGATAAAGACGGCGCCGTGTTTATGATAAACGGCGGGAATATATATTCTATCGAAGACGGCAGAGGCGCCTATATTTTGGATAGCAGGCTGTTTGTAAGTTTGGCTGACGATACGCTGCATATAGAAAAAAAATCCGGAGACGCGGCATCTGTCGAATATATAAGTTTGGCTCCGGCTATGTATAGAATATGGGATTCCGCCGATGTCGCGGTTAGGGAAGTTGTCAGACAGCTTGAAAGGTCCGGAATAAAGCAGGCGAATATTTTTGACGAAAATAACAAGGCGGAAGTAAATGTGATTCTTTCGGCAGCTCAAAAAGAATACAAAATAAAATTTACCGTTAAGGAAATTGCCCGGGCATGGGGCGAAAATGCGTTAGCGGAAAAAGCATCCATAACTATTCCGGTTAAAAAAGGCATTGCGGGAGAGAATTCCGCCGTGAATGAAGCCGAAGAGTATGCCTTTAATGAAAACGTTATCCGCCTTTTAATGGAAAATATAAATGACGAAAATGGCGATATATATGTAAAAGCAAGCAACTTAAAAGAATTAATCAGGCACGGCGTAGGTTTTCGCGAAATTGCGGAAAATGCGATTGATATCAGGCATCAGTTGAATAATAATAAAGCCGCCATAGACGGTCCATTCACAACTCTGTATGCGGACTCTCTTACTTTGGTTGAAGAACTGATAGCGGATAATTTACCGTACTATTTTGAAAACAGCCGTAATTTAGGCCTTTTGGAAAAAGAATTCAGCGGCGATGAAATACGCTTTTTGGAAGTGATAAGATCTAGAAATGACGAAGATAAGCTGATTGAAACTGCCGAAAAAGAAGATACCGGAATAAAATTCAGGCTTTTTGCTTTTATGTACTTGATGAAAAATTTTTACGAGCCATATTTGCAAAATGATTTTTTAAATAAACTTTTGCTTGAGGCTGAAGACATTCTTGATATTAACGTAGAAAGCAATTTTGACTTAAAAGCATATATAGCAGGCTGCAAATTGCTGTACTCCAAAGATCTTAATTCTGTTTTAGGCATTAAGATAAACAATTCGGATGATATGCTGATTTGGAATTATGTAAGTAAGGCGGTTTTTACGGAAAAAAATAAAGATGAGCCGAATGAGACAGCGAATTCCAATTTTGAATTTGTTAAAGTTGAAACGAAGACCGCAGTGCATGAAATAGCGCATAATTTTTTAGATATGATTGAAAAAAGCACGTTTACGGGTTTTAACAGTCATATTTCGATAAGAATTTTACACGAACTATTTGCCTACGGGTCGGAAGATTTCTTCGACCGGCGCAAATACATATTTGCCAGGCTTCCCAGATTCTCCCTGGAACATGATATCGCCGTGTCGCTGCTTAACGCCGCCGCAAACGTCCCAAGATACGTCGGAATTGGAAGATTATGCAACTGGCCTGCCGTCCTTCTTAAAACCATAGTGTTTTATTTTAAAAAATCCGCGGAAAAAGCAAGGAACGCCGATGTTGCCGAAGGTTTTTCCGAGCAGTATGCCGAATTGATACAAACAAAAACAAATAAAAAGTTTTCAAAATTGTTTATAAAAAATTTATTTAAACTGATGTACAGCGGAAAAAGAAGCAACTTGCTGCTGGTAAACGGGATTTTTAAAACTTCTGTTGCAAATTTACCGGTATTCATAAAAGAAACGTCCGTTGAAAATGTGATTATGCTGGAAAAAGATGCTGACGGCGCGCTTTCCGCCGAAATAAACGGCGTAAACTACGATATTACGCAGGAATGGCTTGTTTTGGGAAACGGAAACGTAAGAATACGCAGCATTGGTAAAGAAGTTGAAATCGAAGAGCTGAAAGGGTATGCGGTTTATATCGATTATTTAAACTTTGATAAACAAGCTGAAAAGCTTACTGCCGAAGAAAAAAGGAATGCCATTAAAGAGGTAGCCAGACAGTTCGAAAGATCCGGATTGTTTCCCGAGATATACATGTATGAAAGCGATTCGGACGAAGTCGAAAATATCCTCCTGCTTGCGGAAAGAAAATATGGTATAAAATTTTCAAAAGATGAAGTTATAAGCGAAATGATTGCCGATAAATCTGCTAATGCTGCCGCCTCGGCCGGACTGAGATCTTTTGTTTTGCCGGGTTTTGAAACTGTTGCCGTCACCGACGCAAACCGGATAAAAGATATTTCCAACGATATATTTTTCGGGCTTCTCTGGGAAGGTTTTAACTTCAAACACAGTATTGCCGAAAACCTTGAAGTGCTTTTAAACGTTGCGGGATATTCAAAAGAAACCGCTGATAAAATAAAAGAAGATTTTATATACCGTTTCGGAATCAGCGAGCGAAACCTCAACGTTTTAAAGAAAAGATATAATCCTGCATTCCGGCAGGCGGCGGAAGAATTGTACGCGGAAGGCGTTTCTCAGGGGCTTAAAGACAGGGATACCCTTGAAAGGCGCATTACAGCGAAAGGCTATCTCAATGCAAGAGAGATAGCTAACCATTTTAACCTTTCCGCGCAGGTTTTGCATTTCGCGGAGCACAAAGGCATTACGTATAAAACTAATAATAATTACCAAAAATATGTCGAAACATTTCATAATAAGGTTTTGAAAAGGCGCATAAGGCTTTCCACTCATCAGGCCGTTGTGGATAATGAGCGCGAACTTAACAGGCTTGCGTTGAAATTTTATTTAAACGGTTCCAAAAAGCTGTTTTCCGCGGATGAAAGTTTCAGGAACAATCCGAAATTTGACGAAATTGTGGCAAGTATGCATTTCGCGAAAAATAAAGTCCGCGGCATCAAAGACGCATTTTTTGATATTTTCGGGGACAGCGTAATGGAAATGAATGTGAAAGAAAACAACGCCGATGCCATTGCCGCTGAGGCGCAGACAGTTGTAAGCGAAGGGCTTAATTCTCCCGGCGCTTTCAAAAAAATACAAAGGATTGAAAGAATATACTCCTCAAACGGCAGTTATAAATCTTCGGATAACGATCTTGTCAGGATACTTTTAGAACTCGGCTATGCTAAAGAACGCGCGTATAAAGTTTACTCGGCGGTAAACATGCAGTTTCACAGGCACGGCAAAACGATGTTTAGCCTTCCGGATTTTAAAGGCAATTATAAACTTTTCAGCCCTTTCAAGCCCGCAGTACTGCCGGAAAATGAATATATGGTTGACAAAATGGTTAACGAAGGCGAACCTCTTCTGAAAATTCTGTTTAAAATAGCTGTTGCCGAGTTTTTCGGCAGCTTAAGCTTTGATTTCAGCAGAAGGCATCCCGCGGACCGGAAAATATTTGGCAGCGTGTTTGATAATGAGGTAAGCGAAAAAATTCCTTATATGTATCAAAAGCATGATAATGATAAAGATTTTTTTGCGGACGGCGCTCTTGCGGTTACCATGTATACATATATGGGGGCATTCGCCGGTTTTATAACGGGTATCGGCCGCATCGCGGGTTTAATCATCGGAAGCACCCTCACAGGAGGCGTTGAGCTTGCCGCGGCTTTAGGCATAGCCGTTGTCAGCGCCGTTATCGCCGGCATAGCGGCAAATACAGCCGTGCATATGCTTGTGGACAGCAGGGCCGTTAAAGAAAAAATCGCTTTAAAAGACCTTGAACCTTACGGCATTGAAAAAGTTAAGGAGTATGTAAATGATTCTTACGGGTTTGAAAACATTGACGAATATATCAATGTGCCTGTCATAGTTGTAGATAAAAAGCCCGCAAATCCGGAAGAATTTGGTTTTGTAAATTCTGGCGTAAAAACCGGAAGAAAAAGCGTATGGATAAGCACAAAAACAAAAGCTCTCGTGATTTTTTCCGAGCGCCCCGTGGAGGAAATAGAAAACGTTATCCTCGCAGAGGGAAATAAAAAATTCCTAAAAAGCGCGTCAAAACTTATTTATAAAAGCACCGGCGTCAGGCTTAACAGCAAAAATTTTGATGTTTCTTGGACAAAAGTCATAAATTCAAAGGCTAAAGGCATATCTTATGACGAAAGGGGAAACGTAAGAGCGCGCATAAATATTTTGGATTTAGATGAAAGGCAGGAAACCGCGGATTTTATCGCAGCCGCAAATGAAATCAAAAGGGCTGATAAAGCCGCCGCGGTTGAAAGCATATACTTTATCATAGATGACCTTGATTCTCTTGAAAATTTCGGAGCGATGCTTGAAAATTTTCAAAAGTTCGGAAACGGGCAGTTGATCGTAGACCGTAATGATTTAATAGAAGCGCTGACTTTAAGCCAGATGGAAAAGTTTTTTGAAGTTGCGCATGCCAACGGCATCAAAGTTTACGCTGATATTACGCAAGACTACGGCTACGGAAGCGCAGGGCGCCTTTCAGATATGGGTTTTGATGGTTACTTTTACCATAACAATGAAGAGCAGTCCTACGCGGTGAGGGATTTTATTATGGCGTCAGACACATGGGTAAGTTATATAAAAGAATATTCATCCGCGCCGGAATTGCGCATCCAGCTTAAAGAAGCGGAAGAGTCCGCCTTTGTGCTGGGGGTAAAAGATATTTCCAGGGTGCTGGTTGACGGAAATGTTACTGCGGCGGAAAAAAGCTGGATAAGGAGCCTTTTGAAAGGCGATAATTTGTTGGGCATACTGGATAAAAAAGGATATACCAGAAAATCTTTAACTGACACGGCTTACGCCTTTAACAGCAAGCATATCCCGCAGCTTGACAGGGTAAACGGCGAAAGGCAAAAAGAAGAGATTTTTGACGCTTTGGTTTATTTTGATATAGAAGGAGCTAAAGAGGCAATGAATCTTAACGATGACAATCCGGTAAGCATATATCTCAATAACATAGCCGCGCGTACGGATTCCGCGGACAAACCGGAAGCTTTCCAGCGTATTTTTTTGGAGTCTGTTTTTGAGAGGATGCTCGCGCAACAGCAGACAGAAGGCGCGCTGGTAAATAAAGATTTTGAAAAAATTCTCGGCAAAGCTTTAAGAGAGAAGCTTGCGGCAGTTCCCGCTGATAATATAATTAAAGTTGATTTCGGCGGTTATAAAGCTGAAAAAGTTGCGGAAGCGCAGGGCAAAGCCGATGCTTCCGTAGCCAATATGGTTGAAATACAAAATGCCGCAGATAAGTTTAAGGCGGAAGTAAGAGAAAGATACAAAGAAAGAACAAGCTTTGAATACTGCTACAAAGAAGCTTTAAAATACAGCGGGTATGATAAACAGCTTACTAGAAAAGAAGGCAAAATAGTGGAAAAAGAAGCCAAAAGGATGCAAAAGCAGATGAAAAAAATTTCCTTTAGCGAATTTTTGCAGATTGAACTTGATAAAGAGATGCGCGAAGCCGCAAAACTTGCTTTTGACTCCCGCGATAAAAATACCGAGGCTTTGGCAAAAATCATACAGTTTATACCCGCTCTTGCCGATGTCAAAATGAAAGTGGAATTTAAGAGTGAAACGCTAAAAGAGTTTGACACAAGAAACATGAAAACCGTTTTAACGCAGGCGTAAAAAGACAGGATTTGAATATGTTTTATAGTTTGATATAATAAATACGCCTCCTTTTTATAGGAGGCTTATTTATTAAATGCGGTAAAAATGCAAATAGGCTAATAGACAGAAGCGAAGAATGGCAAAGTTTTTGGCGTCATTTGCAACCTTAGTATGGCAGCAGGCGGTAATTATAAAGGAAAATATGAAAACGAAACTGAATTCTGTAAGAAAATCGATAGACAAAGTGGATAAAGACATAGTAAAGCTTCTTGATAAAAGGGCGAAACTCGCCCTTGAAGCCGGAAAAGCAAAAGGCGTTTCGGGCAAAACCGTTTACGTGCCTTCCCGCGAAAGGGATGTCTTAAATAAAGTCACTTCAGGGAAAAACACTTTAAGCGCGGATTCGCTGGAAGCGATATATACAGAAATTATAGGCGCGTGCCGCAACCTTGAATCTCCCGCGAAAATCGCTTTTTTGGGCCCGTGGGCGACTTTTACGCATCAGGCGGCTATGAAAAAATTTGGTTCTTCGGCGTATTTTGTGCCGTGCGCTTTGCCTCACGAAGTGCTTGGCGAGGTTGAAAGCGGCAGGGCGGATTTCGGCATTATACCGGTTGAAAACTCTAATGAAGGCTCCGTCAGCGTTACCCTTGACATACTTGCCGATACGGAACTTTCCGTCTGTGGCGAGGTAAGCTTAAAAATAGAACAATGCTTTTTGGTCAGCGACTCAAAAGCGAAAATAACAAGAATATATTCACATCCGCACGCTCTGGCACAGTGCAGGCAGTGGCTCAATAAGCATTATTCGGATGCCGAACTTGTGCCGGTTTCTTCCACCGCGGAAGCGGCAAAAACCGCCGCGAAAAGCAGCCACTCGGCAGCGATAGCTTCGGAAGCGGCCGGAAAGATATACGGTATGTACGTTTTACATAAAGGCATACAGGATAACAGGCAGAACTGGACAAGGTTTTTTGTAGTCGGTAATACACAAACAAACCCAAGCGGAAAAGATAAAACAACTTTAATATTTATGCTGAAAGATAAAATCGGCGCGCTTTACGAAATTTTAGGGATTTTTAACAAAAATAAAGTTAATTTAACAAAAATAGAATCCCGCCCCACAAAGAAAAAAGCGTGGGAGTATATGTTTTTCGCGGATTTGGAAGGGCATATGGCGGACAAAAAAACGGCAAAAACGGTTGAAGAACTTAAAAAATCGTGCGTATTCGTAAAAGTTTTGGGTTCTTACCCCAAAGCTTAAAAAACGTAAGAGGTAAAATACTATGGAAATCACAAAAATAATCAGACAGAGTTGCGCGGGTTTTAAGCCTTACGTGGCCGGCAAGCCCGTTGAAACGATCAAAAGAGAGCTCGGTTTAAAAGAAGTGGTTAAGCTCGCTTCAAACGAAAACCCTTTGGGCCCTTCAAAAATGGCGGTTAAAGCGATAAAAGAAAATCTTAAAAATATATATTTTTATCCCGATTCAAACGCTTATGAGCTAAAACAGGCTTTGGCGGAGCGATACCGGCTCCCAACCGGAAAAATATTTACGGGAGCGGGCGGAGATGAAATAATTGAGCTTCTGGCGAAACTGTTTTTTAACCCGGAAGACGAAATAGTGATGTCAAGACACTCATTTATCAGGTACGGAATGGCGGCGCAGCTTATGGGTTCAAAAGCTGTTGTCGTGCCGATGAAAGGCGGCCTTAAACACAATTTGGAAGCTATGGGCATGGCTTGCACGAAAGAGACGAAAGCGGTTTTTATAACAAGCCCCAACAACCCTACGGGCACATATAACACGAAAGCGGAGCTTGAAGAGTTTTTAAGAAAGCTCCCTGAAAACAAGTTTGGCGTTAAGCCTCTTGTGATACTTGACGAGGCGTATTTTGAGTATGCCCAGTATGAACAGGATTACCCTGACGGCTTGGATTACCTGGAAAAAAATCCGAACCTCATAATTTTCAGGACTTTTTCGAAAATTTACGGGCTTGCGGGTTTGCGCGTAGGTTACGGTTTTGCGGATGAGTGCGTTGTGGATTATATCGAAAGGACAAGGCCTCCTTTTAACGTAAATCTTTTGGCGCAGGTTGCGGCAACGGCAAGCATTAAGGATGAAAAGCAGGTTAAAAAAGGCCAAAAGCTGATGAAGAAGGAAAAAAAGTACTTGTATAAAGAACTTAAAAAGCTTGATATAGATTATATACCTTCAGCGGCAAATTTTATACTTATAGACACGCACCCTTCAACCGGCAAAGATATGTTTAACGCTTTGCTTAAAGAAGGCGTTATAACAAGATCTATGGATGAGTACGACCTTGCAAGCTGGCTCAGGGTTACGATAGGTTTGCACAAAGAAAACAAGATGTTTATTAAAAAACTAAAAAAGGTTTTAGGAAAGTAACACTTAAAAGGAAAAGTTAAAATGATAATAACACTTAAAAAAGGCGCGAAGAAAAAAGAAATAGAATCAATTATAGATAAGGTTAAACACCTTGGCTACAAACCGCATGTTTCAAAAGGTAAGGATATTACAATCATAGGCATGATAGGCGAATATGCCGAAAAGTATAAAGATTCTTTTGAAGCGATGGAAGCAGTTGAGCATATCAGCGAAATACAAAAGCCGTACAAACTCGCTTCAAGGGAGTTCCAGAAAAGCAACACGGTTATAAAAGTCAGCCGCAATGTGGAAATCGGCGGTAAAAAAATACACGTTATGGCAGGCCCCTGCGCCATTGAAACTAAAGATTTGATGTTTAAAACGGCAAAAATAGTAAAAGACGCCGGAGCTACGATACTGCGCGGCGGCGCGTTTAAGCCGAGAAGTTCCCCGTACACTTTTCAGGGTTTGGGGGAAAAAGGCTTAAAATACATGGAAGCCGCGGGCGAAAAGTACCATATGCCTACTGTCAGCGAGGCCATGACCGTTGAACAGGTCGCGCTTCTTTCAAAATATTGCGACATAATACAGATAGGCGCCAGAAACATACAAAATTATGATCTTTTAAAAGCGGCCGGCAAACAGAAAAAGCCCGTGCTTATTAAAAGAGGCCTGGCTACGACAATAAAAGAGCTTTTGCTTTCAGCCGAATATATACTTTCACAGGGCAATTATAATGTAATGCTTTGCGAAAGGGGAATCAGGACTTTTGAAGATTCAACAAGAAATACGTTAGATTTAAACGCCGTTCCCGTTTTAAAAAAGCTTACGCATCTTCCGGTTGTGCTCGACCCTTCGCACGGCATAGGCATAAGGGAACATATCGGCACTATGGCAAAGGCGTGCATAGCAGCCGGCGCGGACGCGCTTATACTGGAAGTGCACCCGAATCCCGAAGAAGCGCTTTCTGACGGCCCGCAGAGTTTGCTGCCGGACCAGTTTGCCGCTCTTATGAGGGAGATGGATCTGGTAGCTAAGGCTGTTGGAAGAGAACTTCTTTAAAATATATCGGCACCAAATTTTTGGCGGCGGCTTTAAAAACAAAAGTTTATGTACCGTTCGCTCCGCTTTACTTCCAGTTCATTAAGATTGTGTTTTGGGTTTGCGCTCTTTGTTTCAGCTCAAATATTGGAATTCAAATACGGCAAAGGTAAATAATATGGTGCAAATGAAAATCGGCATTATAGGTTTAGGGCATATTGGCGCTTCGCTTGCAAAAGTGCTTAAAACCGCTGGCAAAAACAAATACTATATAATAGGTATAGATATTGGGCAGGCAACTTTGAAAATTGCCTCAAAAATGAGTGCGTTTGATGAGGTTTCAATCGATTTAAGCGCGCTTTCAAAATGCGATATTATAGTTATCTGCACGCCTGTTGATACAATAGCGGCTATTTATAAGGAATTGTCCGCGATTGCCGGAAAAAAGACAATAATCACGGACGCCGGCAGCGTAAAAGGCGGAATCGTAAAAACTATAACTGAATTTTCAAAAAGCGGCAAAAAGCTTCCCTTTATCCCTGCACACCCTATGGCAGGGAAAGAAAAGAACGGCATACTTTCAGCTGACGCGAACCTTTTTAAAGGCGCGAATGTTATGGTGGCTTATGCTTCCGCAAAACCGGATTCCGCCGCAAAAAAGGTTATAGCACTGTGGAAAGACGCCGGAGCAAAAAGCATTCATATTTCAGCTGAAAAGCACGATAAAATAGTTGCCATTACCAGCCATCTTCCGCACCTTATGGCTTTTGCGTTAAATAAAGTTTACAAAGACGCCTTAAAGAAAAATCCGGAAACCGCTTTGCTTGCGGCAGGTTCATTTAAAAGCGCTACAAGGGTTGCAAACTCAAGCGCGGATATGTGGGCGCCGATTTTAAATATGAATGCCGCAAACATAAAAAGGGAGTTAAACTCCTTTATAAAAGAGTTAAAAACGCTTGAAAAGACTCTTGGCAATAAAGAAGCTGTCAAAAAGGCTGTTTTGAAAACACAAAACGACAAGTAATTGCAATTAAAACTATGGAAATGAAATTACAAAAAACCAACAAAATTGAAGGCATTATTGAAGTTCCTGCCGATAAGTCCATAACTCACCGTGCGGTTATGCTTTCATCAATAGCAACTGGCAAATCCGTAATAACAAACTATCTTCCTTCGGATGATTGTTTGCGTACCATTGAAGCTTTCAGGCAGATGGGTGCGGATATAAAAACCGGTAAAGACGTTTTACATATTGAAGGCGCGGGTATGCGCCTTCAAAAACCGCAAAACGATATATATTGCGGCAACTCCGGCACAACCACAAGGATTATGATGGGTATTCTTGCCGGCCAGGATTTTGAAAGCCGCCTTACCGGGGACCCAAGCCTTTCCAAAAGGCCTATGAAAAGGGTTTCAGAGCCGCTTTCTTTGATGGGCGCGGAAATAATATCTGCTGACGGGATGCTTCCTTTAACCGTAAAAGGCAAAAACCCTTTGAAAGCAATACAATATGATTGTGATAAATCCACGGCGCAGGTAAAATCGGCTGTTTTGTTTGCCGGTTTGTACGCGGACGGCGCTACAACTTACAGCGAGCCGTCAAAATCCAGAGACCACAGCGAAAGGATGCTAAAAGCGTTTGGAGCGGATATTGAAATTGACGGGAATTCCGTAACAATCAATCCTGCCGTCAAACTTAATGCGCAAAACATTACGGTACCTGGCGATATTTCTTCAGCCGCGTTTTTTGTAGCCGCGGCGCTTATTGTGCCGGGCTCAAAACTTACCGTAAAAAACGTAAATATAAACCCCACAAGAGACGGCTTAATTGAAGTGCTTTTGAAGATGGGCGCGGATATTACACTTACAAACGAAAGGGAAGTTTCAGGCGAACCCGTTTGCGATATAAATGTTAAATATTCAAAACTTAAAGCCGTAAACATTGACGGCTCTATAATACCCGGAATGGTTGACGAAATACCAGTTTTCGCGCTTATCGCTTCGCAGGCGCAAGGCATAACAAAGATTACCGGCGCCGCGGAACTTCGCGTTAAAGAAAGCGACAGGATAAAAGCGGTCGCGGGGCAGTTTTTAAAACTCGGCATTGAAATTGAAGAGCTGGAAGACGGTTTGATAATAAACGGAAATCCCGGACAGCCGTTCAACGGAGTGCAGGTAGAAACGTATAGCGATCACAGAATCGCAATGACGCTTGCCGTTGCCGCGCTGCTTTCAAGCGGAGAGATGAAAATAAAAGACGCGGATTGCGTCAATATCTCATTTCCCGGTTTTTACGAGGTTTTAAAAAGCGTATGCAAATAAATGACCAAAAACCTAAAAAAGAAAAATCTAATATATTGTTTTTGATGGGCAGGCAGATGTTCAGGATAATGTTTGCCGTCCTTTACAGATGGCATATTGAGGGCACGGAAAACATACCAAAAACCGGCGGCGCAGTAATTGCCCCTAACCACACAAGTTTTTTTGACCCGCCTTTAACAGGCGCAGCAATGAAAAGGCCTTTGTATTTTATGGCAAAAAAAGAGCTTTTTGACATTCCCGTACTTGGTTTTTTAATTAAACGGACACACGCATTTCCAGTCAAAAGGGGAGTACAGGATATGGCGGCTATGCGAAACGCGTTTAAGCTGCTGGAAGGCGGACATCTTCTTTTAATGTTTCCTGAGGGCACGCGTTCCAAAGACGGAAATCCAGGCAAAGCCCGCGCGGGAGCGGGAATGGTAGCGTGTAACGCGCAGGTTCCTTTAGTGCCTGTAAAGATTGAAAATACAAATAAAATGTCAAAATTTAAAAAGATAAAAATAAAATACGGAAAACCGGTATATCCGCCGACAGAATATACAAAGGAAAGCTATACGGAGCTTTCGCAAAAAGTTTTGGACGCAATCGCGGAAATGGAATTTAACGGCAGGTAATAATTAATAGTTTTTTGCTGTTATGCCTCCCTTTTTGCGGCTTATGAGCGAAATGAAAAACCGGCGCGGGGCTTTTTGGGTTACTTTTTGGGCTCTTGCAAAAAGTAACACGGGCTTAGGGTGTGCAACGCCCTTGATAACTATAAAAGGTACATAAATAAAATGGATGCAAAAAAGAAAACTGCAAAGCCGCCAAAGATAAAAATAGCTGAAAAATCAGGTTTTTGTTTCGGCGTTAAAAGGGCTATAGACATTGCCGAGAAAAACGCCGGTTCTGATAAAAAAGTTTATACGTTAGGCCCAATAATCCATAATCCGCAGGAAGTAAAACGGCTTGAAAAAAAAGGCATAAAGATACTTAAAAACCCTAAAAAAGTAGAAAAAGCGACAGTTATTTTGCGCACGCACGGCATACCGCTGCAGCTCCATAATGAGCTTAAAAACAAAAAAACCGTTGATGTAATAGACGCGACCTGCCCATTTGTTAAAAGGGCGCAGGATATAGTAAAAGAGCTTGCTTCAAAAGATGAAACTATAGTGATAGCAGGCGAAAAGGTGCATCCGGAAGTCGCGGCGCTCGTTTCTTACGGAAAAGGCAAATGCGTTGTGGTGGAAAACGCCAAAGAAGCGGATAAGCTTAAAAGCAAAGGCGATATAAATATAGTCAGCCAGACTACCCAAACGCCCGAAAATTTTGGCAGTATTGTAAAATCTTTAAAAAAACGGTATAAAGTAAAAGTTTATAACACAATATGCAAGGCGACTTTCGACAGGCAGAAGGCAGCCGAAAAGCTTGCGAAGAACGTTGACATGATGATAGTTATCGGCGGTAAAAACTCCGGCAATACCACAAGGCTTGCCCAAATCTGCCAGAAAAAAACTAAAACGCATCACATCGAAACGGTTAATGATCTCAATGACAAGTGGTTTAAAAATAAAATGAAAATCGGTTTAACTGCGGGCGCTTCAACGCCCGGCTGGATAATCCGCGAAGTTCAAGGGAGGGCGGAAGAGATTTGCAGCAGCGCTCAAAAAGCGAAAACGATTAAGGAGAAGAAGTAAAATGGCAAATGAAAACAATTTAAATAAACAGGTAACGAATTTCGAAGAAAACGAAGAAATGAGCATGGCAGACTTGATGAAAGAGTATGACGGCGTAGGCGACATAAACACGGGAAAAGAGCTTGAAGTTATGATTATCGCCCAAAACGAAGACGGCTTTATGGTTGATTTAGGCATGAAATCGGAAGGCTTGATTCCGAAAAAAGAGTTTGAAGAAGACAAAATTCCGGCTGAGCTTAAGCCCGGTGCGAAAGTTAAAGTAAAAGTAGTCAGTATGCGCGGGCTTCCGATACTGTCTTACAGGGAAGTTATCGAAAAAGGGCAGTGGGACAGTATCGAAAACCTTTTTAAAGAAGGCAAACACGTGCGCGGCACTATACTTAAAGCCGTTAAAGGCGGCTTTTTGGTTGATATAGGCGTAACCGCGTTTTTGCATATTTCGCAGGTTGACACGCATTTTGTAAGCGAGCCGGAAAAATACGTTGGAAAATCATATGAATTTGCAATCAGCGAATTTGACAGAAGGGCGAAAAAAGTAACGATATCCCGCAGAAAGATACTTGAAGACGCGAAAATACAGAAGAAAGCAGCCGCTTTGGAGACGCTGGCGGAAGGGCAGATAGTTGACGGCACAGTTTCAAAAATCATGCCTTTCGGCGCTTTTATAGATTTGGGCGGAGTTGACGGCCTTTTGCATATCGGCGAAATGGCTTGGTATAAAGTTAAAAAAGTTGAAGATTTGCTCCATCAGGGGCAGACAATAAGAGTGCAGGTCGCGAAAGTCGATAAAGCAAACGGCAAAATTTCGCTCAGCATGAAAAACCTTGCCCCGCACCCGTGGGATTCCGCGGCGGAAAGGTTTCCGGTGGGCTTAATTATGAAGGGCAATGTATCTTCCGTTATGGATTACGGCGCTTTTGTGGAGCTTGAACCCGGAATTGAAGGGCTTTTGCACGCTTCCGAATATGCCTGGAACGACAGCGACGCCTCATTTAAGAAAAACGTAAAAAAAGGGCAGGAAATCGAAGTAAAAATTATAGGCGTAGACAAAGAAAATAAGAAAATTTCTTTGTCCGTTAAAAAGATACAGGCTAACCCGTGGGATGAAGCGGTAAGGCATTACACTCCCGGAGCTGTTGTCAAAGGCACCGTGCAAAACCTTATGCCTTTCGGCGCTTTCGTAAAGCTTCCGGAAGGGATAGAAGGACTTGTGCATATAAGCGATTTTTCGTGGACTGAAAGGATAAAACACCCTCAGGACGTGCTTAAAAAAGGCGATGAAGTGGAAGTCGTGGTGCTTGAAGTAAACCCGCAGAACGAAAAAATATCGCTTTCGCTTAAACATACAAAAGCAGACCCTTACAAAAAATATAAAATCGGTACGCATGTAACCGGCAAAGTCGTAAGAACCGCCGATTTCGGCGCTTTTGTGGAGCTTGAACCCGGAATTGAAGCGCTTGTAAAAAATAATGAAATCTCATCAATAAAAGAAGGCCCGCTGCCTGTGCTTAAAGAAGGAGAAGAAGTTGAAGCAAAAATAATTAAAATGGATACAAAAGACAGAAAGATTGAAGCCTCCATAAAAAAGCTTGAATTTGACAGAGAAAAAGAACTTGTCAAAAAGTATGCCAATCAGGCGGACGCGCCAACGTTGGGGCAAATTTTATCAGAAGAAGAGTAGCTTAACAGATTTAAAATAGACTTTTTAAGAGCCTGTAAATACATTGTATTTTCAGGCTCTTTTTTATTTATACATAATCCCGTTTTAGTATAATTGTAAAATAATTGCAAAATTTGCAATAGTAGGGTATATTTTGGATGCTCTCTTGTATTTGCTTCGATATTTGGCTCAAAAGGATTGCAAGATGAATAACCGCGGCGCCACAATTACTGAAGTTGTCGTTGTGCTGGTAATAATAATGATTTTATTTAGCGTTTTTTACGCAGTTATCGCAAGCAAAGACAACCAGATAGACAAAACTTACAGGAATGAGGCCAGAATATCCGCAAAAGACATTATCAACAAAGAAAGAATGTACTATGCCAGACACGGCAGTTACATACAGGTTGGCACAAGCGCAGGTTCAAATGAGGACCTTGATGTCGAACTTGGCATAAACACCCGCTTTAAACACTTCAAAGTATCAGTTAGTACGAAAACCCCTTACAGCGCGTTAAATCCTAAAATCACGGTTACGATTACAAGCACGGAAGAAACAATAACAGGCACTTATGACAGGGACGGCAACACTGAAGACAGCGATAAAATCAGTTTTGTCTATTCTTGACAGGGGTCAAAAATGAAGATGAATAATAAAGGGTTTACTCTTGCCGAAGTTTTGATAAGCCTGATACTCGTTGAGGTTTTCTTCGTTTTCGGGCTTTACTATTTTGTCGGCGCTTATAAACTCAGTTACCAATATGCCGATGTTGTTTACAATGTCGACACCGCAGTCAATATCCTTGAAAAACAAAAACGCAATATTATGGCAAGAAGGCCGGACGGCACATTATACGCGCCTAATCTCAGGGCGGCGTACAGTACAAATCCGGGCAGCCCGGATTTGGGAAATACGGCATTTGTATCTCCCAGGCCGTCTTATATTGAAGGCTGGAGGGATACTGCGACAATGACCGGAGCCGTAAACGCCTCCGACCCGAATTACATAAGGAAAAAACCCGCTCTTTTGGAAGTAAATTACGTCGCGGTGTTTCCCGTGATTAAAGCTCCGCGGAGATGGAGCAGTAGTTTTGCCGCAAGGGTTGCCAGAGCAATGAATCTTCCGCCAGTTTCAGGCAGACCTAAATATGTAATAGCTTTAAGAACGCATTACGCAAGCGGCATGTTTGAAAATATATAACGGAAAATATTATGAAAAAAAACGGTTTTACTTTAATGGAAGTCCTGATTTCAATGGTTCTGTCAGGCATGCTTATTATTGTCATGGCGACCATGCTGCTCTACGGGCATAAAAATTTTGAAAGCATGTACACGTCCAAAGACCGCCTTCAAGATTACTTGTTTTTTAAAACAAGGCTGAACGGGCATTTAAAAAGAATGGTTGGCCCAGGTTTTGTTCTATCCGGCAATTCTGTAACGGATTCCGATATTAAATTTGATAAATGGACCGGAGGCAGCTGGACCGGCAAAGTGTACGATTCCGTAATATTTTATGCTTTAAATCAGGCAAGCGGCAAAATTATAAAGGGCCAGTACTATTTTGACAGCCAGACAAAAACCGTAAGATATAGGGAATGGGCTGTAAACGACAAGCTCGCGCTTCCTGCGCTTCCCGGGGTGCTTGGCAATCCTGTGTCGGATGACATAGTGCTTAATAATGCAACTGTTTTTCATGTTACAAACAGTCTTAACGGCGTTGCTTCATGGGAAGTTTTTAACGGCGCGGGTACGGATGTGGCAAATAATCTGTATTTAAGGGTTTATATTGAACTGGATCCTGACGTTTATAAAGAAAATGATGTGCTTTACAGCTTTACGGAAGATTATTTAAATAACGACGCCGCGAGAAATCTGCGCATTAACCATCACGGTACGGCGGCAAATTTATCCGGCGGAAGCAGCGATGTTATAATAGTGCTGTGACAGGTTAAAAAATATAAATAGAGAGGCTGGCGATGAAAAATGATAAGGGAATGGTGCTATGCCTTGTAGTGGTTTTTGTCTTGATATTTTCAGTATTGGGGCTGCATTCCCTGCGTTTGTCCATTATGCACAACACTGACGTAAATAAAGAGTTAACGATGGCAAGGACGTATTATGCCGCTGAAAGCGCATTGGAACGGGCGGCGTTCAGAATGGCTCTGTTTGCAAAACCCATAAGCGGCGCGGATGTGCTTACTGCCCAAACATCCGGTTTTGCTCCGGAAACCGGCACCGAAGCGGAAGTATGGTATTTTGACTACGCTACAAATAAATCAACAAACATTATAATTACCCGCAACAGTTCTGGAAAATGGTTTCCTCTCGGAACCGGAAATGTGTGGATGGGCGACGGTTTATCTCCCGATATTGACGTAAGGGTATCCGCCGAAATAGAAAAAAATCCGGTAAATGCCGACGGCATAATAATATCGAAAATTGGCACCAGCGGGAGCATATTCTATTTAAAAGGCGGAATTATTAATTTCAGCAGCACTACGGTATCTCCGAAAAGTCCTTTTTGCAGGGGGTATGACAGGGTGGCTTTCAGGGTTGATATAACAAGTATCGCGATAGCCTGGGATAGCATTACTTTTTATGTGAACGCAGCCAATACGGGGGAAATAGGCAATGACGGCAATATAAAAAAAGTAGTAGCGCTTAATGACCATAAAAAACTGGTGAATGATTATTGGTATGACACGGTTCTTTTGAATACCACGGACTCTAATATCGCCAACAGCCTTGTGCATCTCCTTCCGCCGCTTTTTAGAATGTTTTATAAAACACTAGTTGAAATCGGAGAGGGCGGCGTTATTCCTATTGACGTTAAGCATTACGTTATTAACTCAACAGCAACTGCAATAAACGCGGGTGCCAGCATGCCTTCCGTAAACCTGCGGTTTCATTATTCCGTTGTTCAAAATTTAAATGCTTCGGGTTTTGAAAGGCTGATGGATAAAGTGGACGCGCCGAAATATTTTTCTCCGGGGCAGGCAAGCAGTACAAAAATCCCTTTCAGCAAGGTGGGCCTTAAAGACCTTACCAGCAGCGAAATAGCCGGAAATACGGAGTTTAAAAACATTTTCCGCGGCAGAAGGTAAACCTACCGGAAGTTGCCTGATAAACCCACAGGATTTGCTTTTCTTATAAATAAATGTGTATAATACCCGTTCTTGGTGTTTTTGCGTACTTCTAAACGGCTGCCCCGCCGGATTGAATGGTAAAATATTAAGAATAATCGGTCGTGAAAAGTTTTATAGGCGTTTTGGCTAAAAAGCAAAAACAATTGACTTTTAAAGCAGAAATGTATTATAATTCTGACATTATTTAATTAACAGGACAGGTTTTTAAAGATGAACAAAAAGACTTATTTACCAAAAGTTGACGGAATTGAAAGAAAATGGCATTTGATAGATGCCGATGGAAAAGTGCTCGGAAGATTGGCAGTTGAAGTCGCCGATATTTTGAGAGGCAAAAAGAAAAAAATCTATACTAGCCATATAGACTGCGGAGATTTTGTCGTTATCACTAATGCGGCAAAAATCGTTCTTACCGGCAAAAAACTTGACCAGAAGCTTGATTTTACTTATTCGGGATATCCAGGCGGCGCAAAGTTTAAACCTTATTCCGTTTTGATGGAAGAAAATCCTGAAAGAGCTTTGATGCTTGCCGTAAAAGGCATGCTTCCTAAAAATAAGCTTGCCGACAAGCAGCTCAAGAGGCTTAAAGTATTTAAAGGCGAAACACACGAACACGGCGCGCAGTTTGCGGCCGCATCAAAGTAACTAAAGATTTACATAACGGCACAGATTTAAAATAAACAGAGGTATAAAATGAGTAAAGTTTCTTATTTGAGCGCAGGCCGCAGAAAAAATGCAGTTGCCCGCGTAAGAGTTACGGAAGGCAGCGGCAAAATAACTATTAATGATAAAACCGTTGATGATTATTTCGGCGGACTTGAAAGACATAAAAAAACTGCCTTGAAACCCATGGATGTATGGGCAGGTGTAAAAAGCTATGATTTTTACGTAAATGTTAACGGCGGAGGAATTACAGGCCAGGCAGGCGCAGTGAGCCATAGCCTTGCAAGAGCGATCTTGAGCCTTAACGAAACTTCTAAAGACGCATTGAGAAAAGAAGGGCTTCTTACCAGAGACTCAAGAATGGTTGAAAGAAAGAAACCCGGAAGGCCGAAAGCGAGAAAACGCTTCCAGTTCTCAAAACGTTAATTTCTATTTTCACATTTTGTAACAGGCGCCTTAGCTACTAAATATAGTTCTGGCGCCTTTTTAAATGTATATGTTTTTTCAGCTAAAATTTGACTTATCGCGTTATTTTGTCTATTATTTATATTAATAAAATAAACAGGAGATGATCCTAATGGCTATTGCCCCTTTAAAAAAGAAATATTTGGGAGAGACATTAGTTAATCGCGGTGTAATCACCCAGGAACAGCTTGACCAATGCATTCTCCAGCAGAAAGATACAAAAGATAAACTTGGCACCATTCTTATAAAAAACGGTTATGTAACAAAAGATGTTTTATTGAGCGCCCTTTCATATTGTTTGGGCGTTCCTTTTTTGCGCCTTAATGATGTTAGTGCGGAAAGGGAAGCCTTGTCTTTGTTTTCAGAAAGGAATGCAAGGAAGTATTTAATGCTTCCTCTTTCTATAAGGGATAATGTGCTTAATGTCGCAATGGCCGATCCTTCGAACGTTGTTGTTAAGGATGAAATTGAAAAAATTGTTAATATGAGGATTTCTGTCAGCCTTATGGACGAATCCGATATCATGGAAGCAATTGAAAAGTATTATGTGCGTACAAGCTTGAGCGATGATGCGGAAAGTGGAGGCGCGGATGTTTCCACGGTAGATGAACAGGATATACAAATGGGCGCAGGCGCTTCAGATGATGAAACGGAAGCCGCGCCGGTTATAAGATATGTAAACTCCATATTTTATGACGCGGTTGTAAAGAAAGCTTCGGATATTCATTTGGAAGTTTTTGAAAAAGACGTCGTATTAAGAATGAGAATTGACGGCATTTTAAGAGAGTTTGCTGCTCCCCAAAAGAAGTATTACAACGCGATAGTATCCAGAATAAAAATTATGTCGGATTTAGACATAGCAGAAAGAAGGCTGCCGCAGGACGGAAAGTGCAAAATAAAAGTCAACGGAAACAGGGTTGACGTCCGTGTTTCCATGGTGCCTACGGTCTACGGCGAAAAGGTCGTTATGCGTATGCTTAACAAAGACCTTTTTGCGTTAGATATAGAATTAATCGGCATGAACGAAAAAGAACTTAAGCTTTTTAAAGAAGCGATTAATATGCCTTACGGCATGATATTAGTTACCGGTCCTACGAGTTCCGGAAAAACGACTACGCTGTATTCCGCGCTAAAAGCTTTAAATACGCCTGATGTTAATATTTTAACTGCTGAAGACCCGGTAGAATATGAATTAAAAAATGTTAACCAGGTGCACGTAAGGTCTGACATAGGGCTTACCTTTGCAAATATTCTGCGTTCTTTCATGAGGCAGGACCCTGATGTTATACTCGTTGGAGAAATAAGAGACCAGGAAACTGCAGGCATAGCGATACAGGCCGCTCTAACGGGACATATGGTGTTTTCAACGCTTCATACGAATGACTCTGTAAGTACGCTTTCAAGAATGTCCTTTATGGGTATTGAATCGTTCCTTGTTGCAGACGCGGTTAATATCGTTATGGCGCAAAGGCTTATAAGGAAAATATGCCCGTACTGCAAGGAAGAAGTCAAAAGTATTCCTGACAATATATATGAAAAATTAAAATTGACGAAAGATGTGCATATTTTCCACGGAAAAGGCTGCGAAAGATGTGACAGGTCAGGATATAAAGGAAGAACGGCAATATTTGAAATTTTGGGAATGAACAGAGATATAAAAGAATTGATTGTAAAAGAAGCGAGCGATTTAGAAATAAGAGATGCAGCGGTTAGAAACGGGCTTATAACATTAAGGGAAGCGGCAGTAAATAAACTTAAAGAAGGTATAACGACCGTCGAAGAAGTGTTAAGCGTAACGACGGCATCATAATACGCGGAGACGAAATATGCCGATTTTTAAATACCAAGCATTAGATGCAGCGGGTAAAAATTTCACGGGAACAAGGGATACTCCTACGAAGAAAGACCTTATTGCGGCTTTAAGATCTGAAGGCCTTACCCCGTTGAATGTTGAAGAAGCCGGCGCAATGAATAAAGCGGTAATTTCAAAAGCGCTTATGAAATCTTCCGCTAAAAATAACGCAAAAGGCAAAGTTAAGATGCAGGATCTTGCTTTGTTTTGCAGGCAGCTTGCAACACTGGTAAATGCGGGCGTTAATATACTTGAAGCTGTTGAAGACTGCGCTGATATGACAGGTAATGCAAAGCTCAGTTCTATCCTTAAAAAAGTTGCCGAAGATTTGCGCAGCGGTATTCCTCTTTCTGAGAGTTTGAAAAAGTTTAAAGAATTTTCAAAAACCCTTACTTCAATGATTGAAGTCGGAGAAAGGGCCGGAAAACTCGCAAAAGTTTTAGCCGATTTGGCTTCATATCTCGAAAGCAACGTAAAATTGATAAGAAAAGTTAAATCTGCCAGCACATATCCCGCTTTTATCGGCGGTTTTTTTGTTTTGGTGTTTCTTGCTTTAGTTCTCGGGATTATTCCGCAGTTTGAAGAAATGTTTGTTTCTTTCGGCGCGGAGTTGCCTCTCCCTACTAAAATAGTCATGGGTTTAAGCAGATGGATGATGGGTAATTTTGTATGGATTATTTTAGGGATTATAGCTTTTTGCATTGCTTTCTCGATGTTTAAAAAGCAGCCAGCCGGAAGGATGATGTATGATAAGTTTCTTTTTAAAATTCCGATTTTCGGTAAAATTTACATTAAAATAGTGCTTGCGCGTTTTTTTCAGACACTATCTACTCTTATTAAAAGCGGTGTTGATATTGTCCAATCGCTTGAAATTTCTATAAATGTTGTTAATAACGTATATATTGAAAAAATTTTAAGAGATGTTAAGGAAAAAGTTATTGCGGGAAACCCTTTGGGTACTGAAATGGCTAAACTTGAAATTTTCCCGAGAATGGTAACCAGGATGACTATTGTAGGTGAAAAGTCCGGCCAGCTTGATGCCATGTTTGATAAAATAACAGATTATTATACGGATGAAGTGGATACAGCTGTAGCCACTTTGAGTTCTGTTATAGAACCGGTGCTTATCGTAGGATTAGGATTTATAGTAGGTGTTGCTGTTACCGCTATGTATTTGCCTATATTCCAGCTTGCTTCCGCAATGATGTCCGGTTATGGTTGATATGGGTATTTAAAGCAATATTGTGTTATTTTTGTGAAAATCTATTTTTATTATTGAAAAAAATATAACTATAAGATATACTGGTTTTGTCCGAAAAAGAATGGGGAGTTTCTATGGTTTTGCGTAAAAGCGCAGGGGTAAGTTTATTGGAAGTTCTTATGGTTGTCATCCTGATGATGGTGACCGTAGCGCTTTTCAGTTCCAAACGTAAAAGCCAGATGGAGTTGGTCTATAGGGAAGAAGCCCGCATGCTTATTGAGGATATAGTATCAAGCGAACATGTGTATTACTCAAGATATAGCAAGTATATTACTAATTCATCTTTTGTAAAATATAATGCTAAACTTGGGATTGATGCAAGGAAAAACAGTTTTTACAATCAGTTCCAAGTGACAACTTCAGCAACAGACTCGAAAGGATGGTCTGACACAATCATTGATACCAATAATCCTGAAGTGATGGTAGTTGTTACGGGCGGTCAGGGATCTGTTACCGCGCATTTTACCAGAGATAATCCAACTATACAGTATTCATGGTGAACTATGATGAAAATGAAAAATAACAAAGGTTTAACATTAGTTGAGGTTATGGTTGCCATGCTTTTGGCTGCGATAACTATGACATATGGTACTACTTTTTTTGTAAAGGCGTTCAATTTAAGCTTCACGCAGTCGGATCATGAGTATAATATGGAGCTTGCGTCAAATGTGCTTGAGCAGGTAAGGCGAAGCGGTTACGGTATTATTTTTAATCCGGCAGGTACAACTATAGCTACAAGATTTCCCGAGGCTAACAATTGGGTACCGGATTTTGGCGGACAAAACTTCACATATCTTGCGCCTTCAGGCGCAAGGGTAGGTTTTGTTTCCGGCTCAGCTATTAATACCAGAATAAACGGGAGAACTGACGGCAATAATTATGCATTCCACCCGCAGCTAGTTCATTATTATGTAATAGTCGGGTGGCCTTTAAGTACGACTTTGGCGACTGCAAAAACGCAGATAGAAACCGTTAGAGCAGCAAGCGGTTATGCTAATAGATTAACGGCTATGAGAGCGGTCGCTGCAAATGTCATAGTTTTAAGAACATATTTTGCTAAAAATATATATTTTGATTTTAACAATAATAGTTGATTTTCAAAGGATAGCATGAAAAAAAATGAAGCCTTTACAATGATCGAAGTTTTGGTGTCAATTGTTATTACTGGCATATTAACGCTGACAATTGCCGGGATGCTTTTGTACGGGTTTAAAGCATTCAATAATTTTTATGAGATTAAAAAAGAAACGAGAAGCTTAAGCGCTTTCAGGGCAAACATATTTGAAAATTTCAAACGAGTGCGCGGGGGGACAATTCAGTATGATAATCCAGTGCACCCTGATTCTCCTTATACCGAAGGTGGATTAGTTGAGTATGTTACTTATCGTTTTCCGACGTGGACTGCCGGCGGAAAATCCAGCGTATGGAAAAGATCAGCAAATCCTCGCTATAAAATAAATGGCAGCACGGAGTTTCTTACTTACGACAGGACGAGAAAAGAATATAAAACAGTAAAATATAGCTTGCCGCAAGTATTGCAAAACAGGGTGATGTATGATGAGTGGAAGGCTACGACGTCCGGCGGAGATTTTACCCGCGGAGACAGGATAATGAGACAGCATAATATTCTTCTCAATCTTGAATCTTTTCAAACGACTTACAGCGCGAACGGCCTTGAAGACTGGGAATTGTATAGCGATCCTGACTTTGCAGCAGGTTCTGTCGTAAGCACTTGTTTTATGAGGTACTATATCAGAAAAGATTCAACTTCTAAAATAGCTTACTGGAATATAGGCAGTATTGGTGCAAGGTCACTTAGGAAACTGTTTTATTTTAGAGAGGCCATCCAAACGCAAACCGCCAGCGCTACGTCTTCTTCTGGAGTCAAAGCCCTATGAAAAAAAATATATTTTTAAACAATAGAGGGACTGTATTAGCGGTAGTAGTTATTTTTATATTTATTTTTACTATTTTGGGGCTTATAAGCATACGTTCTGTTTCGTCAACTTTTTTACAACAGATAAGAGAATCTAATATGACCAGAGTTTTTTATGCCACGGAATGGCGGCTTGAATGGGCTGCATTTCAGGCGTTCCAGTCTTCTTATAATAGAAGCGTAGGAACAACGTATAGAGGTAATTTTTTACAAACTAATTCTGATGATTATTTAGATTATAGAAATAGTAAATGGTATATTAAGGGTGAACCTGATACCGGTGTTACAGTTGATAACTATGAAGTTCCACATGTTATTGTGCGTACTTATATAGAGTTGCAGGATTCTCCTGCAGCGGCAGATGGATTTAGGCCAAGTGATACTCCTGGAGAAGTCAGGTACTATGTAATAACAGCTATAGGCGAGGCTACAGGGACAGATGGTACTTTGTATAGTGAAGAATTAAAATTCTTTTTTGCCGTTAGAAATGAAAGAACTTATAGGCAGCCAAGCCTTACCGCAACAGGGCAGACAGCAAGAGTTTTAATCGGTAACAGCGGGTATGACTCTGTGTCTCCCGGCGGATACCCATTTGTAGGCAATTCTTCAGGGCAGAATGATATTACATCAGTCCCCAGATTTACGCACACACACTTTTTTAGAAGCAGAAGATAGGAGGAATTTTGATAGGACTTGACTTGGGCTCGAAGTATATAAAAATTTGCAGTTTACATGCCAAAGCTGACGGGAATTATGTGGTTTACGCTGCCATGACTTCTTCTGTTTCAGGAGAAGACAAGAAAGATAACCCTATAATACTCAAAAACAAAATAAACGAACTTGCAAAACAGGTAAGAGCAAAAAATAACGAAACATATTTGTCTGTCGGCGGCATGGATTTGCTTGCCAGGGATTTTTCTATGCCAAAAACAATTGATGCGGCAAATCTTTCCGGAGCGGTTATGCTGGAAGCCGAAAATGTTGTTTTTGAGTCGTTGGATAATATGTATGCTGATTATATGCTGATGCCTGATTCACCGGAAGATAAAAATGATATATTATTTGTTGCCTCTCCAAAAAGGCACATAGACCAGATAATAGAAAGTCTTTCCACTACAGCGCTTTCAGTTGAAGGCGTAAGCATAGACAATATAGCATTGGCGAACGCTTTTGTTGAGTTTAATGAAAAGAGAGCCGCTAAAGAATCGATAGTGCTTGTAAATATCGGCAGCGAAGTGTCTAATATAGCAATTATTGATAAAGGCCAGCTCAGGTTTATAAGGAATGTCGCTTTCGGCGGCAGTGATGTTACTGCGGAAATTGCAAATGTGTACGAGGTAAGTTTAGATGTTGCCGAACAGCTTAAAAGGCAGCCCGAAATTTGGGATAGTATAGGAGTGAATATAAAAAATATACTTAAAATCAGCTCAAGCAATTTGTTGGAAGCGATTTTTAGGTCTATGGAATATTGTGTTTCGAGACAGAAGATAGGAAAAGTTGACAGAATAATGCTTACAGGCGGCGGCGCTTTAATAAAAGGAATGGATACTTTTATTTATGACACGCTTGGCATAAGTACCGATAAGTGGAATCCGCTTAACTCCGAAAAAGTCAGAGGCGTTTCTAATGCCGAACTCGGCTATTTCATACCGGTAGCGTTGGGCCTTGCCCTTGCCAAAGGAGAAGGCAATGTATGAGATAAACCTTGTCAAAAAAGCGCTTGTCAGAACAGAAAATGATTTTAAGGCTATCAGGGCGTTAAAAGTGCTTTCGCTGGTTTTTACTATCGCGGTTTTTGCCGTGCTTGTTATGGTTGCCGTAATGTTTATTGAAACCCAGAAAGTTACAGAAAATATTAATGATTTGAAAATGAAGATTGATGAACAGCGGAGAATAAACAAAATCAAAGATGTTGAAAAAGAATGGACAAACAACTACTACAAAATGCTTGCGATTAAAGATATAATAAACAAAAACACTAAAACAGGGTTATTGTTAAGAGATGTCGGTTTATACGCTCCTGAGTGGGACGTTATATGCACATTTGATTTCGATAAGAATGAAACTATAACTGAAACGGTAAGGCTGAAAGTTCTTAAAGACGCGTTCAAACCCGAAGAATATGTACAAAAGGTGAAAGACGCGTATTCAAGGAGTATTTATTTGAGCGAGGGTAAAAATATTACAATATCTTCGAAAGATGAAATTAAAGAGATGACGGTAAGCGGAGTCAAAGTTAATACATTTGTGGTTACAATACCGCTGAAGGAAGTTGCCCCTGCGGCGCCGGATGGAACTTCTTCTGAACAGAATCAGGGGGAGGGTGAATAATGGCCAGTTATTCCAAAAAACATTTAGCTTATGTAGTAGTCAGAAATATATTCTTTGTTTTGCTGATAATTGCGGCTTTTATGTACTTATATAAACCTGTGGAAACACAGCTTAATGAACGTAAAGCTTTGCGCGACAAATATTCCGAAGTTTATCAGGATGTTTTGAATTTTCCAGCGCTGAATGATAGTATGCAGGAAACAAAGGCTAAAATTGAAGATTCTATAGCCAGTATACCGATGGATTATTCGCCTAATCAGGTGTTGTTAAGCCAGTACAGAGACAGGGTTTATGAAACAGCAAAAAGCAACTCTGTTAAAATAACCAGCGATACTGTTAACAGAAATGAAGCGACGTCTGAATTTACTTCATTGCTTTTTGAATTTAATGCTAAATACGCAATGGTTTACAAATTTTTGTTTTCTTTGGAATTGTTTTCAAGAGTGAACTCTTTTTCAATAGATGAAAAGAATAATGTAACAGTTGAAAGCCAGCCTGTTTTATACCGCCCCGAAGTCGATAATTACTTTAGCGGAAGGGAAGAAGTTATGGATGAAGTCCGTATGGCGGGCTACTTTAAAGAAATTTTTGAAAAATCTGCAAAATTGCTTGAATCATTAGGGCATATTCCGACATGGAGAGACATAGATCCCGCCCCCAGAAATCCGTTTTATGAATACAAAGCTCCTTACAAGGCCTCTGTAAACCAAAGAAGAAAGCTTCCTGAAATCAAAATTTCCGGAATTATATATGATGTGGTCAATCCTATTGTTATTATTGAAGGCAAACTTTACAGGCAGGGCGATTATTATAAAACTGTAAAAATATTAACCATAAGGGAAAGGACCATTACAGTCGAGCTTGACGGGCAAAAGTATATTATTAAATTTGATAAAGGAGAGGTAGAGTGATGAAGAAGATTGCGGCTCTGTTGATGGCGGTTGCCATGTTTTCGCAAGTAACTTTTGCGGCAGTTGAATCAAGAGGATTGATATCCGTAGATTTCCAAGGGACAACATTGTACACGGTTTTAAATATTTTGAGCATGAAAACCGGGAGAAAATTTGTTACTGACGCGGATCTTTTGAATAAAAAGATTGTTTTAACGCTTAAAGACGTAACTCCGGATGAAGCTTTGAATGCTTTGTTAGACACTTATGACCTTTACTACGTTAAGCAGGGAGACACAAACATTTATGTTATTAAGAGTAAAAGCGATGTTTCTCCCATAACTGTTTCAAAAGTTATATTTTGCAATTACGCAAAAGCGGAAGCTTTGTCAAAAGTGCTTGAAGCAAGGCTGTCAAAAGGCGGAAAGATTGCTTTTGACGAAAGAACAAACTCCGTTATTATTACCGATTTGGCGGACAGTATAGATAAAATGGAAACGCTTATACGTTCTTTGGACGTCCCTACGCCACAGGTGCTTATAGAGTCAAGAATAGTTGACGTTACGTTGAACGACCAGCTGCAGATCGGAACGCAGATAGATAATATATACAGAATGCCGCAATATACCGTTGATTCTGTAGTTGCCCCGTACCAGGATGCTGACGGCAATGAAAAACCCGGATATTATACCGGCTATGGCGAAAACGGAATGAGAGGCGCCAATACAAACGGTTATGTGTGGGCAGACGTGTTAAATTTAGTCAACGGAGTTAATACTCCTTTAAGGCCTACTGCAAATTATCAACAGGTATTAAGCGTAATGAATCCTGCGGGCATAGGCAAATTGAGCGCGGCAGTTATTGCCGGCGATTGGAATATTGTAGGTTCTTTTTTCGCAGGAGTGGAAGCTAAGAACGCAAAGATTCTTACGAATCCTAAATTGATAGTTTTAAACAACCAGGAAGCAACAATCGATATTATAGAAGAAGTGCCTTATATCACCGATAAAACTACGTCCGTGGACAGCGGAGCTGTTACCGCTACGACTGCTTTTAAAGAAGTCGGTTTGAAAATGAAAGTAAGACCTCAGATTAACAGAGACGGAACAATAGTTTTGGAAGTTTCCCCCGAACAAAGCTTCCGTACGGGCGAAACGCTTGACGGCGTTCCTGTTATCAATACAAGCAAAGCTACAACCGTCATGATCTTAAGAAGCGGCGAAACAGCGGTTATCGGCGGGCTGATAAGAGAAACGGAAACAAAGACGGATATTAAGGTGCCTCTTTTAGGCGATATTCCGATTCTCGGATATTTATTTAAGAGCACGTCAAAAAGCAAAGGCAGACACGAGCTTACAATATTTATATCCGCAAAAATAATTAACTAAAAGGTGTTTTCAGTGGAAGAAAACATAAAGATTTTAATCGTTGAAGATGAAGAAATAGTCAAAGAAACTCTTGCGGAAAACCTCAAAGAGAAGGGATTCTTTGTGGAAACTGCCGAAAACGCTACAAACGCGCTTACCATGATAAAGCAGTTTTATTATGACATCATGCTTGTCGATTACAGGCTGCCCGATATGAACGGGCTTGCCCTCATCAGGGAAGCAAATGTCATTTCCAAAGAGACAGTTTCTATTGTTGTAACAGGATACAGTTCTGTCGAGACAGCCGTAGACGCAATGCGCATGGGCGCTTACGACTATCTTTTAAAACCGGTAGATATAGAATCGCTGGTTACAGAAATTAAAAGCATAATTAACGAAAGAGAAGTGTTAAAACAGGGCAAAGAAACCCTTCACAACAGCGTTATGAAAGAGTTGTCTCCTATTAAGGATGATTCTATAAATATCATTGCGTCAAGAGACAGCCTTATCCCGGTCAGCAGGGAAAGCGTAACAAGGAAGTTTTTTGCTTTGCCTGGAATGTTTTTAAAGAAAATAAAAGATTTTTATTGGGGCTAGGAGTTTTTATGAAAAATAAATTTACTTATGTTTTTTTGATTTTAGCGTTTGTTTGTGTTAATGCCCAGGCAGCAAGGCCTCAAAAAAAAGGCGCTGCTGATGCGAATAATGATACATATGTTTCTGAACCCGCAGCATCATACAGCAATAAAAAATACGGAGCTTCCGATTTTTCAAAAGCAAAAAGCCTTTATAATGACGGTAAAATTGAAAGATCAGAACTTATGCTAAACCAGATTCTTCTGTCCAACCCTGATTTTACCGAAGCCCTGGAACTTAAAAATAAAATTATTATTCTCAAAGAAAAGCTTTATGTGTTTAAAAGGGATACTTCCGAAGAATATGTCATTAAATCGGAAAGAAGCCTCAGAGACGGCAATTTTTACGAAGGTCTTCTCTATTATAAAAAAGCGGTAGACCTCATGCCGGAGATATACGATGCCCAGAGGTACAATACAATAATAGGCGAACTTAACGCGCAGTCTTTGAAATATAAAGGTTCAGACAGGAAAAAATTTCTTCTTTCCGTTGAAAGCTTTCAGGAAGGAAACTTTAAAAAAGCCAAAAACCTTATTGATGATTTAGCGCAGGACTATGACCACATGAGAGATTTTAAAGGAATGGCGGATTTTTATTTAATTGAGTATACCAACAAAGACAGAATTAAAGGCTATTATAATGAAGCGCTAAATGATTTTAAAGCCGGTAGATATGAAAACGCAAGAGTCCAGCTATACCTCGCAATAGCGCTTGACAGCAAAAATTACGATGTTGTCCGTTTGACCGAACAGGTTAACCTGGAACTTCAATAAAGAAAGTTTAATAAAAGAGAGGCGAAAGCCTCTCTTTTTTTGTTTGCCTTAGTAAAATCAAAAAACATTGAAAAATCAATAAAAAATTGTAAAAAAGCGCTACGTTTTGCGCTTTTCTTGACTTTGAACAGAGTAAATAGTAGAATCACCTTGTTTACAGACTAAAAAATCCTAAAAAGGAGTTTACAATGCCTAATAAGTACGTGTATTTTTTTGGCGGCGGAAAAGCAGACGGAAACGGCAGCATGAAGAATCTTCTTGGCGGTAAAGGCGCAAACCTAGCGGAAATGGCAGGGCATAAAGACCTGAAACTTCCTGTCCCTCCGGGATTTACGATTACTACGGATGTTTGCACATATTACTATGATCACGGCAAAAAATATCCTAGTGAACTTGAAAAACAGGTCTTGGCAGCTATGAAAAACGTTGAAAAGGTCATAGGCAAAAAGTTTGGCGATACGCAGAACCCTCTCTTGGTTTCAGTCCGTTCCGGCGCGAGAAGCTCGATGCCCGGCATGATGGAAACCGTTTTAAACGTAGGGCTTACCACAAAAACAATACCCGCGTTGATAGCGAAAACAAAAAATGAAAGATTTGTTTATGACGCCTACAGAAGGCTTATAATGATGTATTCAGACGTTGTTATGGAAAAAGCCGCCGGAATAGAGCCTAAAGACGAAATGGGCATACGTAAACAGCTTGAAAGAATAATGGCCGGAATGAAAAAAGATAAAGGCGTGGAACTGGATACCGAGCTTGACGCGCAGGATCTTAAATATCTTTGCGAACTTTTTAAAGACAAAGTTAAGCAGGTGCTCGGAAAGAATTTTCCTGATGATCCGTACCAGCAGGTTTGGGGCGGCATAGGCGCTGTTTTCGCGTCATGGAACGGCAAAAGAGCCATCGCTTACAGAAAAATCGAAGGCATTCCTGATGAATGGGGAACAGCCGTTAACGTCCAGTCGATGGTTTTTGGCAATATGGGCGACACATCCGCGACCGGCGTTGCTTTTACGAGAAACCCCGGAAACGGCGATTCAAGATTTTACGGCGAATATCTTGTCAACGCGCAGGGCGAAGACGTTGTTGCCGGTATCCGCACCCCTGCTCCGATAAACGAAGCCTCAAAGAGTGAACATAACAAAGGCGAAAAAACGCTCGAACAGGTAATGCCTAAAGATTACAAAGAACTTTTCAATATACAGAAAAAGCTTGAAAAACATTACAGAGACATGCAGGACATAGAGTTTACTATTGAAGAGGGCAAACTCTGGATGCTTCAGTGCCGTTCCGGAAAGAGAAACGGCCCCGCCGCAGTTAAAATGGCGATGGATATGCTTAAAGAAAAACTTATTACGAGAGAAGAAGCCGTAATGAGAGTTTCCCCGGCGCAGTTGGACGAACTCCTGCACCCTATCATCAATCCTAAAGCGGAATCCGCTGCAAAAATTTTGGCAAAAGGCTTGCCTGCAGGCCCCGGCGGAGCTACCGGCATGATAGTGTTTTCAGCAGAAGATGCCGTAAAGTGGAATGAAGAAGGCAAAAAAGTTATTCTCGTAAGAGAAGAAACCAATCCGGAAGACGTTGAAGGCATGAGAGCCGCGCAGGCAATTTTGACTGCACGCGGCGGCATGACGTCCCACGCCGCCCTTGTTGCGCGCGGATGGGGAAAATGCTGCATAGTAGGATGCGCGGCAATTCACGTTGATACAAACGCTAAAACAATGAAAATAGATTCAAAAGTTTTTAAAGAAGGCGACTGGCTTACGCTTAACGGCACTAAAGGAAATGTTTACGAAGGCAAACTCGAAATGGTTGACGCCACGGAAAATGCCCTTCTTTTTGACTTCTTAAAAATTTGCGATTCAGTTAAATCGCTTAAAGTCCGTACAAACGCAGATACTCCCGCGGATGCGAAAAAAGCAAAGCTTTTCGGCGCGGAAGGCATCGGCCTTTTCAGAACGGAGCATATGTTCTACGGCGAAAACTCTGAAAAACCTTTGTTTGCTTTAAGAAAGATGATAATGTCGAGCACTACGCAGGAAAGAGTAAAAGCCCTTAACGAGCTTTTCCCTTTCTTTAAAGCAGAGCTTAAAGGCACTTTTGAAGCCATGGACGGATACGCGGTAACCGTAAGGCTTCTCGATCCGCCTCTTCATGAGTTTATCCCCAGGGAAAACAGCATGAAACAGGTTATCGCTGACAGCATAGGCATAACCGTTGCGGAATTTGATAAGAGAGCCGAAGTCCTCCACGAAACAAACCCGATGATGGGACACAGGGGAGTAAGGCTTGGCATAACATACCCGGAAATTACAGAAATGCAGGCAAGAGCGATATTTGAAGCGACCGCGGAACTTTTAAAAGCAGGCAAAAAAGTATTCCCGGAAATTATGGTCCCGGTAACCTGCTCTGTAAATGAATTGAAAAACCAGAAAGCGATAGTTGAGCTGGTGTACAGAGAAACGCTTGCAAAATTCAATCTTAAAAAGATTGCCTATTCTTTCGGCACGATGATAGAAATACCCAGAGCCGCGCTTTTGGCGGACCAGATGGCGGAAGTCGCGGAATTTTTCTCTTTCGGCACCAATGACCTGACGCAGATGAGCTTTGGTTTCTCAAGAGACGATATCGGCGGATTCCTTGGCGATTATCTCGGCAAAAAAGTACTTACTGACGACCCTTTCCAGACAATAGACGTTGAAGGCGTAGGTCAGCTTATAGCGTACGGAGTTGAACTCGGCAGGGACGTAAGGCCGGGAATGAAAATCGGCATTTGCGGAGAACATGGCGGGGACCCTAAATCCATAGAATTCTGCCATAATGTAGGCATGAGCTACGTTTCCTGCTCGCCTTTCAGAGTGCCTATCGCAAGGCTTTCAGCGGCGCAGGCAGCAGTAAGAGAAAAACAGCAGGCAAAAGCAGCAGCAAAACCGGCAAAAAAAGCCGCTAAAAAAACTGCAAAAAAGGCTGCTCCTAAGAAAAAAGCAGCAAAAAAAGCAAAAAAGAAATAAGCTAAAGTTATAAATAAAAAAGCCGCCCTGCGTAAAAACGGGGCGGCTTTTGCTTTTGTGTAAAAAAAGAGACTTACGGAATTTTACATGATAGTATATATTATTTTTGCCAATAATATTTGTTATATTACTAATAAAGTTGGTTAATATGCTTAAAATTGAGGCAAATAAAATGATAGAAAATTTATTAGGAAATGAGACTTTAGAGAAAATATTGTTGTCGATTGAAAGATACGGTAAAGTTTACGCTACCAATATAGCCAAAACCTTTGATATTCCGGTATATTCCGTTCAAAAACAGTTGATGAAAATGGAAGAAACATGCGTTTTAATCAGTATGTTTTACGGAAAAGTCAGGCTTTATGAGTTTAACCCCAGATATCCGCTGCTAAATGAGCTGAAAGCTTTACTAAGAAAAGTTTTTGATTTTTTGCCGCAGCAGGATATTGATAAATACTATATGAAGAGGCAGCGCCCAAGGCTCCGCGGGAAATCTTTATGACAATAAACTTAAAAAATATTAGTTTAATTGATACTGCGGGCTATGTTTGTGAATTTTTGATTGAAAACGGAGCAGAAGTTATTCTTGTCGGCGGCGCCTGCGTATCGGCGTATACCGATAATAAGTATCTTTCTAACGATTTTGATTTAGTTTGCAGCCAAACATTGAGAGATATTGAGCCTGTTTTAGAAAAAATAGGTAGGGCGTTTATTTGTTAATAAAAACAGCGATTTTGTTTTGGATTTTGTGCCGCCGCCCGTTATGATAGCGCAAGAGCATATTACGCGCAAAGAAACAATAAAAACAAATTTTGGAAGATTGAACTTGTTAACCCCTACAGATTGTATCAAAGACAGGCCTGCAGGTTATTATTTTTGGAATGACCCTCAAAGCTTTGAGCAGGCTTTGCTTGTTTATAAAGCCGGAAAAGAGAAAGTTGATTTAAAAAATATAGAAAAATGGTCAAAATCGGAGAATTCGGAAGGTAAATTCAAACTGTTTTTAGAAAAAATAAAGAATTTATAGTTTATGGTTAAAAATCATACCGCCCTGTGTAAAAACAGGGCGGTATTTTTGATTGTGAAAAAATTGAAAAAAGTACTGAAAAATCATTGAAAAAGCGAAAATAAAAGCTATGCTATTGTAAATTATGAATCTAAAAAAGATAATAGCTTTAGGCGTATCAATAGTTTTTTTATTTAACATAGCGGCGCAGCCCGTTTACGGTTCTTCTATTCCCGGACCATTATCTTCATATAAGTTAAATCAAAATTTTACGGTTAACTATTTTAATGGTACAAGCGATAATATTGTAATGCTCGTGCAGGATTTGCACTGCCATTACGACACTCAAAATAAAATAGCGCAACTGCTGCAAAGCATATCGCAAAACGTGCATTTCAATAAAATTTACGCGGAAGGATTATCGGAAAACGTAAATGATAATTTCATAAAAAATCTTCCTGAAAACATAAAAGTTCCGCTTATAGAAAGCTTATTTAAAGAAAACAGAATAAGCGGCGCGGAATATTTTTTCTTAAAAACGGATAAAAACACTCCTGTTTATGCCCTTGAAGATGAAAAACTGTATAAAGATAACGGCGAAAGGCTTGCTTACATACTAAGCACGCAGCGGGAGGTCGGCAAAATAATACGCGGTATGGAGCATGAAATTAAAGATTTGCGAAGAAATAAGCTGACAAACGCAAATAAAAAACTATTTTCGGTACTGCTAAAATATGAAAACGGCAAAATCAACCAACGCGGATATTATAAATATCTTTACGGGCAGGCTGAAAAATTAAAAATAAGCTTTGATAATTACCCAAACTTCATAAAGTTTGCAAACCTTCCGGAAAGCATTAACTATAAAAAAGCAAATAAAGAACTTAAAAACTGGATGGAAACTGCAAAAAACACGCTGCCTTACAGCGTTTATAGCGCGCTTATGCAAAGCGAAGTATATGAAAACGTATTAAAAACCAGCAAAGATTACAGTATAGATATGTCGCAGTATCCGGAACTCGCAAAGTCAATAGCGGCTTATGAATATGCCAATAATACCGATTTTTTAAAGCTTTATAATGAAGAAACACACTTGATAAATCAAGTATTTATTAAAAATACAAGAAATGATGAAACAGAAGCAATGGTTTTAAGCCTTGCGTTTGAAAAACTTAAAAAATTTATGGCAAATAAGGCTACAGACGCGGATTACCGCTACATTGAAGAGTTTTCTTTTGACTATTTTGAAGAGCTTTGGGCCAATAATATCGGCGGTTTAACTTTTAATAATCTCTCCGAATATATTGAAATGTACAATACCTATTATGACGCAAACAACAAAAGAAATATTGAGTTTGCAAACAGAATAGAGTCCGGAATAAACAAAAAATCCAAAAATATAACTGTGGCAATAACCGGCGGTTTCCATACCGAAGAGTTAAAGCAATTGCTTTTAGGCAAAGGTTTTGGCGTAGCGGTACTGACGCCTAAAATAAGCGGCGGCATAAAACAAGCCGAAAAACAGTATATAAAGTACTTTAATGAGCAGTTTCATGCCAAAACGGCATCCGCAATGCTTGGCGCATACCAACTGGAACTGTTTATTCAGGGCAAGCCTAATGAGCTTTTACAAACTTTAGGCGCGGCGCACAGACTTCACAGCACAAAAGCTTTTGGCAGCGACACTCTGGAAGACGTACTGCAAAAAATAGTTGAAGCGTACAATCAAAATAATGACAAAAAAATAGCCATATCCGAAATCAATAGCAAAAAAGACATATCGGCAGTATTAAAAACAAAAGATAAAACGATAAACATAACAATATATAAAACCGGTAAAGTTGAAGTAGCGGATAATAATGCCGCTTCCGCTGTTAAAAAAAGAAGAATAATACCATTATCTCTACTGCAAATACTAAAAACGGCGTTTTTGCTGCCGCTTTTGCCCATCATTGGCATACCCTCTTTAAATAATAACGGCAAAAAAACTGCCGGCAGGGAAAGGTTTTTAAAGCTTTTTAGGAATTCAAGCGGAGTGCTTGAGCAGAAAAATGAAAGTACTTTAATAATGCGTGCCGCTTTTAACGAACTTGAACTGGTAACAAAAGAAAAACTTGGAAACGGAATGTCAAAAGGAATAGCAAGGCTAAACGGCGCTGAAGTATTTGACTGGATTATAAGAGACGGCGAAATAAAAGTATTAGAAGAAGATAATGAAACCGTTGCTGCGACTATTTCGCAAATATCAGGAAGGGAAGTCACGGAAGAAGGATTAGAAAAAGAGCAAATTTTAGAGTTAAATAAAGATTATTCGGTAGATATTAAGAATTATGCCAAGAATGTGTTTGTTGTGGAAATAAAGCTATTTGGATCCGGCGATTATTATGCGATAGAAATGCCTAAAAGGGAAACAGTATCCGGAAAAACGTCAAAATTTGAGCTGATGGAAGGCGCGAGAGCACATAGTAATAACAGGTATAAAGGCGGCAACGGGTTTAAAGTTTATTTTACAAATGGTATTTACGATGTTGAGTTTTTTGTTGAAGATCGGACAAAAGTAACGCACGTAGTAGTATATGACGTTGAAACCGGTGAAGTTGTGGAAGAAATAACACCTGCGCTTGTAAGAAACGCAGCCGGCAAGCTTCTGTTAACGTATTTTAAGAGGCTCCCTGCGTATAAATTAAAACATCTGCTTGCTAATGAAGAAGTATTTACGGTTGAAGGTGCTGACGTGAGGAACGGAGAGATACGCATTGGCGGCAAAGTGCTTTTAGTGAATAAGCAGTATAACGGGCAAAAAGCTATAGTTAAATTTGAGAACGGCGAAGCAAAAGATGTAATTATTACTGAAAAATCAATATCTTTTGAAGATAAGGCGGCAAGGCAGGCGGATGCCGCTGCAGCTAAACAAGAAAAATACGGAGAAAACGGAGTAATGGCTATCATAAGAAATGCCAATGGGGATATTGTCGGAAGATATCCGCCTTCTAAAAGTTTAACCGCAATGGCAGGCTATATTGACGGGAACGGTACGGTTGAAGATTTTTTTGTCAAAGCAGATTTAAAAGCGCAATATCCATATATACCGGTTACCTTTAAAAATAGAAGCGAGCATTATTTTTTAAGTTCATCGGAAATAAAATATTTAAAATCTTTGCCTGAAAATGAGCGTTTTGTGACATTTCAATTAAGTTACGGCAAAGATAAAAAGTTAAAGATGAAAATGTTAAAAGCGACCGGGGAAGAGATAGAACCTTGGACTGTAGTAAGCGATGCGGAAGGGAATGAGACTGTCAGTTATCAATCTTCGCACAGAAACATGACTGAAGGGGCAGTGGCTTCCGTAAACGGTAACGGAATGGTCAAAGATTATTTAGTATCGACAAGCTTAGATATCAGAAGGCCGTATATTTACATTGCTTTTAGATCTGATGAAGATGCAAAGTATTATTTAAGCCCCGCGGAAGTAGAATATTTGCGCGGATTGCCGAAAGAAGAACGTTTTGCGACTTTAAAATTAAGTTATGATGCAAAAAAAGATAAGGAAATTCAAATAAAGATGTTAAAGGCGAACGGCGAGCCAATAGAGCGTTGGTCTGTTATAAAAAACGCCGAAGGGGATATTGTAAGCACATTCCAGTCTTCCAGAAGAATGCTTAACAAGGCAATGGATCCAATATATGGAAACGGAGTAATTGAAGATTATTTGATAACTGTGGATTTAGACAGTAAACCGAGTATTGGCATTTCATTTAAATCTAAAGAATCAGCTAAATCAACACAGTCAACATACCAGCTTGCCGCAAGGGAAATAGCGTTTTTCCGCGCTTTGCCTGAAAAAGAACGTTTTGCATCTTTAAAATTAAGTTATGACGGAGATAAAACCGGCAAAATGAAAATAGAATTAACATCTGTTTTTGAAACTGAGATCAAAAACGGCAAAATAACCGTAGGCAGTATGGCATTTTTCGTAGATCCAAAATATAATGGGCGAAAAGCCGCGGTAAAGCTGGAAAACAGAAAAATAAAAGAAATACTTATTTCAGGGCAGCCGATAGATTTTTTAGAAGATGAAACAGGGAAAATAGTGATAACTGATGCGCAACACCCGGAAGAAAAGCCGAAAGTATTCTTTCCTTGGAACAGTTCGTCAAGCATTCCTCAAGACCTGCCGGATTTCGGAAAAGGGAAATATATAATTAAAGGCAGCGCGGCAAAAGATAAAAATGGAAGGGTTAATTTTCCAGGAATTACGGACAAGAGAAATTATAAGGAGCTTGCTGCTTTAGTTAGGGCTTCCGAAGAAAACGGCGAGATAAAAGGCGTTCCGGTAATGATAGAAGCGCATTACGGAAGAGTAGAAAGGATTTTTATAGAAAATAAAGAGACTGGAAAATATGATGATATGATATTTGAATCAGAGCAAAGAAAGATAACGGTAACAAACCGGAAAACCGGGGAGAAGAGAGAGTATGTGGTCTGGCACGGCGCTAAAGGCACGCCCGCGGGATTGAAAGGGGATATTAAGAAAGGGGAATATTTAATTGAAGGCGTCTTGGCGGAAAACAAAGGCGGTTATATGAAGTTTACGGGAGTAGAACAGAAAGGCGCTTTGAAACTTGCCGCCCTTGTAAAGGCTTCCGAAGAAAACGGAGAAATAAAAGGCGTTCTGATATCAATGGCAACAAAAAACGGAGAAATACAAGAAGCTTTTGCGCTAAATGAGAAAACCGGAAAATATGACATCCTGGTATACAAACGTATCTGCCAAGAAATAAAAATAACAAACAAGGTGACGGGAGAAATTAAAATTTGTCAGAGTTGGGATAAATTTTTGCGCGCTCCCAAAGGCTCAATCGATATGAGCGAAGGGGTTTATGAAATTGAAGGGGTTTTAAGCGAAAGCACAGAGGGAGTGGTTGGTTTATCCTTCCATGGAATTGAGGATAGAAGAAAATTTATAAAACTTGGCAAACTTGTCAAAATATCTGAAGAAGGCGGGGTATTGATTTCAATAGAAACCCAGGATGGCAAAATACAAAAAGTTTTTGCCAAAAATACGGAAACAGCCAAGTACGATATTGTAATTTTTGATGAATTGGGAGATTTAATAAATAGTAGTAAAATCAATGAAAATATTGAAATTAAAGTAAAAGCGATGCTGTCAGGTGCGGTGCCTGTAAACAGTAAAAACGGCATTGAAGCGCTAAAAGCTTACGCGGTTGAATCTTATAGGCAAAACGATAAAGAAACACTCGGAAAAATCATTGAATTATTAAAAAACAATTTTGATATGGCTGACAGCGCGTTTTTACAAAAAACTTTGGTAGTTTTGTTAAAACTTGACCGCTTTATGGATATTGCCTGCAGTAAAAACGTTGATATGGGCGTCTTGACAGGCGGCGTAAACTCCAATATAGTGCTTAGCCTGCTGTCCGCGGCTTAAAACTTCCAATCAAATAATAAAAATGTTATAATACCTGCATGAAAAAAATTACAACTGTATTATCAATCATTTTTGCGTTTTTTTGTTTTTCTTACGCAGCCGGCCAGCCGGCAAAACCTTCCTTGAATGTCGTAGTGGAAAATGCCCTTTTTTCCCCGTCTGCTAAAATCAGCGATGGCATGGTTTTTATACCTGAAATACAAAATGTGAAGAAAACAAAACTTTGGTTTTTAACTATCCGCAATGAGAAAGGCAAAAAAGCCAAAGAAATAATTGAAAAAAATACAGAACCGCATAAAGTTGTTTGGGACGGCCTTTTATCTTCCGGCAAAATTGCTGATGACGGCATATATTCCTATAAATTCTTTGTAAAAAGCGATAAAGGCGATATCGTTGTTGAAAATTCAGACCTTATAATAGATACAACCCCGCCTTTTATATCAATAAAAGTTGCCGATGACGTATACCTTATTAAACAGGACGACGGCCAAATAAACAAAAATATAAGCATATATTTAAGTGCCGGCGATGAAAACGGTATAGATTTCAAAAACAGTTCGCTTAAAGTTTTGAATTATAATGATAAAGACGTCAAAAATTTCATTTTTCAGGATAAAATACCGGATTATGTTTCTTGGGACGGCGTAGATGACGTTTACGGGCTGCCGCTTCCAAACGGCAACTATAAGATAGTTCTTAAAGTGGCTGATACCGCGGGCAATGTATCCCAAATTGAAAGCGTAATTTCAATAGCGCCGATGCCTAAAGACGCTGAACCTGAAAAAGAAGAGATAGTTATTAAAGAAGAAGACAGAGGGCTTGTTATTAATCTTTCCAGCAAGGTTTTATTTGATACGGATAAAAGCGAAGTTAAGGCGGAAGCGCAAAAATCTTTAGATGAAGTTTCGGCAATACTTAAGGTTTACCCTAAAAATAATGTTCTTATAGAAGGGCATACGGACAATACCGGCACAAAACAAAGGAATGAAAAGCTTTCTTTGGAGCGCGCTCAGGCGGTTTTTGACTATTTTGCGGGCAAAGGGATTGACGGCGAAAGAATGAAGATATTTGGATATGGCGATACAAAGCCAGTCGTTTCCAATGCCACCGACCGCGGCAAAGAGCAGAACCGCCGCGTGGAAATCGTTATACTTAAAATGGAATCTGAGAACCAGCAAACAGCTATAAATGAAGTTACGCAAGACTCTTCTACGGTAAAAACGGATAAATGAAAAAAAATCTCTTTGTAATCTTTCTTCTTGTCATACTCTTCTTTGGTATGGTTTTTGCGGCATATCTTATCGGTTTTAAGCTGTATTTTAACAGCGGCAAACTGTCAAGAATGGCAAAGAAAACTATAAGAACTACTTTTCAGCGAGAAGCAACTATCGCAAAAATTACTATATCTCCTTTCGGGACTCTGAAAATTGACAGTTTTGCAATGGCCGCCAAAGGCGGTTTCGGCAAGGGCACGGTTTTTTCATTTAATAGTATGGAAAGCAAGATTAATATAATACAAATGTTTCGCAGGCAGTTTATGATTGATGATACATATATTGATGGCATTAAATTAAATTTGAATTATGAAAACCATAGGAAGTTTAATTACGCTAATTTCTTTGCAAATGTTAAATACCTTAAAATGAACAGCGGTGCAAAGCAGGGACTTTTTAAGAAAATCGAACTGAAAAATATCCGGACGGATAATGGAAGTGTTAAAGTAAAAACCGATTCCGGAGAGTTTGTATTTAAAAATATTTCTATCCATTCGAATATGTTTAATTTGGAAAATAATTTTACGGGGAAGGTTTCATTTGATTTTGCATACGGCAGTTTTGCGTCATCTGCAGATTGCGATTTTGAATGGAGTAAAAATGACAATATAATTTTTGTAAATAATTTGGTTACGCGAAATAATGAAATTTCCGCCGAAGGTAAAATAAAGCTTTTGCAGGACGGTTCCGCCGACTTGGAATATGTCGCAAGAGTGAATATGCAAAGCGTAATAAGCTTGTCAGGCGCTGCGGATTTATTTAAAACGGGAGCGTATCCTGTTGACATGGAAGATATAATAATATATTATCCATCAGGCAGTGAAAAGCAAGTTTTGTAAAAAACGCTTGACATGTTTTTTGAATTGTGATATAAAGTGCGGGTTCCAAAGTTCTTTATAAAAAAATGTTTGACAAAAAAAATAAATTGTGATATAACTTTCAAGCGCAAAAAGAAACAAGCTTGCGCGCTTTGGAAAAGATCTTTAAAAAATACTTGACAGAAAAAATTAATTGTTGTATATTGTTCTGGTTGCAAAGAAAGTACTTGACAAATTTTTTGAAATGTTGTTTAATTAGCAAGTTGTCAAAAAAGCTCTTTTGTATTAAAAATAGAAAAAGTAAAATTCTAACAGAAAGATACACCTTATAGTTCCAAGGGTTATAAGACTCTCCATCAAGGGCACCCTAACTAAATAAAGAATAATATTAAAGTCTTTGCTGAAAAAAGCGAAAAAAGCAAAGGTTGTAATATTTTTCTCTGTAAAGTTCTTTGAAAACTAAATAACACGCAGACAAGCGCCTCATAAAATGAGGCAATCATGTAATTCAAGGGTCATTTGTAAAAATCAATTCGCTATACATTATATATGTGTAGCCTAGAGTAGTATCAGTAATTAAGAGCTTATTAACAAATCTCTATAAATTATTTATGGAGAGTTTGATCCTGGCTCAGAGTGAACGCTGGCGGCGTGCCTAACACATGCAAGTCGCGCGGGGTTTTGCAGAGTATCGCAAAATCTAGCGGCAAACGGGTGAGTAACACGTGGGAAACCTCCCTCAAAATGGGGAATATCTCCGAGAAATCGGAGTCAATACCGCATAAGACCACAGATTGGCATCAATCAGGGGTCAAAGCAGTAATGCGTTTTGAGATGGTCCTGCGGCCTATCAGGTAGTTGGTGGGGTAACGGCCTACCAAGCCAAAGACGGGTATCCGGCCTGAAAGGGTGAACGGACACACTGGAACTGAGACACGGTCCAGACTCCTACGGGAGGCAGCAGTGGGGAATTTTGGACAATGGGCGAAAGCCTGATCCAGCGACGCCGCGTGACGGACGAAGGCCTTCGGGTTGTAAACTTCTTTTAGAGGGGACGAAAAAAATGACGGTACCCTCAGAAAAAGCCACGGCTAACTACGTGCCAGCAGCCGCGGTAATACGTAGGTGGCGAGCGTTACTCGGAATTACTAGGCGTAAAGCGTATGTAGGTGGTTTGATAAGTCCTCGGTGAAATTTTCCGGCTCAACCGGAAAGGGCACGAGGATACTGTCAGGCTTGAGTGTGGCAGGGGGAGACGGAATTCCTGGTGTAGCGGTGAAATGCGTAGATATCAGGAGGAACACCGATGGCGAAAGCAGTCTCCTGGGCCAATACTGACACTAATGTACGAAAGCTAGGGTAGCAAACAGGATTAGATACCCTGGTAGTCCTAGCTGTAAACGATGTTCACTAGATGTGGGAGGTATCGACCCCTTCCGCGTCGACGCTAACGCATTAAGTGAACCGCCTGGGGAGTACGGCCGCAAGGTTGAAACTCAAAGGAATTGACGGGGGCCCGCACAAGCGGTGGAGTATGTGGTTTAATTCGACGCAACGCGAAAAACCTTACCTGGGCTTGAACTGCTAATGGTAAAAACCGGAAACGGCAATGACCCGCAAGGGAGTTAGCAGAGGTGCTGCATGGCTGTCGTCAGCTCGTGTCGTGAGATGTTGGGTTAAGTCCCGCAACGAGCGCAACCCTTATCCCATGTTACCTGTAGCAATACAGGGTCTCTGAGGAAACTGCCATCGATAAGATGGAGGAAGGTGGGGACGACGTCAAGTCATCATGGCCTTTATGTCCAGGGCTACACACGTACTACAATGGTCGGTACAGAGGGCAGCGAGACCGCAAGGTGGAGCAAATCCCTAAAAGCCGGCCTCAGTTCAGATTGTGGGCTGCAATTCGCCCACATGAAGTAGGAATCGCTAGTAATCGCAGATCAGCAGGCTGCGGTGAATACGTTCCCGGGCCTTGTACACACCGCCCGTCACACCACGAAAGTCAGTCATAACAGAAGTCGTTGTGCTAACCGCAAGGAGGCAGGCGCCTAAGTTATGGTTGGTGATTGGGGTGAAGTCGTAACAAGGTAGCCGTACGAGAACGTGCGGCTGGATCACCTCCTTTATAAGGAGTAAATACACGTTTAAGCTTCGCGCTTACGGGGTATTAACGGTCGATTCTTGAATTATAACATTCGGGATTGTCCGATTTTTGTGGGGCGTTTATTTGTGTGTTATTTAGTTTTATTTTTATTATAGCGAAGACTATATCTCAAGGGCGATATATAGAGTTTGTGAAACGGGCCTATAGCTCAGTTAGTCAGAGCGCACCCCTGATAAGGGTGAGGTCTGTGGTGCAACTCCACATAGGCCCATCAGTTGTAAGACTGATGTAAAGGGGGTGTAGCTCAGCTGGGAGAGCGCCTGCTTTGCAAGCAGGAGGCCGTCGGTTCAATCCCGTCCACCTCCATATAAAAGGTTATTTCAGATTCCGATCTGATATACATATAGAAGTGCAGTTCATTGAAAACTTAATAAGGTAAACAAGCGTCTTCAAAAAGAAATTTTTGAAAACAAGATAGAAGTAAAATAAGTAAATTTTGTAAGTCATATTTAACGTTTCTTTCACAAGAAACGAGATTAGATAATGTGACCAAGCTACTAAGTGCATATAGCGAATGCCTTGGCTAAGACTGTCGATGAAGGACGTGGTAAGCTGCGTTAAGCGTCGGGGAGGTGCAAACAACCTTTGATCCGGCGATATCCGAATGGGGTAACCCAGTATGAAGTAATTCATATTATCCGAAAGGAAGGCAACCCAGGGAAGTGAAACATCTCAGTACCTGGAGGAAAAGAAATCAACCGAGTATACCGAAAGTAGTGGCGAGCGAAATCGGTGAAGCCTAAACCAGTGTGTTTACACACTGGGGTTGCAGGACCGCGTAAGTAGAGTTACCAATCAGAAAACTAGTCGAACGGTTTGGAAAATCCGACCAAAGAAGGTGAAAGTCCTGTAAGCGAAAGTTTTTTGACTCGAAGCGGTATCCTAAGTACCATCGGACACGTGAAATCCGGTGGGAATCCGGGGGGACCACCCTCCAAGGCTAAATACAAGTCTTAGACCGATAGTGAACCAGTACCGTGAGGGAAAGGCGAAAAGAACCGCGGGAGCGGAGTGAAATAGAACCTGAAACTGTATGCATACAAGCAGTTCGAGGGTTATGGCGGAAACTTCGGTGACCGCAATGCCTGAGAACGTGCCTGTTGAAGAATGATCCGGCGAGTTATTGGTAGGTGCGAGGTTAATTATTATGTTAACGCATATTAAGCAGCCGTAGCGAAAGCAAGTCTGAAAGGGCGAATAGTACCTATCATTAGACCCGAAGCCAAGTGATCTATGCCTGGACAGGGTGAAGTCTCTTTAACCGGAGACGGAGGCCCGAAGTGTCGAGCGTTGAAAAGCTCTTACATGAGCTGGGTATAGGGGTGAAAGGCCAATCTAACTTGGTGATAGCTGGTTCTCCTCGAAATAGCTTTAGGGCTAGCCTGGTGCGTTAAGTCAGAGAGGTAGAGCACTGAATAGTTTAGCGGGTGTAACCCACTTTGCGACATTAATCAAACTCCGAATTCTTTGATGTATTACACTGGAGTCAGTACGTGTGGGATAAGCTTCACGTGCAAAAGGGAAACAGCCCAGACCATCAATTAAGGTCCCAAAATATATGCTAAGTGGTAAAGGATGTGGAATTTCTTAGACAGCTAGGAGGTTGGCTTAGAAGCAGCCATCCTTTAAAGAGTGCGTAACAGCTCACTAGTCAAGTGATTCTGCGCCGAAGACACCCGGGGCTCAAGCATATTACCGAAATTATGGATTCTATAGCAATATAGAGTGGTAGAGGAGCGTTCCCATTACGCTGAAGGCATACCGTAAGGAGTGCTGGAGTTGTGGGAAGTGAGGATGTCGGAATAAGTAGCGATAAGAGAAGTGAAAATCTTCTCCGCCGAAAATCTAAGGTTTCCTTGAGTAAAGTTCGTCTGCTCAGGGTCAGTCGATCCTAAGCCGAGGGCGAAAGCCGTAGGCGATGGGTATCCGGTTAATATTCCGGAACTATCTTTAGTGCGTTAAATGTGTTCAGCTACGCTTTTCAGTAGGTCATCATCCGATTGGAAGTGGATGTTGCCCCGCAAGGGGGAGGACTTGAGGTAACTCAGGGAACTGACTGTATGGGGAGCCAAGAAAAACCTGGACACCTGTTCTAGAGGTAAACGTACCGCAAACCGACACAGGTAGATGGGGTGAAAATCCTAAGGCGCGCGAGATAACTTTCGTTTAGGAACTCGGCATATTAGCCCCGTAACTTCGGGATAAGGGGTGCCTATGGCAACATAGGTCGCAGTGAAATGGCCCTCGTGACTGTTTAACAAAAACACAGGACTCTGCTGAAATCACAAGATGATGTATAGGGTCTGACGCCTGCCCGGTGCTGGAAGGTCAAGGGGAGGGGTTAGCCGCAAGGCGAAGCTCTGAACTTAAGCCCCAGTAAACGGCGGCCGTAACTATAACGGTCCTAAGGTAGCGAAATTCCTTGTCGGGTAAGTTCCGACCTGCACGAATGGCGTAACAAAGAGGGCACTGTCTCAACGAAAGACTCGGCGAAATTGTGGTACCCGTGAAGACGCGGGTTGCCTGCGGCTAGACGAAAAGACCCCGTGGAGCTTTACTGTATCTTAGCCTTGAATTACGAAGGTAAATGCGTAGAATAGGTGGGACCCTTTGAAGCATGGCTTTTGGGCTGTGTGGAGGGACAATGTGAAATACCACCCTTTTAGTTTTGTGGTTCTAACTCCTGTGTTTGAATCAACAGGGAGGACATGGTTAGGTGGGCAGTTTAACTGGGGCGGTTGCCTCCTAAATGGTAACGGAGGCGTTCAAAGGTACCCTCAGGACCAATAGAAATGGTCTATAGAGTGCAAGTGCAGAAGGGTGCTTAACTGCAAGACCTACAAGTCGAGCAGATGCGAAAGCAGGAACTAGTGATCCGGCGGTTCAGTGTGGAATTGCCGTCGCTCAACGGATAAAAGCTACCCCGGGGATAACAGGCTTATTCTTTCCAAGAGTCCATATCGACGAAAGAGTTTGGCACCTCGATGTCGGCTCATCTCATCCTGGGGCTGGAGTAGGTCCCAAGGGTTTGGCTGTTCGCCAATTAAAGAGGTACGTGAGCTGGGTTCAGTACGTCGTGAGACAGTACGGTCTCTATCTACCGTGGGCGCAGGAAACTTGAGAGGACTCGTTCTTAGTACGAGAGGACCGGAATGAACGTACCTCTGGTGTTTCGGTTGTTCCGCCAGGAGCATTGCCGAGTAGCCATATACGGACGAGATAAACACTGAAAGCATATAAGTGTGAAACTCACCTCAAGATAAGGTTTCCCTGAAGGGCACTTATAGACTATGAGTTTGATAGGATGGAAGTGGAAGTGCAGTAATGCATGCAGCTAACCATTACTAATTGCCCGTTCGGCTTGGTCACATTTTCTAATCTTTATGTGAATTTTGATGTATAGCTGTTTACCTGTTAAGTTATTTAATGTGTTCTTTAATTGAAAATTATTTCCGGTGGTTATTCCAATGGTGTCACACCCGTTCTCATTCCGAACACGGAAGTTAAGCCCATTAGGGCCGATGGTACTTGGACCGCAGGGTCCCGGGAGAGTAGGTCGCTGCCGGATTAAATATTGAAAAGCATACATGTTTTAAACAACATGTATGCTTTTTTCAGTTAAAGGATCAAGTTTGTGAGGAAAAATGCCATTTATGTTTAAAAGTAAAAAAAATACTATTGCCGCTTATGTATTTGTGTTTTTATTTGCATTTGCATTATATGCCCCTACTTTGAATTATGAATTTACCCATCATGATGATGTAAAACTTGTTCAAAATTTATCACCATTTTATCAACAGCCTTATGCGGTTTCCAGTGCTTTTGTTAATGATGTTTATTTTAGCACCTATAGTTATATTTTTTACTATAGGCCTATGCTTTCTATATCTTTTATAGTCGATTATAAAATTATAAAAGTATTGGAAACGTTTTCTGTAAGTGTTTCTCAGGCAGGGTTTGCACATTTTACAAACGTAATTTTTCATTCTGTTTGTTCTGTTTTAGTGCTCTTTTTTTTTAGGAGATACTTGTCGTTTGATTCGGGCATTTCCTTATTGGCTGCACTTTTATTTGCGGCGCATCCTATTGCCTTGCAAGCTGTTGCATGGATTCCGGGGCGTAATGATACCTTGTTGCTTATGTTTTTTATTCCGTGCTTTGCTTTTTTTATAGAGTATCTGCGTACTAAAAATTGGCATTTTTTGTTTTTTCATGTTTTGTTTTTGATGTGCTGTTTATTTACAAAAGAATCAGCAATAGCAATTGTCCCTCTAATGCTTTTGTATTATTTATTAAATCGGGACAGTTTTAAGAAAATAAGTTCATTTGTTTGGGTTTTATGGATTGTGGCGCTTGCAGTTTTTTTTATTATGAGATATTCCGTAAGCGGACAATCAAATATGTTGAGATTTGAAGGCGGTGTGGAATTATTTCAGGGCGTTTTAACATTATTGGATATGGTTTCTGCTGTTATCTTTGTCAGGGCACCGGTAGCTGAACATGCCGGGCTGAAAATTATTATCCTTGGAATATTGTCATTACTGATAATCGTCTTTACAGTTTTTTATAGGGCAGATAAAAGCGCAATAAAACAAAATATTTTTTATATTGCCGCAATTTTAATGTTTTTTCTTCCAAGTATTGCAGTTGCTAGAATTATGTTTCAAGGTAACCGTATGTATACGTGTTTTTTCTTTGTTTTGATTTTAATATTTTGTTTTATTAACAGAATTAAACAAAAGAAAATTGCGATTTTTGCAATACTGTTTTTAATTATTTTATCATCTTGCGTAACTGTAAAGCGCGAGTATGTTTATAAGGATGATTTGTCCATGTGGAACAGCGTGATAAACGAAGTTTCGCAATCAAAACTTTTGCCATTTCTATATTACGCTGACGCTCTTGTAAGAAGAAGTGCTTTTTATGATGCTATGCAAGTTCTTTCTTTTATTGCGAAAGAGACAGAGTTTAATAATGTCGCGGTATTGTCAAGAATACGGCAGGTTTATGAACTGCAGGGTGACAGTGAACAGGCTTTGCAAATCACAGAATTGATTAATGAAAAAATGCCATCCTGATACGCTTGACATGTTTTTTATTTTGTGTTATAATTCTCAAACATTGTTTATTAGTTCATTTTAAATTTAGCAGGTAATAAAAAGTCAAAGACAGCAAGATGCGCAAGCATTAAAAGGATTCATTCTATCTTGCCGAGACGAAGAATAAATTATTTTAATTTAAAACTTCTCTCGCGAGAAGTTTTTTTTATCTGAAATTGTTTGATGTTTTAACCGGTAAATTGCAAAAAGAGTTATGGGCTAAAATATTAAATAAAAGTCGAAGAAGTTATACAGGAGTAATAAAATGCCAAATTTAAAAAACCAACAGGCGGTTAAAGGCTTAACTGAAAAGTTCAAAGCCATGAAAGGCATGATATTGACAGAATATCACGGTCTTTCAGTGGAAGAGATTTCAGAACTTCGCAGCAAGCTCCGCTCTCATGACAGCGAATACGCTGTTGTTAAGAACACCTTGAGTGAAATTGCACTCAAAGAAGCCGGTATAGAAGCCGGTAATAACTTTGCAGGCCCTATTGCTTTAGTTATCGAAAACGGGGATTTAGTATCTCCCGCAAAAGTTGTTATGGATTTTGCAAAAGATCATGCAAAATTAAAAGTAAAAGCAGCATATTTTGAAGGGAAATTCGTTGATGCAGCTACCGTCGAACAGCTTTCAAGCCTGCCGTCAAAAGAAGTTTTGATAGCAAAAATGCTTGGCAGTATGAATGCGCCTATCAGCGGATTTGTTAATGTTTTGGCTGCCAATGTCAGAGGACTTGTAACAGTTTTGGATGCGATAAGTAAAAAACAGGCTAATGCCTAATAATATAAAAACGTAAAAAACGTTAAAATAACGGAGGATAGTAAAATGTCAGCATTGTCAAAAGACCAGTTAATTGAAGCAATCTCATCGATGTCGGTAATTGAACTTTCAGAGCTCGTAAAAGCGTTGGAAGAAAAGTTTGGAGTATCAGCAGCAGCACCGGTAGCAGTAGCAGCAGCTCCTGCAGCAGGCGCAGCGGCAGCGGCAGTTGAAAAAGACGAATTTAACGTCGTTCTTGCAAACTCCGGCGCAAATAAAATAAATGTTATTAAAGTTGTAAGAGAACTTACGGGTCTTGGCTTGAAAGAAGCGAAAGATCTTGTTGACGGTGCTCCTAAAACAGTAAAAGAAAACGTTGCAAAAGCTGAAGCTGAAGAAATGAAGAAGAAGCTTGTTGAAGCAGGTGCAACTGTTGAGCTTAAGTAAGCACGAAAAGATATTAAAAACTTATAATCAATTGCTGAGTCCTTGTACTAAAAGCCAATGCGAAATAAGCGCGGAAGCTTGCGTGCAAGGGTCAGCAATGATGTTTTGTGTCTGTTGACAAAAGGTATTTATTAAGTATAATAAATATTTATTTGTCATTTATATATATAAATAAAAAAGCAGGTTCAAATATATGAATAAAGTAAATTTTGGACAGATCGGAGCTCCTATAGATCCGCCGCTTCTTTTGAAAATGCAGAAGGATTCTTTTGCGGAATTTTTGCAAAGAGAAACTTCTCCCGAAAAAAGAAAATTGCAGGGTCTTGAAGGCGCATTCAGAGACATATTTCCTTTAACAAATTCAGATGAGAGTTTGGTTTTGGAATATGTTTCTTATTCTTTTGGCGAGCCTAAATACTCTGTCGAAGAATCCATAGCAAGAGATGCAACTTACGCGCTTCCTTTAAAAGTGAAACTCAGATTGATGCACAGAAAAGAAGACGGCAAGGAAAAAGAATTGTCCGAACAGGAAGTTTATTTCGGCGATATTCCTTTGATGACAGATACCGCGACATTTATTATTAACGGAGCGGAAAGAGTTGTAGTCAGCCAGATTCACCGTTCACCGGGCGTAATTTTTGAAGAGGATGAGGAAAAAAGAGTTACAGTTCTCGGTAAACCGTTATATTTTGCAAGGATAATACCGTACAGGGGTGCGTGGGTTGAGTTTGAATTTGACCAGAACGGCATTTTGTATGTCAGGATAGACCGTAAAAGAAAAATATTTGCGACTACTTTTTTAAGAGCTCTCGGCTTTGAAACCGATGAGGAAATTTTAGGTCTTTTCAGGGAAGTTAAAGAAGTTTCGCTCGACGCTTCACTGACATCTTTGGCAAATGAGTATATTGCTGAAGACATTTATGATAAAGCCACAGGCGAAATTATCGCTGACGCAGGAAAAGAATTAAAGGAAGAGCTTGTAAAAAAGCTTCAGGCAAAAGGATTTACTAATGTAAACGTTCTTAAGGACGCCTCAATTCTTTTAACTTTGAAAAAAGATTCAATAAAAAGCCAGAAAGAAGCAGTAAACCACATATATAGGGTTTTGAAAACGCAGGAATTTATAATGCAGGAAAGAGCTCAGGGGTTTCTTGAAGAGCTTCTTTTTAAATCCGTCAGAAGATATGATTTAACTACAGTCGGAAGATATAAAATTCTTAAGAAACTTGCCCCTATATTTGAATATTACACAAAAAATTTTAAACTCAATATTCCTTCTGAAAATAAGAGAACATTAACAAGGGAAGATGTTGTTGCCACTTTAAAGTATTTGCTTATGCTTTATAACGGCGAAAGTGAGTTTAAAGAAGGCAAGCTTTCCATAAAAATAGGTTTGGATGATATCGACCATCTCGGCAACAGGCGCGTGCGTTCGGTAGGCGAATTGCTTGAAAACCAGATAAGAATAGGGCTTGTCCAAATGGCAAGACTTGTTAAAGAACATATGAATAACCAGGATAAAGCAAATGTTACTCCGCGTTCTCTTACAAATATTACGCAGTTTGTGGCACAGATAAGAAAGTTCTTCGGTACGTCACAGCTTTCGCAGTTTATGGACCAAATAAACCCGCTGGCTGAACTTACGCATAAGAGAAGGCTTTCCGCTCTCGGACCCGGAGGCCTTAATAGAAAAAGAGCAGGCTTTGAAGTCCGTGACGTTCATCATACCCACTACGGCCGCATATGCCCTATTGAAACTCCTGAAGGGCCTAATATCGGCTTGATAACGTCTCTTGCGACATTTGCAAGAGTAAACCCGTACGGTTTAATTGAAACTCCGTATAAAAAAGTTGAAGACGGTAAAGCGACCGATAAAATTGAATACTTAACTGCCGATAAAGAAGACGAATTTTTTGTCGCGCAGGCAAATACGCAGCTTGACGATAAAGGCAAAATTGTATCTGATTCCGTTCACGGAAGAAGATGGGATTCTTTTATATTTCAGACTCCGAATAAAGTGGAGTTTATGGATATATCCCCGATGCAGGTTATATCGGTTTCAGCGGCTCTCATTCCGTTTTTGGAACATGATGACGCAAACCGCGCATTGATGGGTTGCAACATGCAGCGCCAGGGAGTTCCCTTGCTTGTTACCGAGGTGCCATTGGTTTCCACCGGCATTGAGGAAAAAGTCGCAAGAGATTCAGGCGTTGTTGTTGTTTCAAAGGCAGACGGCGAAGTTATGTCAGTTTCCGCTGATGAGATTTTGGTTCATTCCAAAGGCGGAGACATTGAAGTATATAATTTAAGAAAATATGCCCGTTCCAACCAGGACACATGCATAGACCAGAAACCTTTAGTAACCGTAGGCGATACAGTTAAGAAAGGCGAAATAATTGCTGACGGCCCGGCTACCAAAGACGGACAGCTTGCTTTAGGCCAGAACCTTCTCATAGCATACATGCCCTGGGACGGTTACAACTTTGAAGACGCTATGCTTTTATCGGAAAAGCTTATACAGGGTGACAGGTTTACATCAGTCCATATAAGAGAATTTCAGACTGAAGCCAGGGAAACAAAAGGCAGGCCTGAAGAAATAACAAAAGATATCCCGAACGTAGGTTCGGAAGACCTTTTAAACCTTGATGAAGACGGAGTTATCAAAGTCGGATCGATGGTACAAAGAGGCGATATACTCGTAGGAAAAACTGCTCCCAAAGGCGAGCAGCAGACAACTCCTGAAGAAAGGCTTTTAAGAGTGCTTTTCGGCAAAAAAGCCGAAGATGTGCAGGATGCTTCTCTCAGAGTTCCGCCCGGAGTATCCGGTAAAGTTATCGGAGTAAGGACTTTCGTAAGGCTTGAGAAACTTACCGATAAAGAAAAGAAGAAAAAACAAGAAGAGATGCATGATATTTATGATGCGGCAAAATCAAAACTCCGCAGGGATAAAAAAGAACTTCTTGCGAATTCCAAAAAAGCAGAAGCTTCAAAAATAGAAGCTTTGTTTGCCAAAAAAGAAGAAATTTTGAAACAGAATTACGAAGCGGAAAAAGAAAGATTTAAAAAAGGCGACGAATTGCCTGTTTCAGTAAATAAAATAGTTAAAGTCTATATTGCCGCAAAACTTAAAGTCCAGGTTGGCGACAAGCTTGCCGGAAGACACGGAAACAAAGGCATTGTTGCCAGAATTCTTCCGGTTGAAGATATGCCAAGGCTTCCGGACGGAACGCCAGTAGACGCGGTTTTGTCTCCTCTTGCAATTCCTTCTCGTATGAATGTAGGCCAGCTTTTGGAAATTATGTTAGGCTGGGCAGGCAAAGAACTTAATACGCAGATGATTACACCTGTATTTGACGGCGCGAATGAAGAAGAGATAAAAGATTATGTTGAAAAAGCAAAACAGCAAATATTGAGCAATAAAAAGAAAGACCTTTCTGCCAGAGGCATCAAAGGTAAAGAACTTGAAGACGCTTTAAGTAAATATGCTTCCGAATGCTTGCCGACAAATGACTGCAAAATCACGCTTTATGACGGCAGAACAGGCGAGCCTTTCATGGAAAAGGTTACAATCGGCATAATGTACATAATGAAGTTGAACCATCTTGTTGAAGATAAGATGCACGCAAGATCCACCGGACCGTATTCGCTGATTACGCGCCAGCCTTTGGGCGGAAAAGCGCAGTTCGGAGGACAAAGATTCGGGGAAATGGAAGTGTGGGCCGTTGAAGGATACGGAGCTGCGCACATTTTGCAGGAGTTTTTGACGGTAAAATCCGATGATGTTGATGGAAGAGTTAAGATGTATGACTCAATCATCAGAGGTGAGTCGATATCCGAACCGGGCGTCCCGGAGTCTTTCAAGGTATTAGTAAGCGAATTGAAAGCATTGGGGCTTAATGTCGAGCTTTTAAACGAAGCTGCTGACGCGGATAAACAAGAAAAAACGAAGGGTGTCAATAATAAAAAATGAGCAAAATAAACTTTCAAAACCAAAAGAAAAAAACAGGCGGTCTTAATTTTTCAAATTTTGACGCCGTTAAAGTTACAGTTGCAAGTCCTGACCAGATAAAATCATGGTCTTTCGGCGAAGTAAAGAAGCCCGAAACAATAAATTACAGGACTTTTAAACCGGAGAGAGACGGTTTGTTCTGCGACAGGATTTTCGGACCTACAAAGGACTGGGAATGCCATTGCGGAAAATATAAGTACATCAAGCACAAAGGCACAGTTTGCGACAGATGCGGAGTTGAAGTGACCGAGTCAAAGGTAAGAAGGGAAAGATTCGGACATATTGATTTGGCAGTTCCTGTCGCGCATTTGTGGTTTTTGAGAAAGCCGCCTTCAAGAATCGGAATTTTGCTCAATATGAAAATTTCTGACCTTGAAAAGGTAATTTACTATACAAAGTACGTTGTTACGGAAAACCTGAAAGACCGCGCGGTAGTTTCTTCTTTTGTAGAAAAAGGTATGCTTTTAAAAGAAGAAGAATTCGACCTGTTTAAATACGGCATTAACAGCCCTGTCGTTAAAGAAGAGTTTAAACAGATTTTTGACGGAATAGTCGCCGAAGAAATAACTTTGGACAGCGATGAAAAGAAAGCGCTTAAGCAATTGAAGTCCATGGTTAAACACCAGGCGGACCAAGCCGGCATGTCATCCGATGAAGCTGCGAAAAATATTGCTGCAAATATAGAAAAAGGCGACATATATTATAAGTGTTATTTTAAGTCCCATAGCGTTTACTACTATGGCGATTTAGACTCATCGCAGCGCAGTGAAATTAAAAAAATTCTTGCCGAAAACTTTGAAAAAGGCGAAACCGTGTCAATCGGCGAACCTGATAAAAAGCTTAGGGTAGAGTTTTTTGATATCGATAAAGACAAGATTTTCAGTGATTTGAGAAAAAACCCTGAAAAACTTAAAAAATTTGAAGGCCATCTCAGAATTGAAGTTTCAAGAAACGAAATACCGTTTATGAAAAACTTCTCAAAACCTGAAAATGCCGTTATTTTGGAAGAAAGCGACATAAAAAATCTGCAAAACGGCTTTGGCGATAATTTAAAAGTTGATATCGGCGCTGCCGCTGTCAGAAAACTTTTAGAAGAAATTAAGCTTGATGAAGAAGCGAAAAATATACATATAGAAATAAAAAAGACAAAATCAGACGCCGAAAGAGCAAGACTTATAAGAAAGCTCAGGGTAGTTGAAGGTTTTCTTGAATCGGAAACAAGGCCAGAGTGGATGATCCTTACAACTTTGCCTGTTATACCGCCGGATTTAAGGCCTTTGGTTGCTTTGGACGGCGGTCGTTTTGCGACTTCGGATTTGAACGATTTGTACAGAAGAATAATAAACAGAAATAACAGATTGCGCCATATTGAGCAGCTCAAGGCACCTGCTGTTATGATAAATAATGAAAAAAGGCTTTTGCAGGAAGCTGTTGACGCTTTGATAGACAATGATTCGAGAACAAGACCTGTAACAGGCGCTGGAAACAGGCCTTTAAAGTCGCTTTCAGACACATTGAAAGGAAAACAAGGTCGTTTCAGACAAAACCTTCTTGGAAAAAGAGTTGACTATTCCGGAAGAAGCGTTATCGTTGTAGGTCCTAACCTTAAACTTAACCAGTGCGGACTTCCTAAAGAAATGGCTTTGGAACTTTTCAAGCCGTTTATTATAAAAGAACTTATAAAACAGGAAAACGCAACGCTTAAATCTGCAAGAAGGATGCTTGAAAGAGGCGATGCGAAGGTTTGGAATATACTTGAAAAAGTAACAAAGAGCCACCCTGTTCTTTTAAACAGAGCTCCTACGCTTCACAGGCTTGGAATTCAGGCTTTTGAGCCTGTGCTTGTTGAAGGTAAGTCAATACAGCTTCATCCGTTGACTTGCGCCGCGTTCAACGCAGACTTTGACGGAGACCAGATGGCTGTGCATTTGCCGATTTCTCTTGAAGCTCAGATGGAGGCAAAGGTTTTGATGATGGCGACAAAAAATATTTTATCGCCTGCTTCGGGAAAGCCTATTGCCGTTCCTTCTCAAGATATGGTTTTGGGAAGCTGCTTTTTGACTAAAGAAAAAATAGGAGTTGCCGGAGAAGGGAAGATTTTTTCATCCGTCAGCGAAATTATAAGCGCTTACCAGTCAAAGAAAATAGATTTGCAGGCAAGGATAAAAGTTGTCGGCTTAACTAATATAAGAGACGAAAAGCTTAAAGATGCCGAACAGTCTGACATTTCAAAATGGAAGAATTATAAGTCAGATGACGGTAAAGAAGTGATGAACTATACAACTGTCGGAAGAATTATTTTCAACGAACAGCTTCCAAAAAATGATGACGGCTCATACTCTTTGGGATACCAGAACAAAAGTATGACTAAAAAAGAGCTTGGCGCTCTCGTTGACAGATGCTATAAAGAGCTTGGGCAGTTCAGAACTGTCGTTCTTTTGGACGAAATAAAAAAGATGGGCTATAAATACGCGACTTTGGCCGGCGTATCTATTTCTATAGACGAAATGAAAGTTCCGCCTAAAAAAGAGAAAATGGTTAAAGAAGCGAAAGTGAAAATAAAAGAAATCGAAAAACAGGCAAAACTCGGCTTGATAACCGAATCAGAACGTTATAATAAAATAATCGACATCTGGACCAGGGTGACCGATGAAGTTGCCGACATAATGTTTGATGAAATGAGAAAAGAAGAAACCGAGCCTATTAAAAAAGGCGAAAATCGTTTCAATTCAATATTTATGATGGCTGATTCGGGCGCAAGAGGTTCAAGGCAGCAGGTAAGGCAGCTTGCGGGTATGCGCGGACTTATGGCGAAACCCCAGAAGAAGCTTACCGGCGGAGTCGGTGAAATTATTGAAACTCCTATTATTTCAAACTTCAGGGAAGGCCTGACGGTTTTGGAATACTTTATATCTACTCACGGCGGACGTAAAGGGTTGGCTGATACCGCGTTGAAAACGGCAGAAGCCGGATACCTTACAAGAAGACTTATTGACGTTGCCCATGACGTCGTTGTCAGGGAAGCGGACTGCAAAACCGTTAACGGCGTATTTATTGGAACGCTTCAGAGCGGTGATGAAGTTGTCGAAAAGATAGATGAGCGCGTAGTCGGAAGAATAGCTCTTGATAACGTTGTGGACATTGTTCATGACGAACTCATTGTTAAGAGAGGAGAGCTTATTACTCCTGAAAAAGCGCAGAAGCTTGTTGAAGCCGGAATTGATAAAATCGGTATCAGGAGCGTTTTGACATGCGAGGCGGAACACGGCGTTTGCGCGAAATGCTACGGCGTAAATCCCGGAACGGGCAAAATGGTTGAAGTCGGCGAAGCCGTAGGTATTATTGCCGCACAGTCAATTGGCGAGCCCGGTACCCAGCTTACGCTGCGTACATTTCATATCGGCGGAGCCGCGAGCCGCGTTGTCCAGCGTTCGGAAATTTATGCCGAAAACAACGGTACGGCAGATTATTACAATTTAAAAACTATTAAAAATAAAGACGGGGAAATCATAGTTCTCAGCAGAAATACAGAACTTGTATATACGGAATTCCCTGTTCACCGCAGACAGGTGTACCAGATACCTTACGGAGCGGTAATTGAAGTTCAGGATGGGCAGAAAATTGAAATAAAAAATGACGCTGCTACCGGAATGAAGAAAAACGTCTTAATAGCGAAGTGGGATCCGCATTCCAAGCCGATTATATCGGAATTTGACGGGACTATACAGTTCGTTGACGTTAAAGACGGCGTAACTTTGCAGAAAGAAAAATCAAAAATAACCGGGCAGATCGAAAGAGTGATTATCGAGCATCCGGCTGACAGAAAGAGTCCGAAAATAGTCGTTAAAAAAGACGGAAAAACTGTTGCTGAATATCCGTTGCCGGTTGACACTACGCTCGTAGTTCATGACGGCAACAAAATAAAAGCCGGCGACGTTTTGGCGAAAATACCGCAGGAAGTTTCTAAATCAAGAGACATCACCGGCGGTTTGCCGAGAGTTGCGGAACTTTTTGAAGGCCGCAGGCCGAAAAACGCCGCAGTCGTTTCAGAAATTGACGGCATAGTCCATTTAGGCGGACCTACGGCGAAAGGCAGCGTAAAAGTAGAAATTGAAAATCCCGAAACAAAGATGAAAAAGGATTATTTGATTCCGCTTGGACGCCATCTTGTTGTTTATGAAGGCGACAGAGTCAGAGAAGGCGAAGCGCTTTCAGACGGAGCGGTAAATCCGCATGATATTCTTAAAGTTAAGGGTCCTAAAGAAGTTCAGGAATATCTTGTTAATGAAATTCAGCAGGTTTACAGGCTTCAGGGCGTTACGATAAACGATAAACATATTGAAATAATAGTGAGGCAGATGCTGTCCAATGTAAGAATTACGGATTCAGGAGACAGCAGATTCCTTAACGGCGAAATCGTTTCTAGATACAAATATGAAACAGACAGAAAGGCTGTTAAAGGAAGAAGCGGAAAGCCGCCCGCGGCGCATCCGATTCTCCTTGGAATTACAAAGGCCTCATTGTCCTCAGACTCGTTTATTTCTGCTGCGTCTTTCCAGGAAACAACCAGAATTTTGACTGAAGCTGCTGTTTCAGGCCAGGTTGACACCTTGAGAGGATTGAAAGAAAATGTTTCAATAGGACATTTGATACCTGCAGGAACTGGTCTTAAAGCTCCTGAAACGACAGGAAAAAATAAATAATCTATATTGTAAGGAAAGTAAAATGCCAACGATTAATCAGTTGATTGCAAACGGAAGAAAAGACGTAACAAGAAAAACAAAATCGCCTGCGCTTAAAGATTGCCCGCAGAGAAGAGGGGTTTGTACAAGAGTTTATACGTCCACTCCTAAAAAACCTAACTCCGCTTTGAGAAAAGTCGCAAGAGTAAGGCTGACATCTGGATATGAAGTTTCTTCATACATACCGGGTGTAGGCCATAACCTTCAGGAACATTCACTTGTTCTTATCCGCGGCGGTCGTGTAAAAGATTTGCCAGGAGTCCGTTACCATATTGTCAGGGGTACTCTTGACACTACCGGCGTAGACGGCCGCAAGCAGTCCAGAAGCAAATACGGAGCCAAAAAAGCAAAAGCAGCTGCGAAATAGTATAAAATATATGATGCGCCGTTAAATATAAGGCGCAAATTTTGTAATTCCAAATAGATAAAAATAAAAGAGGTATCAGTAATGCCACGCAAAGCGTTAAAACCAAGAGAAAAAAGAGGTTTGCCGGACGGAGATTCAAAGTTTGGTTCAGTCATAGTCGCGAGATTTATAAGCAAACTTAACTTTGAAGGCAAAAAAAGCACAGCGGAATCGATAATGTATGATTCTTTTGACATAATAAAGGAAAAAACTGGCGAAGATCCTGTGTCGGTTTTTAACAGGGCTATAGAAAATATCAGGCCTTTGCTTGAAGTAAGGCCGCGCAGAGTCGGCGGAGCTACGTATCAGGTTCCTATGGAAGTGCCAATGGTCCGTTCTATTACGCTTGCCATAAACTGGCTTATAGAAATAGCAAGAAGCAAAACCGGCAGACCAATGTGCGAAAAACTCGCGCAGGAAATAATTGACGGCAGCAAGAAAGAAGGCGCCTGCATGAAGAAAAGAGAAGATACGCACAAAATGGCAGAAGCAAATAAAGCGTTTGCCCATTATAGATGGTAAAAAATTTTAAGATAAAAGGTTTAAAAAAATGGCTAGAGAATTTTCGTTAAACAAAATCAGAAACTTTGGAATTGCCGCTCATATAGATGCCGGCAAAACGACAACATCAGAAAGAATCCTGTATTATACGGGAAAAACCCATAAAATCGGCGAAGTGCATGAAGGCGCCGCTACTATGGACTGGATGGAGCAGGAAAGAGAAAGAGGGATAACAATTACGTCTGCTGCGACTACGTGCAAATGGCAGGATATGCAGTTTAACATTATCGACACCCCCGGCCACGTTGACTTTACGGTAGAAGTTGAAAGATCTCTCAGGATTCTTGACGGCGCTGTTGTGGTTTTTGACTCTGGTAACGGAGTAGAGCCTCAGTCTGAAACTGTTTGGAGACAGGCTGATAAATATAATGTTCCAAGAATCGTTTTTTCAAACAAAATGGATAAAATCGGCGCTGATTATTTTATGGTTGTCGATGATATAAGAGAAAAATTAGGCGCGACGCCTCTTCCTTTGCAGATTCCGATAGGTTCGGAGGCTACATTTGAAGGGATGGTTGACATAGTACAGATGAAAGCGTATATATGGCACGGAGAAGAACTCGGCGCAAAATTTAGTATTGTTGACATTCCTGCGGATTTAAAAGCAAAAGCCGAAGAAATGAGAGCTCAGATGATTGAACTTATTGCTGATTACAGCGATGAAGTTATGAGCAACTTTATGGAAGGCAAAGAATCTACTATGGCCCAGATAAAAGCCGCGATTAGAAATGCTACGCTTCAGATAAAGCTTATTCCTGTATTCTGCGGAACGTCATTTAAAAATAAGGGCGTACAGCCTATGCTTGACGCGGTATGCGATTATCTTCCTTCACCTCTTGACAGAAAAGCTTTTAAAGGTGAAAATCCTTTAACGGGCGAACCTGCCGAAAGGCCGGTTGACGATAAAGCGCCTTTCAGCGCTTTGGCATTTAAAATTCAGGCTGACCCTTATGTAGGAAAGCTTACATACTTCAGGGTTTATTCCGGAACGCTCGAAAGCGGCTCGTATGTTTATAACCCTGCAAAAAATAATAAAGAAAGAATTTCACGTATAGTCCGTATGCATTCAAATAACAGAGAAGAAGTTAAAGTTGTTTACGCGGGCGATATTGCCGCTGCTGTTGGCCTTAAAAATACAACTACAGGCGACACACTTTGCGATGAAGAAAATCCTATAGTTCTTGAGTCGATGACTTTTCCGGAACCTGTTATAGACGTTGCGATCGAACCGAAATCAAAAGCTGACGAAGAAAGGCTTGGAATAGCTTTAGGCAGGCTTGCCGAAGAAGATCCTACTTTCAGGGTCAGAACTAACGAAGAAACAAATCAGACGATTATCGCCGGAATGGGCGAACTCCATCTTGAAGTTCTTGTAGACAGAATGAAAAGAGAGTTCAATGTCCAGGCAAACGTAGGCAGGCCCCAGGTTGCATACCGTGAAACGATAAAGAAAAAAACAGAAGCGGAATCAAAATATATCAGGCAGACCGGCGGACGCGGACAGTACGGACATGTTGTTCTTACCGTTGAACCGCAGGAACCGGGTAAAGGCTATGAATTTGTAAACAAAATCGTAGGCGGCGTCATTCCGAGAGAATATATTCCCGCGGTTGATAAAGGAATAAAAGAAGCGCTTACTTCGGGTACTTTGGCAGGTTATCCTGTCGTTGACGTTAAAGTTACGCTTATAGACGGTTCATTCCACGAAGTTGACTCATCGGAAATGGCGTTTAAGATTGCCGGCTCCATAGCGTTTAAGGATGCTTGCAAAAAAGGTAACCCCGTAATTCTTGAACCTATAATGAAATGTGAAGTTATAGTTCCTGAAGATTACATGGGTGACGTTATAGGAGATTTGAATTCAAGGCGCGGAAAAATTTCCAGCATGGATTCAAGAAACAAAGTACAGCATATCAAGGCTAATGTTCCTCTCGCGGAAATGTTCGGTTACTCGACAACTTTGCGCTCGTTAACGCAAGGCAGGGGAAATTACAGCATGGAATTCTCTCACTATGAAGAAGTTCCTAAACAGATTGCTGATAAAATATTGGAAAAAGCATCGCCAAAAAGTTAAGAATTAAATAAAGGATAAAAAAATCGGAGGAAGTAAAATGGCAAAAGAAAAGTTTGACAGAAGTAAACCGCACGTAAACATAGGGACGATAGGGCACGTGGACCACGGCAAAACGACATTGACGGCAGCGATAACGAAAGTATTGGGAGACAAG